>NZ_JBPVWS010000029.1:0-29556 GCF_053470365.1 Stutzerimonas tianxiuensis | reverse complement strand
GAGGGCCTGTCTCTTCGGCGTCAGGCCCCGCTTATCTGGAGTGAAAAGCGGTGAGTGCCACATGGCCCGGAAGAAAAGAAGCAAGCGCTCGATGCAGGTGCTGAATGCCCTGCAATTCTTCAGCAGCTTGCAGCTGTTCGTGGGGCTGACAACGGATTGATGGCAACGGTTATGGAGAGCTATCTACGGGAAGAGTTTCCCAGTAGCGAAATCAGGAGCGATTCGCAGAACAAGTCCATTGACGAGACCATCTCCATCGTCCGCTCCTACCTGCGGTAGAGGCACCAGGGTGCCCTCGGTGAGGGAAAATTTAGTTAGCTAGTAAAGGAAGCGCCATCATGAAATCACGTGCAGCAGTTGCCTTCGGGCCTGGAAAGCCACTGGAAATCGTCGAGATCGACGTCGAGCCGCCGCGCAAGGGCGAGGTGCTTGTCAGGATCACGAATACCGGCGTTTGCCATACCGACGCCTTCACCCTGTCGGGCGAGGACCCGGAAGGCGTGTTCCCGGCGGTGCTGGGCCATGAGGGCGCCGGCATCGTGGTCGAGGTCGGCGAGGGCGTGACCTCGGTCAAGCCGGGTGACCACGTGATCCCGCTGTACACCGCCGAGTGCGGTGAGTGCCTGTTCTGCAAGAGCGGCAAGACCAACCTGTGCGTGGCGGTGCGCGCCACCCAGGGCAAGGGCGTGATGCCCGATGGCACCACCCGCTTCAGCTACAACGGCCAGCCGATCTACCACTACATGGGCTGCTCGACCTTCAGCGAATACACGGTGGTGGCCGAAGTCTCGCTGGCCAAGATCAACCCGGACGCCAATCCCGAGCATGTCTGCCTGCTGGGTTGCGGTGTGACCACCGGCATCGGCGCTGTTCACAACACGGCCAAGGTTCAGCCGGGTGACTCTGTGGCCATCTTCGGCCTCGGCGGCATCGGGCTCGCTGCGATTCAGGGGGCACGCCAGGCCAAGGCGGGTCGCATCATCGCCATCGACACCAATCCAGCGAAGTTCGAGCTGGCTCGTACCTTCGGCGCGACCGAATGCCTCAACCCGAAGGACTTCGACAAGCCGATTCACGAGGTTCTCATCGAGATGACCGGTTGGGGTGTCGATCACACCTTCGAGTGCATCGGCAACGTCAACGTGATGCGCTCGGCACTGGAAGCAGCACATCGTGGCTGGGGCCAGTCGATCGTCATCGGCGTGGCTGGTGCAGGCAAGGAAATTTCGACGCGCCCGTTCCAGTTGATCACCGGTCGCACCTGGAAGGGCTCGGCTTTCGGCGGGGTCAAGGGCCGCACTCAACTTCCCGGCATGGTGGAGGACGCAATGAAAGGCGAGATCGATCTCGCCCCGTTCGTCACCCACACCATGGGCCTCGACGACATCAACAAGGCCTTCGACCTGATGCATGAAGGCAAGTCGATTCGCACGGTGATCCACTACTGATCGCCCACTACCCATTCAACGCCAACCACCAAGGAAATTAATCATGTCCACTCCTGTCATTTCTGGCGATGGCATCTTTTCGCACATCTTTATCGGCGCTGCCGACCTTCAGAAGTCGGTCGCGTTCTACGCCGCCGCTCTGGGTGCTCTTGGCATCAAGAACCTCGGTCCTTTCAACAACGGATGGGTACTTTTCGGTCGCGAAAAGCCGGCTTTCATCATCGCCCGCCCGGGCAATGGTGAAGCGCCTTCCAGCAACGGCGTGACGATCGGCTTTGCGGCCGCCACTCCCGCTGAAGTGGATGCCTTCCACGCCGCCGGCCTTGCCGCAGGCGGCACTGACGAGGGCCAACCTGGCGCACGTGGTCACCTGCCGGGTGCCTATGCTGCCTACCTGCGTGATCCGGCGGGCAACAAGGTCTGCTCGTACACCTTCGTCTGAAAGCAAGGAAGCTGAGAGCGTTCTGACAGGGTCAGCACAAGCCTCTATTATACGGCGAGCCTGTTAGACGGACTGCGTAACGCGGTGCATGCTCATGAAGATCGGCCCGCAGCCATGTGTGAAACGCATGGCTGCGGGCATTTGTTTTGAAGCGTGCTTTTCAACCAATGAGAAATGAGGTCGTTATGAAAGAGCCGGCCAATATCAATACGACGACCGTACAACCCACCCCAACCGCCACCGTGTACGGCATGCCGGCTTATGCCGATCGTGCTGCAGCCGTGGGTGAAGTGCATGCGCGCCCGCATCTGTTGCTTGAGGCCCCCCGCGGTATATTGCAGCTCGCTTTCATGACCGAAGGTGACCAGACCAGGGATCAGATGGCGATGAGCGAGTTGTCTCATCGCTTCGGCGTTGCCGAGCCCGACCACGCTACGCCGCTACACGGCATGACATGGGATGAGGGAGACCTTCACTGTGAAAAGCACACCGAGTTCTCTACGTATCTCTGGTGCGCTTCGCTGGATTCCAAGACGGGAGAGCCTTGCGGAGAAAATCCCTTCAAACATGGATTTGTTCCTCCGGGCCCGGTCATATCCGGCATCCGCTTGAGACTTCTTCCGTGGATACCAGAAACGGAGAAGGAGGCTGATCGCTTCGATCCTGCCAGCCTGTGCTACTCGTTGGTAGAGAACGGCTCTGCCGCCATCTTGACCGACTTCCGACAGGATGAGGATGGCCTGACGCAGATCCTCATCCTTGCTCGTGATTTGACCCCGGCGCGGGCAGGTGCGCTGGCTCAACTTCTATTGGAGATCGAGACGTACCGTACCTTGGCGTTGCTGTCTCTGCCGTTGACGCGATCGATGACGTCGGAGCTGCGACACATGGAGTCGCGCCTTGCTGCGATCACTGACGAGATGTGTACGAATTTGGTAGAACGCCGCGATAGCGACGTGCTGCTTTCCGAATTGACAGGTCTGGCCGCCGAACTGGAAGCTGGCGTCGCGGCAAATCTCTATCGCTTCGGCGCCAGCCGTGCCTACTACGAGATCGTCGAGGAAAGGCTGGCTGCGCTTTCAGAAGTGGCCGTATCCGGATACAGCACCTGGGCGGATTTCCTGCAGCGTCGCATCGCTCCAGCCATGCGGGAGTGCCAATCCGTAAAGGAGCGCCAGGCCAAGCTCTCCGACAAACTGACCCGAGCCATCGCGTTGCTGCGTTCGTGGATCGACGTCGAACTTGAACGCCAGAACCGCGATCTGCTGGCTTCGATGAACAACCGGGCCAAGTTGCAATTGCGCCTTCAGCAAACCGTCGAAGGCCTGTCGGTCGCGGCAATTTCTTATTACGTCGTGAGTCTTCTCGGCTACCTGCTCAAGGGCATTCCGATCGTTCACGACAGCGTGGCGCCGGTGATGGCGGTTCTGGTACCTGCGGTGATGCTGACGATCTGGTGGATCGTCCGCAGGATAAGACACGCCCACAGCGACACGGCGGCGGAAGAGAAATCTTCCTGACGAGCTGCCGTCCTGGCGCGCGATAGCTGCGCCGTCCGTTTGAACAGAGGAGAACAACATGCCAAGCAATTCTTTCGGTGAATCCTCTTGTACCGCTGCGGCCTGCATTGAAGCGTTTGTAGACCTTATTCCAGTAGCCAAACGCCTTGGGCAGGTCTCTCCAGGGACATCCCGTGCGCATGCGGTACAGCATGCCCTCCACGGTCATTCGTAGATCACGCTTGTTGTAGATGGCCTTGTGCAGCAGAATTTCCCGCAGCTTCGACCAATGCTCATCGCTGAGCAGTAATCGGGGCATTGCAAGCTCGTATCGATGTTGGGTCAGAGCTTCAACGATACGGGCTTGCTCTTATAGATCAATGGGTTAGCGCGAAATGGCAACAGACCCTAGCAAACCAGTTCAAATAACGTGGCGCAGTAGTTTTATCAGGTCCAAATGCGCCGTTTGGCCTGCGTCAGTTTCCCGGTGGTCTCCAGCCGTACATACACCAAACGCCTCTGGTCATCCACCGCGTCGCAACTCCCTGACACCCCGGCCCAGCTTGCGGCGCAACAGGGCCCGCAGGGTCACCCCATCCGAGTACCCGACCTGTGCGGCGACCTGGTCGACGCTCGCGTTTCCGGTGCGCAAGAGATGGACGGCATGCTCCACGCGCAGGTCCTGGAAATACGACAGCGGCGTCTTGCCCAAAACGCTTTGCAGCCGCCGCGCCAAGGTGCGCTCGCTTGTGCCCGCGGCGCAGGCCGCTTCGGCCAGCGAGAACCCCTTCGCGAGCCGACGTCTGGCCCAGCATTCGAAGCGCTCCACCATCGGGTCGGCATGCGCAAGGTGGTCGGGAATCACGAACTCGGCTTGCGAACTGCGTGCCTCGACCAGCAGATAGCGTGCTACTAGGGCCGCCAGCGCCGGACTGCGCCCCCGGATGATGCGCAAGGCCAGGTCGACGTGGGCCAAAGCGGCACCCGCGGTAGTGAAGCGTGTCGAGTTCACGATCATGCGTGACTCGTCCAGCGTGACGTTCGGATAGCGCTGCCGAAACATCGGCCCCAGCCACCATGACGTCGTCGCACGATGCCCATCAAGCAGGCCACTCTCTGCAAGCAAGAAACTACCGGAGCAGGCGGCACCAAGGTGCGCGCCAGCGGTGGACCACTGCTGTAGCACGGCGACCGCATCGGGCACGTCGGGGCGTGTGAGCCGAGCCGAGAGCGTGTCAGGCATCTTTTCACCAAACGCGGGCACGAGCACGACGTCTGGTTCCGGCACACCACGCGCAGTGACCACGGGGACCGTCAAGCCTTGCGCAGTTCGGATGCGACGCCGCACGCCCACCAGCGTGAGCTCTATGTGCGCGGGAGCCTGTGGCAGCGAGCCCGACATCGCATTGGCCAAGCCCACTGTGTCGGTGAGCGCCGCAAGCCCCAGATCAAACACGCCATCACAAACAAGGATGTGGATTTTCATGGCAACAATGATATCAATGTTGTCATTATTGTCTATAGAGATGGCTGTCATGAAGACTTAGACTGCAGGCTCGTCGATCCATTCATCTAACCCAGTTACCCAAAGGATTACAGTATGACCAAGCTCGCCCTGTTTGTTCGCCTCGAAGCCAAACCCGGCCAGGAGGCTGCGCTTGCCGACTTCCTGGCCAGCGCACTGCCGCTCGCCAACGCCGAGTCCGGCACCACTGCCTGGTTCGCATTGAAGTTTGGCCCTTCGACGTTCGGTGTGTTCGATGCCTTTGCCGATGAGGCAGGTCGCCAAGCACATCTGAACGGCCAGATCGCCGCGGCCTTGATGGCCAACGCCGCGACCTTGCTCAGTTCTCCGCCCAATATCGAGAAGGTCGAACTGCTTGCAGCCAAACTGCCTGCATGACAACCCGGCCTTGACCCAATCAGGTCACGCTGCAGGATGGGGGGCACAAGCTCTACGCAGCGATCCCCCCCTCGATTGCACTTGCCCAGGGAGCTACCTTCCACAGCGACGGGGGGCAATATTGCAGCCAGAACTTCCAAGCTGCGTCAGCAAGCAGGGGCAACATCAGGGCTGGCTGTGATGTTCCGATTCGTCGGGTAGTTATCGAGAAGTACCGACTGTTTGCAACGTGTCGGTACCGAGAGCCGTCTGGGCGAGCCAGATTTCCGGCCCATTGGAAGTCCGCAGTCCGCAAGCGCGGATCGATCGAGCGATTTGTTGAAAATCAACGACCTAGCACCGGGCCGTTCGGGCTAGTGAGGGTTTCTGGGGGGGCGTAACGATTCGAACTCCTGCAGGGGCTCGGTGGGGTGGAACCCTGCGCCAAACCTATGTAACTCAGCGCCTTGCGACCGCTGCAAACTCCTGCGGAAAGGTGCGGAATCCGGGCCTTGATGCCCGCAATCCTACCAGTTCTGCCCTGGTCGGGTCACCAACCGAGCGCATCAGACAGGGCGCCAGTTCTATTCCCGTTTGGGAATTGAACCCGCGTCAGCATCCACTCATCCGACGTTCGATCAGGCGGTGACGAACCGCTCCCGAAATGCTCGCCGGACCTGGTCGTAAGGCACAGGGCTGGTGGCGTGCGGGACCAGCGCGCTTCTGTCGCCGATGAGGTAGTTGATCCGGTAGGTGCAGTTTCCGGAGGGGTGCAGCATGCCGGCAATCACCCGGTCGGGATTCAGAACCCGCTCCTGGATCAGGCGGTCCAGCACGCTCTGGACCTACGGCCCCAAGCCAACGAACATGGCATCTTTCAGTTCTTCGACTTCCGCCGCGAAGTGCTACAGCAGGTACTTCCTCAGCAAGGGGTGCTTGGTCATATCCGGTGAGCCACGGTAATCGTCGTCCTTTACGAATACCGGATAGCGCAGACATTGATTTTCGTGCGTTAGAGAGGGCCTCGCTGCCCAAAAGCCTCACGCGCAAACTCCAAGAAGCTGCGCAGCTTTGGAGTCATTCTTCGGTCAGGGGCATAGAGGATGTGCATTGCGGTATTCGGCACCGGGTACTGCGGCAACAGACGCACCAGTGTCCCATCGCGCAGTGCATCGCTAACCAACTCTATCGGCTGTAGAACCACGCCTAGACCAGCTACAGCCGCTGCCAGCAGTGGATCACCTTGATTGATCGTTAATTTGCTTGTAATAGGAACATCTATACGCCCCTCCGGGCTGTCGAAGCTCCAGTGTGAGCGGCCATCAGAATAGGTAAACCCCAGACATTCCTGCTGCTGTAGATCCCACGGATTGATGATGGGAGGGCGACGTGCAAGATAGGACGGCGCAGCGCATAAAACCATCTGATAGGGCTCCAGTGGCAATGCCTTCAACCCACTGCTCGCCAGCTCGCCGATGCGAAATACCACGTCGTAACCATCATCAACGATATCGACCAGTTCGTTCGATAACGTTAGGTCAACAGACACCTGAGGATACCGAACCATGTATTCCAGCAGGCGTGGCGAAAGCGTGCGGATTCCGAACGTGACCGGCGCGTTGATGCGAAGGCGGCCGCTTGGTGTGCCCCGAGTGAGGGCAGCCAGGCTCTCGGCAGACTGCATGTCTGCAAGGATCAGTTTTGCTCGCGGGTAGAACGCCCTGCCGAAGTCGGTGAGGCTTTGCCTGCGCGTAGTCCGGTGCAGCAGGGAAACACCCAGATGTTGTTCGAGCATTTTCACCTGTTTCCCTACCAATTGAGGGGACAGATTCAGGTCGTCCGCAGCGGCGCTGAATGAACCCAGCTCAACTGTTTTGACGAACGTGGCCATCTGGGTCAGGCGATCCATTATAAACACTCTGTTTCTAGTAATACGCCATCGTAGGCATTTATCTAGCGCCAACCAATGACTAAATTTTTGTCACCTTTCGAGTGCCCGGATACCTTCCGGATGTACGTCGAGGCCCATTGATAAACGAGGTATTTATGATGGCACGCATTGTCAGAATTCATGAATACGGTGACGCCAGCGTTCTGAAGCTGGAAGATCTGGAAGTATCGGCACCAGCAGCAAACGAGGTGCAAATTAGTGTTAAAGCTTTTGGCTTGAACCGAGCCGAAGTGATGTTCCGCAATCACGCATACCTACAAGAAGCGGAGTTCCCCAGCCGCTTAGGCTACGAGGCCGCAGGCATCGTAACGGCAGTTGGGAGCGACGTAACCGAGATCACGATTGGTGACTCGGTCGCTCTGATCCCACCTCTGGATATTGCTCGCTGGGGCACCTACGGCGAGTTGGCCAATGTACCGGCCCACCTGGTGGTAAAGAGCCCTGAGAACTTGTCCTTTGAAGAGGCTGCGGCGTCTTGGATGCAGTACGTCACCGCCTGGGGGGGATTGATTGAACAGGCGAAGCTACGTCAGGGCGATTTTGTCATCGTTACCGCCGCGTCAAGCAGTGTTGGCTTGGCCGCCTTCCAAATGGCTCGTATGGTCGGCGCCACATCGATTGCGATCACTCGAACTCACGCGAAGAAGCAAGCCCTACTTGATGCAGGCGCTGCGCATGTCATCGTCAGCGATGAAGAGGATATCGTCGAGCGTGTTATGACGATAACTGCCGGTCAAGGCGCTCGCGTTGTATTCGATCCTGTAGGCGGGCCGTCCTTGGAACCTCTCACGCAGAGCATGGCGCGGGGCGGAATTTTGCTGGAGTACGGCGCACTTAGCTCTGAACCGACACCATTCCCACTGTTTACCGTGCTGGGCAAAAGCCTGACTTTGAAGGGCTATCTCTACGCAGAGATTGTGGCCGACCCTGAAGCCCTAGAGAGAGCAAAGGCTTTTATTCTGCAAGGGTTGGAGTCCGGTGCGTT
This sequence comes from Stutzerimonas tianxiuensis, assembly GCF_053470365.1. NCBI lineage: Bacteria > Pseudomonadati > Pseudomonadota > Gammaproteobacteria > Pseudomonadales > Pseudomonadaceae > Stutzerimonas > Stutzerimonas tianxiuensis. The sequence continues at coordinate 21,349 of NZ_JBPVWS010000029.1, read as the reverse complement.
GCGCCCGATCATCGCAAAGACATTCACACTTAGCGACATCCAGGATGCCCATCGTTTCCTTGAAGCCAATCAGCAGATCGGCAAGATCGTGGTAACTGTCTGACCAGCAATTATGGGGCTGAGAGCGTAATCCTTCGGCCCCGATTCAAGCCAGCCCTGATGACCGCTTTTGGCCGATTCTGTGTATCCGTCCGGCCAACACACCTTCTTGGCCCCGACGCCAAAGGCGATGGTGTCCACCTGATTTAAGTGGACACCATTTCTAGCCTTTTATGCCGCTGGGCAAACCTATTTTCCCGAGGGCGTGGCGCGGCCGGGTTGGTATCAGCCAACGGACAGAGGTGTTGAGCGCAGGCTGGGAGAAAGACTCGCTTGGCTGCGCTCGCTCGATGATGAGACGCCGCCAGAGGCGGACGCCTGATCGGTCCATCCGAAACCTGCCCATCGTGATCTCACAAACTACAGGATAAGCACATGCCAGCCTCTTCTTTCGGTGAGTCCTCGGCGCATATCAGACGGAGACGCGTTGCCCGCTATCTACGCACTGAGTCTGGGGCTGCGGTGCTGCTGGTGATCGTCACGGTTGTGGCGCTGGCGTGGGCGAACTCGCCGCTATCCGATGCCTATTTCGAGTTGTGGCACCTGGACGTCGGGTTCAACTTTGGGCCATTGGGCCTGCACATGGATCTGCATCACTGGGTCAACGACGGCCTGATGGTCGTCTTCTTCTTCCTGATCGGCCTGGAGGTGCGTCAGGAATTCGCCCACGGGTCGCTCAGGGACCGCAGCCGTGCCCGTCTCGCTCTGATCGCGGGGGTCGCGGGTGTCGTGCTGCCCGCGCTGCTGTATGTCCTGATCGTGGGGCTGGCAGGAAGTGAGGGCCTGCGCGGGTGGGGGGCGGTGGTCGGTACCGATACGGCGTTCATGCTGGGCACCCTGGCGATCGTCGGCCCGCGGCTATCCGGTCAGTTGCGCGTGTTCTTGCTCACCCTGACCGTGGTCGATGACTTCCTCGCCGTGTCCATCATCGGCATCGTCTATAGCGAGGAGATCCGCGTCGTCCCGTTGCTGATCGCCCTCGCCAGTCTCGTCGGGTTGTGGTTGCTGGGGCGCACCCGCCAGTGGCGGGCAACGCCGTATGTGCTGATCGTGATCGTGCTGTGGCTCGCGACCGTGTACTCCGGCATTCATGCCTCCCTCGCCGGGATGGCCGCGGGGCTCCTGATCCCCGCCTACGCAACGCAACGTCACAAGGTCGTCGCGGCAAGACAGTTGTTCCGTGACTTCTGGCAGTCTCCGAGTGCCGCATCGGCTCGCGCAGTGGACTGCGGGCTGTCCCAGGGTATCTCGGTGAATGAGCGGCTGCACGAGTTCCTGCGGCTGCCGACAGCGCTGCTGATCGTGCCGGTGTTCGCCTTGGCGAACGCCGGGGTGGACCTGCGTGGTGGGCTGCTCGCGGAGGCCTTCGGCTCGCCCGTGACCTGGGGCGTCATCGCGGGGCTCGTGCTCGGCAAGCTCCTGGGCATCGGGCTCATCACTCTCGCCGCGGTCCGCCTCGGCTTGGGGCGCCTGCCGGCGGGTGTCGGAATGGGGAGCGTGTTCGGTGGTGCGGCACTGTCCGGGATCGGGTTCACCGTGTCGCTGCTCATCATCGGACTCGCGTTCGGCACGACCTCCGACCTGGGCCGCCAGGCGACGGTCGGCGTGCTCGTGTCGATGATGCTCGCCACGTTGCTCGGGTGGCTCATCTTCAAGGTTGCCGCACGCAGGTGGGGTGAGGAGACCGCCGATCTGCCGATGGTGCTTGAGCCGCCGGTCGATCCCGAGGTCGATCACATCCGCGGGCCAGAGGACGCGCAGCTCACGCTGGTGGAGTACGTGGACTTCGAGTGCGCGTACTGTGCGCACGCTACCGGTTCTTGGGAGGATCTGCGCGCCCACTTCGGGGACGACCTGCGGTATGTGGTGCGCCATTTGCCGCACCACCCGCATGGGCCGATCGCCGCGCGTGCGTCCGAGGCGGCATCGAATCAGGGGATGTTCTGGCCGTGGCTGGACTTCGTGTTTACCCGTCAGCACGCGCTGGAGCGCGAGGATCTGATCGGCTACGCCGTAGAGCTTGGGCTCGACGTCGATCGGTTCATCGCGGATCTCGACAGCTCTGCGGTGATCGAGCGTGTCGAGCGCGACCTCGCCAGTGCGGTCGCCAGCGGTGCGCATGTCACGCCGACGTTCTTCGTCGAGGGTCGCCGCCTGCGCGGTAGCTACGACGCCCGCACTGTCACCGCAGCGCTCGAAGCCAGTCGCCGCGGCCCCCGGACTCAGGAAGTCCCGTCCTGAGCGGGACGAACTACAGGATAAGAACATGCCAAACAATTCTTTCGGTGAATCCTCTTGTACCGCTGCGGCCAGCGGCCTCGTGCAGGTGCGTGGCGCGCGCGAGAACAACCTCAAGGAGGTGGACGTCTCCATCCCGCGTAACGCGCTGGTGGTGTTCTCGGGTGTCTCCGGCTCCGGTAAGTCCTCGCTGGCCTTTGGCACCATCTATGCCGAGGCCCAGCGGCGCTACTTCGAGTCGGTGGCCCCCTATGCGCGGCGACTGATCGACCAGGCGGGCGTGCCGGACGTCGATGCGATCGACGGCCTGCCGCCGGCGGTGGCGCTGCAACAGCAGCGGGGCTCCAGCAACGCGCGTTCCTCTGTGGGCAGTGTGACCACCTTGTCCAGCCTGGTGCGGATGATGTATTCGCGCGCCGGCGCCTACCCAGCCAACCAGCCCATGCTGTACGCCGAGGATTTTTCGCCCAACACGCCGCAGGGAGCGTGCCCGACCTGCCACGGCCTGGGCCATGTGTACGAGGTGACTGAGGCCATCATGGTGCCCGATCCCTCCCTGAGCATCCGCGAGCGGGCGATCGCCTCCTGGCCCCCCGCCTGGCAAGGCCAGAACCTGCGCGACATCCTGGTCAGCATGGGCTACGACGTTGACCGACCGTGGAAGGACCTGCCAAAGAAGGATCGCGACTGGATTCTGTTCACCGAGGAAACACCGACGGTGCCGGTGTACGCCGGCTTCACGCCCGCCGAAACCCGCGCCGCGCTCAAGCGCAAGATGGAGCCGAGCTACATGGGCACCTTCACCGGCGCCCGGCGGTATGTGATGCACACCTTTGCCAACACCCAGAGCGCGCTGATGAGAAAGCGCGTGTCCCGGTTCATGGAGGGCAAACCGTGCCCCACCTGCCACGGCAAGCGGCTCAAGCCCGAGGCGCTGTCGGTCACCTTCGCCGGCGTGGACATCGGCGCGTTCATGCAGATGCCGCTGGACCAGTTGGCGGCCTTGCTCGAACCCATCGCCCAGGGCGATTTCCGCGCCCATGCAGCGGGGGCGGCTACGGACAAGGAAGCGACCCGACGCGACCGTGCCGAACGCGCGGCCTCCGGTCGCGCCGTCCATGCGGTATCGCCCGACGTGCGCCGCACCTCGGCGCTATCGGAAGAAAAGCGCCTCGCCGCGCAGCGCCTGGCTGGAGGCGTGATGGCGCGCCTGCGCCAACTGCGCGAGCTAGGCCTGGGCTACCTGACGCTGGACCGGGCCACGCCGACGCTTTCGGCCGGCGAGTTGCAGCGCCTGCGGCTGGCCACGCAATTGAGTTCCCTGCTGTTCGGTGTCGTGTACGTGCTCGACGAGCCCTCCGCGGGCCTGCACCCCTCCGATAGCCAGGCCCTGTACGACGCACTCGACCGGCTGCGCGACGCCGGCAACTCGGTGTTCGTGGTGGAGCACGACTTGGACCTGATGCGCCGCGCGCAATGGCTCGTGGATGTCGGGCCGGATGCTGGGGAGCGTGGCGGCCGCGTGCTCTACAGCGGCGAGCCGGATGGCCTGCGCAAGATTGCCGAATCGCGCACCGCCCGCTATCTGTTCGAGGAGATCCCCGCGCCGGGAAGCCGGGCACGCGAAGCGACCGGCTGGCTGGAACTGCAGGGCATCCACCGCCACAACCTGCATGGCGTGGATGCACGCATTCCGCTGGGCGTGCTGACGGCCGTCACCGGTATCTCCGGCTCCGGCAAGTCCAGCCTCGTCGCGCAGGCCCTGCCGGAGTTGGTGCTGCTGCACCTGGGCCACGAGCCGGAAGACGATGCGGCCGAAAGCGCCACCAGCGAAGGGCCGGCGGTGATCGAAGCGACTGGCGGTCATCTGGCGGGCGATGTGGACGCCATACAGCGCCTGGTGCAGGTGGACCAGAAGCCGATCGGGCGCACGCCGCGCTCGAACCTGGCTACCTACACGGGTCTGTTCGACCATGTGCGCAAGCTGTTCGCCGCCACGCCCGATGCTCGACGCCGCCGCTATGATGCCGGACGGTTCTCGTTCAACGTCGCCAAGGGGCGCTGCGAGACTTGCGAGGGCGAGGGTTTCGTTAGCGTGGAACTGCTGTTCATGCCCAGCGTGTACGCGCCGTGCCCGACCTGCCATGGCGCGCGCTACAACGAGGCCACGCTGAAGGTGCAGTGGAACGGGCGCAACATCGCCGAGGTGCTGCAGATGACCGTGGACGATGCCAGCGAATTCTTCGCGGGTGAAGACGCGGTGGCAAGGCCCCTGCAACTGCTGCGCGACATCGGACTGGGCTATCTGCGCCTGGGGCAACCGGCCACTGAGCTTTCCGGTGGCGAGGCGCAGCGCATCAAGCTGGCGACCGAGCTTCAGCGCAGCCAGCGCGGCCGAAGCCTGTACGTGCTCGACGAGCCGACCACCGGGCTGCACGCGTCGGATGCCGACCGGCTGCTGGTGCAGTTGCAGCGCCTGGTCGATGCCAGCAATACCGTAGTGATGATCGAGCACGACATGCGTGCGGTGGCCCAAGCCGACTGGGTGATCGACGTAGGGCCAGGCGCGGGCGCTGCCGGCGGCAGCATCGTGGTGGCGGGTTCCCCTCAGCAGGTGGCCCGAAAGTCTGGCAGCCGAACCGCTCCGTTCCTTGCACGGGAGTTGGCGCGGGTCGAGTAGCTTAGTTCGCCAAATGTTGCCAGCTTCGCGGGGCATTGATCGTCGCCACACGGTGGTGACGGTCGCTGCCCGAGTCGCGTCATCCTTCCTGAGTCAAAGCAAGATAGGGATTGTTGGGCGGTATTTCGGCGAATACCAAGGACCCATTTTCGAGGAGGTAGCCATGCAGTCGGCGGGACTTCCTCGGGCCCGTGACTTCACAGGTCCAAATGTTCAGGCCATTTGAGTGCTTGCGGTGTAGCTGCAGTTTCTCAAAGCGCTTTTGCACCCACTGCCAATCCTGTTGCTTGTCCTGCCTGGCTAGCGCATCCACCTGGGGATGTTCCTGCGCATAGCGATGGAACACGCCGGGACTGACCAGGTAGGCGGTGTCGCTCACCGTATGCACGAGCGCCTTGGCGTCGTTGATGATGAGTCGCCGCGCGGCGACTCCCTGTTGCAGCCACGTCATGAAATGCTCCCCGGATGGTATCGCGACTATTGGAGTTGATGCAGGTCCAGGCGCAGGGGTAAGTGGCAAGGGAGACGCTGCGGCTGTGGTTGGGGCAGGAACGTCAGGCTGGGCAGGGACTTTCTCCACTGGCTCTTCACTCTTCCCCATGTCGGCCGTGCCATCCAATCCAACCATCGGCAGCATGTCCTCCATGACGTCGGGCACGGGCGGGGCCGCAGTCGGCAAGGCGGTATCGCTGCGAGGGCATTCCCAAGGGGGAGTCTCCTGACCTTCGGGTGCTGGCTGCCCCACGACCGCGGGCGGTGTGCCTGGTGCACTGCCGTTGATTTCCGCTGGCGTCGTGTCGATCGCCACCGTGCCTGCGAAAAGCGCTGGCCGCTCGCCGGATTCCCAGATCAGCGCGGGCGCGAGGCGCAACAGGGTGAACGAGTAGGACCAGCCGGTCGCACTGGTCACGGTCGCGCGCCAGACCGCCTTGCCGTCTGAGGTAGGCTGGAGCATGCCGTGGTCCTGCAGCACGTTGAAGACGGCGGTGTTGTTCGCAGGAATGCCGTCGATCCCCTGAGACAGCAGGTGCGCGCGCAGCTTGTCCGAGACAGTCTTGCTCACCAGCCACAGCCCATCCTCAGTGAGCCAGCCATCGGAGGCTTCCGGCTGATTCAGCTTCAACTGTTCCTTGAGCAGGAAGCGCAGCCCGTCCAGCAGCTTGCGTTGCAGCGCGTGCCTGGGCGCGGCCATGGCGCGCGCGGGATCGCCGCCCAGTTCCTGTGCCACAGAAGCGCGATCAGCCTGCACGACCAGTTCACCCAGCACGCCGGCGTGCTCGTACTGCCCGGCCAAGACGTAGAGCAATGGTGCCCACAGAGACGGATAGCCGCTGAGCCAGTCTAGGAGCGGACCATCGAGCAATTGGCGGTAGAGCAGCCCTGTTGCGGCGCTGTGCAACCGGTACTCGCGGTCTTCGCGGTAGCGGAAGCGGTACGACTGGTGCAGCGGGCCGTGCCAGGGATGCCACAGCGAGCCGTCTGCCAGCTCGACCAGCAGATCGACGGCCACCTTGCCGATGTCGTGCAGCCACGGCGTTGTAACCGGCGTAGTCGTCGGTCATCAGGTAGCCGCGGTAGCCATCGAGCAGGCGTAGCGGCACCTCCTGCGCGCGGCTGGCTGTGTAGTCGAAAAGGATCACCGGCTTGTCCGGCGGCCCACCGCTTTGCACCCACATCCAGGATTGTGCCGAGGGGTCGCGTCCCGGTTCATGCAGCACCTGCAAGCGCGTTTCGTCGCAGTGCAACACGGGGTAGTCCAGCAGCTTGTCGCGCATCAGGTTGAGCAACGGTTGCAGTTGCTCGCCACTTTGGATCACCCAACGCGCCAGGGGCTGGCGTGGGATGTCGACGCCGTGGCGGCTGCCCCCTAAAGAAGGTTGGCCGTAGAAGAGCACTTGAAGGGCTTCGCGTCCCTCTCTGGAGTGTGCTGTCTTTTGCGTGTACAGCCCTGGTTTCAGCGTTGTCAAGTGGCAGTTTTGCTATAGGAGCGTTTTTTCCGCGCACCGCATCACTGGTAATGCTATTCGATCACTCGAAGCTTCGGATGATCTGATCGTTATTTGGTCAGATTGCTGTTTTTGACATCGGCAAAGACTGAAATCAGTCAGAAATACAAGGGTGTGCAGCCCTAGATTCTTTCTTGCAGCGCCTTGAAGAAGGCATCGATATTCTCATCGTGGCGTTTGTAGTAGGTCCAGGGGCCGATCCGCTGCGATGTCACCAATTGCGCGCGCTGTAGAGCTGCGAGATAAAGCGATGTCGTTGACTGCGAGAGGCCCGTGCGCTCTTGGATGATACTGACGCACACGCCTACCGTTTCTGGGTCGACTTCCTGCTCGGGAAAGACTGTCCTGGGATCCTTGAGCCAATTGAGGATGGCAAGGCGCGTCGGGTTCGCCAATGCTTTCAGGGCTTCGTTGACGTCAATAGTCATGAATTTTTTGAGACCTGTTTTTTTCGATATCTAGATATCTTCCTGATTCGCGCATCAAATTGGAAGGCTTCGCCATGATCTCTGCGCGCCTGCCCGTCGCAATGACGGGCTGGTTTGGACTGGAATCCTATTGCCCTGTCAGGTAGGACTATCGGGCACCTGTGCGCCGAATTGCGGGACGATATGTTTGCCAAGTTCCTCGATAACCTCTGCTGCGGGGCGTTTACCATACTTGAGGTTCAGGATGACGTGATCTACACCGATTTCCTGAAGTGTATCCAGCAAGGCCCGCAGGTGGTTACGTCCCAGTCGGAATCCTAGATGGATAGGCGAGGGTGGCGTGGATGGGTGTTCGTCCAGGTCGATATACAGCGATTGCAAGAACGGCTTGTAGATAGTGCCACATTGTTTAGCCGTTTCCTGTCGCCAATCTTCCACGATGAGTCGCTGCATTTTTGGCGGACGTGGATAGTTGATCCATCCATGGCTTTCACGCGCGATCCAATCGAGCGGCTGGCGGCTGTGTCCGGTTACGAATAGCGGTATTTCCCGAGTCGTAGGTTTGGGAACGAGATCGGCCCCCAGTAACTCGCCGTGACTCCAGCGAATGGGCTCGAAGTGTGTTCGATGGGCTTGGCGTATCACATTGAGGTTTTCTTGAAAGGTCTCGCCACGCTGTTCTGGATCAATGCTGAATGCGGGAAACTCCACGGGACGATCGCCAGAGGCTACTCCCAGGAGCAAGCGACCTCCGCTCAACTGATCAATGCTCGCTGCGGCCTTTGCCGTGTGCAAGGGATTACGCAGAGTAAGGGCGATGGAGGCGGTGCCTAGTGCGATTTTTGTTGTATGGGCTGCCATGTAGCCCAGATACACCCAAGGGTCGAAAACCTGGCCGACATCGCCGAAGCTTGGGTCCCTGAGTGGGACGTCGCGAAACCAGAGCGCCGAAAAACCAAGTGCCTCTGCACGTTTGGCCAGCGCGACCTGATCTAGCATGCTCGGTGTATCACCTTCGAAAGCCTCCAGGGGAAAGAACAGCCCAAGGCTTAGATGACCCTGCCTGAAGGTTCGTTTGAATCCCCTATGCTCTTGGTAGGGGATCGTGCTCGGTTGGTACATGCTTAACTTCCTCGGTCAACAATCGCTGAGCCACGCCCCTGAGTTATGGGGCGTGGCATTGAGCGTTTAGGATTTGTAAGTCGGGTAGTCGGTGTAGCCCTTATCGGTACCGCCGTACATGGTGCTTGGATCAACTGGGTTAAGCGGCCAGTTGTTGGCGATACGAGCGGGCAGGTCGGGGTTCGCAATGAAGGGGCGGCCAAAAGCGATCAGATCGCCCCAGCCAGCTTTTATCACGCGATTTCCTCGTTCAGCGGTGTACTTGCCGGCATAGATAATCTTGCCGCTGAATGTCTTACGAACAGCTTCCCGGAACGTCTCAGGCAGCTCGGGTGCGTTTTCCCAATCGGCTTCGGCGAGCGACAGGTAGGCAATGCCCACTTCCTCGAGGATCTTCACTGCCTCGATGTAGGTTTGATGAGGATCTTCTTCGACCAGACCAAGGTAGACGCGGTCTTCGTCTGTGGTCGCGAACAGCGGGGCGAAGCGAACGCCAACGCGCTCCTTGCCGACCACACCAGCAACAGCGAGGGTGATTTCGCGCAGGAAGCGAAGACGGTTCTGCAGCGAACCGCCATATTCATCATCACGCTGGTTGGTATGGGCCGAAATGAACTGGTTTACCAGGTACCCGTTCGCGCAGTGAAGCTCCACCCCGTCAAAACCTGCGTCCAAAGCATTTCGGGCTGCTTGGGCGTAGAGCTCAACCAGTTCCTTTACCTCCTTGGTGGACAGGGCTCGTGGGGTCGAAGGGTCGGCCAGTGTACCCGTGCCGGGGCCAGTTTCGATGAACACCTTGACGTTGTCCGCGCGGATGGCTGATGGCGCGACGGGCGCTTCACCACCGGGTTGCAGCGATGTGTGCGACACGCGGCCCACATGCCAAAGTTGAGCAAAGATCACCCCCCCTTCGGCGTGAACAGCGTCGGTGACCTTACGCCAGCCTTGTATCTGTTCCGGGCTATGAATGCCAGGTGTCCAGGCATAACCCTGTCCTCGGGGTTCGATCTGTGTGCCCTCGGTCACCATGAAGCCAGCACCGCTGCGCTGACGGTAATATGTGGCCATTAGGTCGTTCGCAATATTGCCGGGTTGGGAGCTGCGCGAACGCGTCAGTGGCGGCAGAACGATACGGTTCTTGAGGGTGTATGGGCCCAGCTGAGTCGTTTTGAAAAGTTCTGATTGTGTCATTTTGCTTACCTGCATATCTGAAATATTCGATGTCGTAGGTCGAAAAAACATGGATCAACGAGGTCTGAAGAGTCCGAGCGGTGCAGGTCACGAAGGCGCGCTGTGCGCCCTGCACCGCGCGGGCGACGTCGGCAGCTGTGGCGTTGGGATGTTGGTGAGAATTTTTCCGTTGGCGGGGTTGATAATGTCGAGGGCTTCACCGTATTCGTCCGAAACTCATTGGTTGTCAATAAACAGGCCGTAGCTGCTGTCGGGAAGGTGATTCGGACGGGTATCGCTGGAATCTTTCATGGGAGTACCTCCTGAGGTTTCTAGCGCGGTTATGGGTAGGCTATTCTCGATATTCATATATGTCAATATATTAATATCGCTTCCGGCACGTACGCATGGTTCCACGCCCTTGCAGCTCACTTCTGGATCAGCTGGGAGCGCGCCGTGCTTCGCGCTAGGGTTGCCTATGCAGTCAGCTCCCTTGAGCTTTTCATCATGGAGGCTGGCTGCATCAGGTATGCCATTGCCGTGATTGCGTTGATGCTATTGCCCGACAACAAAGGTATTCACCTTGACGATCTGGATGACAGCGAAGTTGACGCTACGCCCGCACTTCAACCTTCTTCTCCTCAGACGCATGTATAAGGAATGTTCGCGATGATCCGAATTGTCTACTTGTTGGTAAAGCCTATGTTCCGCCAGGAATGTTTGCGTCACTATCAGATGAGTGAGGGTATCCCTGGCCTGTTTAAATATGAGGTTAGGTTGGTGGCTGAAAACCCTGCCGATACCCATGTGCCATACCTGGATGTAGGGCCGGTTCACGCGATTGGCGAATGCTGGTTCCAAAGCCCGGAGGACTACCAACGATATATCGAGTCGGCAGTGCGCAAAGCCTGGTTCGAACATGGTAAAACGTTCATTGGCCAGCTCAAGCCCTTCGTCACTGAAACACTTGTTTGAAAGCTGCTCGAAGCGGTTATCTCCGATCAGGCCACCCCTCCATTCATTCTGGAGGGGCTTTCATCTACGAGTGAACCCCTGGTTATTGATTTAACGTAAATCACTGGCAGATTCCCCAATGAACATGGGGACCCGTGCGAGTCTCAATTCGCACGAGGTGCCGTCTATGTGTCGATTTGACAGCGTGTCCAACGACTGCGCGTGGGAACCATCGATCAGGTCGCCGATGGGGTAAAACATATCGAGCGGCTGATGCCTGCAAATCTCTCAGAAATCCTGGCAAGTTGCCGGGATGGTTCAGTGACGTGCCATGCAGCAACCCCAAGATGGCCCAACTGCAGGCAGTGAAACTCATTTCGCAGGGGTACACACCGGGACACTGCCTGGACATCAGTACCATCTGGTAGCGCAAAAGGTTGTAGCCCAGCAGCACACCCCATAGCTCTTGAGCGATCATCTCTGGCGTCTTGCTTCTCAGGGTATATTCGCCGCCCAGCAGTCTCTGCTTGATCGCCCGATAGCCCAGCTCGATTTCCCAGCGTTGACTGTAAAGGTCGACGATCTCCCCACCCGGAAAGCGCAGCGGGTCGACCATCGAAGTCAGTACGCTTACCATTTTTCCCTTGATCATCTTGCGCAACAACCGCGCTCGCATTTCGAGCGGACGACAGGTGGTATGTGGTCGGTAAATACATAGCGGCCATACTGTAAGCGCGAGTAGGCGGGTCTTTGGGCTGACGCCCGGCGATATCGTCAGGGCGTCAGATCCATACAGCCGTTCGATCAGGCTGCCGGCTTCAGAATGACCTTTGTCCAACCCTCATCTCGCGCATCGAAATGCTTGTACGCATCGGGCCCTTCCGCCAATTTCAGGCTGTGAGAGATGATCTGCGAAGGCTTGGCGCGGTCGTGATGGATCAGCTCCGCAAGCCTGCGGTTATAGGCTTTGACGTTGGCTTGCCCGGTGCGTATCTGCTGGCCCTTGAACCAGAACGCGCCGAAATCGAAGGCCATTTTGCCTTCCTTCGCCAGTTCATTTTTCGCGCCCGGATCCTGAGGAACAAACACCCCGACGACGCCGATGCCACCCGTGGCCTTGGTGGAAGCTACCAGGTTGTTCATCGTCAGGTGATTGGCCTCATGGCCGTGATTGTCACAGCACTGGTACCCCACACACTCACAACCTCGATCAGTGCCTTTGCCGTGAGTCAGGTTGAGGATCTGATCAACCGCCTCTTTCTCCAGGGAGTTGATTGGCGTGGCCCCCATCTGCGCGGCCAATTTCAATCGATCCGGATGGTTGTCGACCACGAACACTTGCGAGGCGCCTTTGATCATCGCGGCATGAGCTGCCATCAGGCCCACTGGCCCTGCACCGTAAATGGCGATGCTTTCACCCGGCATCAGGCCAGCCAGTTCAGTGGCATGCCATCCGGTGGGGAATATGTCTGACAGCATGACGTAGTCGTTTTCTTTCTCTTGCGCATCCTCTGGCAGCACCAGGCAATTGAAGTCCGCATATGGCACACGCAGCAGTTCTGCTTGACCACCCTGGTATGAGCCCATATCGGCAAACCCGTAAGCAGCACCAGCACTGCCGGGGTTGGCCGTGAGGCAGAAACCGGTCAAACCTTTTTCACAGTTTTCGCAGAAACCGCAGCCGATATTAAATGGCAAACAGACGCGATCACCTACCTTGATGCGATCTACGCCGGCGCCGACTTCGATGACTTCCCCGAGGTTCTCGTGACCGAAAACACGTCCCGTCTCCATCGAGGTGCGGCCCTCGTACATGTGCAGGTCAGAGCCGCAGATATTGGTAGTGGTGATGCGCACTACGGCGTCGGTAGGTTTTTCGATCTTGGCGTCTGGGACATTTTGCACGCTGACGTCGCGTGGCCCGTTGTAAACGATGGCTTTCATTAGACTCTCCCGTTCAAGCGACGATGAGGTGGTTTCGTCTGCTTACGAGATATCTGTTTAGATCTACGAACGTATGTTCCACAAATCGAGCTATGACCAGACGAGTGGTGATGCCGTCGCCCGCGCGTGGCGGTCCTTGAATTTGCAGCTCGTGACGAACTTAGACAGTTGAACGCCATAGAAGGAATATGGCTACGTGTAGTGGTCTACTAATCCTGGACACCCTTTTAGGGCGAGAATGCTCGCCATTCAGAGGTGTTCGATGAGCAGACAACGACGTACTTTCACCCCCGAGTTTAAGCGCGAAGCAGCCAGTCTAGTGCTCGACCAGGGTTACAGCTGTCCTGAGGCAGCCAAATCCCTTGATGTAGGTGAGACCGCACTGCGGCGCTGGGTCAACCAGTTGCAGTTGGAGCGCGGTGGCATCACCCCCACAGCCAAAGCGCTTACGCCTGAGCAGCAGACTATTCAGGAGCTTCAAGCCCGCATCAACCGGCTGGAGCTTGAGAAGAAAATCTTAAAGGAGGCCACTGCGCTCTTGATGGCCGAGGAGCACGGGCGCAGACGTTGAAGTCGATTCGGCAGTTAGCAGCACGCTACCCAGTTCAACTGCTGTGTTCAGTGTTTGAACTGCCTCGTTCCTGTTACTACGCCCATATGGCTCGGCGCCGTCGCATTGATGTTCGGCGGGTGGGTTTACGCAGCCGTATTAGCGAACTTTTCAGTCAAAGCCGTAGTTCAGCTGGCAGCCGCAGTATCGTTGCCATGCTCAAGGATGAGGGCGTCAAAGTAGGTCGCTTCAAGGTCAGGGGCCTGATGAAGGAGCAGGGTTTGATCAGTAAGCAGCCAGGTTCTCATGCGTACAAAAACGCCACTGTTGAGCGGCCTGACATTCCCATGCTTTGGTGGCTGGTTGGGAGATCTAGAGCCACGATTCGCAGCCCTTTTCCGTCGATGGCGGCCTTGAGCTTCGACCAGTCTTCAGCCGGCAGGCGGGACAGTCGGTCGATAGATTCCACCAGCAGTACATCCCCCGGGTGGGAATCGGCCAGCAGGCGCACCAACTCGGGGCGATCAGCACGAGTACCAGATGCGTTCTCAATGTATTGCGCGGCAATGGCCTTGCCATGATCGGCAGCAAACTCCTCCAGGACGGAACGGGCTCGGGCAGCGTCTTGTTCGGCAGTAGAGGCCCGAAGGTAGGCACGGACAAACATTTCTTGATCCCTATGCGTGCTGTTTCAATTTGGGCGTTGCAGAAACATCGTTACAGTTTGGGTGTTAGTTATAGAGCGGCAAGGACGAATCTGCCGCGCCTTTTCCGTATCAGTTGAGGCATACCTCTAAAAACGCTAGCGTAGATTGATTACTTTTTGGTCTGCGATGGGCCGGAGTCGTTGCCGTAGCGGAGGTCCGTTGGCAACGCGACGGTGATTTTGGAAGTTAACGCCATCTCGAGCATGAGCCTGTTGCCGCAGTGGAGGTCAAACGGCAACGGTAGCTTCACCATTTGTCGCTCCTGAGCCCGAAACAGATGCAGTAGGTTCCGGGTACGGCCATGACGACGCAGACGATTGGCCCCACGCCCACGATTTGCCCCCAGAGGCTTTTCAGCAGCGGATAAGCGAAGAACACCGCTGCCGCTTCTGCCGGTTGCATGGTGGCCAGTCTGCCGAGGATGGCGGCACTCATTCCGGAAAGAAGTAGCAGCATGCAGCCTGTTACCGCCAATACTGGTCGGAGTCGGGATTGTGGATTGTGACGATAGCCAGAAGCTGGGACGTCCAGTGGCAATGGAATCTGCCGGACGAGCCTGCTGCGCCCAATGCGTGCGTCGAGGGTCAGGGCCAGCCAGGAAATTCCGATGGCGAATGTGAGGATGAAGCTAACAACCAGTGCAAGTGGCGACATGATCAAACTCCTCTGAGTGCTGTGGCGACTGCCCGTTAGTCGAAACCGAAGGACGAAAAACTGTCTCCGAAGCTGCTTATGCCGTGATCAAACGACAGGCTGTCAGTCATCGTGTCCGTGCCGAATGCGTTACCCATGACATCGAAACAGCTGTCGAGCATGGGCATTCCGTTGGCGGGATTGAGCCAGAAGGTTTCCATGGGTTCGAAGTGGGTCGATGAGAAAGCTGAGAAAGTATCCTCGGCTTGGGTCTGGCCTACCGGGTCAAATGAATCAGCCCAGTTAGTGTGATCCTGCAGGATGCTGTCGAACGACGTACTCGTGTCCCCATCTTCCAGCGAATCGACCTGATACCACCAACGTTCCTGGCGAATACCAAGGCCGTCATGCACCACGACCGCTTTTCCCTGGCTGGGATAGATGACCGTGGTGAATGCCGCTTTTTCTGGCCGGACGACAGAGGTGATGAGATTGGCAATGTGCGTAAACAGGTTCATGGCTAGCTCCTCGGTTTAGTTGGTTTCAGCATCTCCTGAACCCCAAATAACCCAAGGCATGGGTAAGATCGCATACCGCCTTGGAGACGGATCATCTATTGCAAGCTCGGGTGCGTAGAGGGGCACAAGCACGGCCCGGATCAGCAATCCATTACCGCAGCCAGGCCCTTTCCCTTCCAGGAGAAGCAGCACAGCAGGCGCGCGATGCCGGCTACCGCGCGGATACCCGCCACAATTGATCTACTCGCGTCGTGAAACTCTGGCTCATCAGCTCGCGACGCATGCTCCAGGCGGGGGCTGCTGGTACCACACCAGGTCGCAACGTTCCCCGTCCCCATTTGGCGTTGATCGAATCAAGCACGGCCATCACCTTCTCCGAATTAGCTGGCTGACTGGAGGCGAACAGGTCGTCGGTGAAGGCGTTTACGTCGGGACTAGTCATGCTTCCGCAGTCAGCGGCGAGGTAGTCCCTGAGCTCACTGGAGCCCAGGGTTTCGAAGCAGGCCGTCTTCAGCGTCTTCCTCGATGAATTGACTCTCAAGCCAGCCTTAGCCGCGCTGAGATAAGATCGTCTCGAGCAAACCAGGAAATCGATTGTTCAAATCATCCCTGCGCAACGAGTTCATATGGGTCGTGCCGATGGTTTGGGTTTGGACCAACCCGGCATCTCGCAGCACCCTGAAGTGATGGGACATGGTGGACTTTGGTCGGCCACCGTCCAATTCGCCACAGCTGGCTTCGCCCAGTTCGGCAAGGCGTCGGACGATCTCCAGGCGCACAGGATCGCTCAAGGCGTATAGCAGACGCTCGAGGACGATTTCAGTGACGGGAGGGTGTTTGTAGGGGCGCATGAACGAAGCATACACGGGTTTGCTCTATCTCCATAGTTCGAATACTATCGAATTAACGTAATAGACAACCCTCGGAGAAACCAATGTCTGCGCTGTTCCAACCCTTCACGCTTAAAGACGTCACGCTTCGCAACCGTATTGCGATTCCCCCTATGTGCATGTACTCGTCAAACGATGGCCTGATCAACGAGTGGCACAGTGTTCACTACGCCTCCCTTGCGCGTGGCGGGGCGGGGTTGGTGATTGTCGAAGCAACCGCTGTAGCGCCAGAAGGGCGGATCACTCCTGGCTGTGCGGGTATTTGGAACGATGAGCTGGCCCAGGCCTTCGTACCGGTGGTGCAGTCGATCAAGGCAGCCGGCTCGGTCCCCGGCCTGCAGATCGCCCACGCCGGTCGCAAGGCAAGCGCAAACCGTCCATGGGAAGGCGATGACCACATCGCTGAAGATGACGCCCGTGGCTGGCAGACCATCGCTCCATCGGCCATAGCTTTTGGCGGTCACCTGGCCAAGCAGCCGCAAGCCATGACGCTGGAAGACATTGCCCGTGTGCGTGAGGATTTCGTCGCAGCCGCTCGCCGTGCGCGTGACGCTGGCTTCGAGTGGCTGGAGCTGCATTTCGCCCATGGTTATCTGGCCCAGTCGTTCCTTTCCGAACACTCCAACCATCGCGATGACGCCTACGGCGGCAGTTTCGACAACCGTAGCCGCTTCCTGCTTGAAACGCTGGCGGCTGTTCGTGAGGTTTGGCCGGAGCACCTGCCGCTAACCGCTCGTCTAGGGGTTATCGAATACGACGGCCGGGACGAACAGACGCTGACCGAGGCTATCGAACTGACACGTCGCTTCAAAGATGGTGGCCTGGATCTGCTGAGCGTCAGCATTGGTTTCACCATCGCTGAAACCAACATTCCCTGGGCGCCTGGCTTCATGGGCGAAGTTGCCCAGCGCGTGAAGCGTGAGGCGGGGATACCAGTGGCTTCGGCATGGGGCTTCGGCACGCCAAGCGTTGCCGAAGAAGCGGTCAAGAGCGGTCACCTGGACTTGGCGATGATTGGGCGAGCACATCTGGCCAATCCAAATTGGTCCTATCTTGCCGCCCAAGAGCTGGGCGTAGAGCGTGCGTCCTGGACCTTGCCGGCTCCCTATGCCCACTGGCTTGAACGCTACAAGTGATCCGTCGGGGCGAAGACGGCCGTCATGGCCTAATCGCCCGCTGCCTCAGCGCCGATGTGCGCTGGTGGCTACCTGGCTGGGCCGCTCATGGCTCGGCCCTTCCGATAGATAGCTGAGGATTACGCTATGTCTCGCGTCATACGCTTTCATCGCACCGGTGGACCGGAGGTTCTCCAGATCGACGAGATCGACGTGCCGGCTCCCGGCGCGAACGAGGTTCAAATCAACGTCAGGGCGCTCGGCATCAACCGGGCTGAAGTGATGTACCGCACAGGCCAGTACGTCATCGAACCGACGTTTCCCGCCATGCTGGGCTATGAAGCGGCTGGGACCGTATCTGCAGTGGGTCCCGGTGTGGTCGGCTTCGCTGTTGGCGATGCGGTCAGCGTAGTGCCCGCGTTCTCCTTTGACGAATACGGCTTGTACGGTGAATTGGTCAACGCGCCGGCTCACGCGGTGGTCAAACACCCGGAAGTGCTCTCTTTCACGGAGGCAGCAGCGACCTGGATGAAGTTTGTCACCGCCTATGGCGCATTGATCGAGCTTGGTGGGCTGCAGGCCGGCGAGACGGTGCTAATCCGTGCGGCGTCCAGCAGCGTGGGGCTTGCCGCTATCCAGATTGCGAACATGGTGGGCGCCGTTCCTGTGGCGCTGACCCGCACCAGCGACAAGCGCGAAGCCTTGCTTCAAGCGGGGGCGGCGGCAGTCATCGCGACCCAGGAGCAGGACATGGTGGCTGAGGTCATGACGGTGACTCATGGCAAAGGCGCTCGCATGGCCTTCGATCCCGTTGGCGGACCCGAAGTGGCCTTGGTGCTCAAGGCGCTAGCGAACCACGGCATCTTCTTCCAGTACGGCGCTTTGGACACTCGGGATATCCCTGTGTCGGTCATGGACCTGCTCGGCAAGCATCTGACGCTGCGCGGTTATCAGCTGTTCGAGATCACCCAGAATCGAGAAAAACTCGAACGGGCCAAGCACTTCATCAATGAAGGGCTCGCCTCTGGACAGCTGCGTCCGGTGATCGACCGTACATTCAGCTTCGACGAGATGGCCGAGGCTCACCGGTACATGGAATCGAATGCCCAGGTGGGCAAGATTGTTGTAACGCTGTAAACCACGTTCAGGTCTTCGCGGCATGGCCGGTAGGGTCACCTTCGGTAAGCCCATGCCAGTTCGATGCGTCTTTCACACATGCACAGACAGGAGGTTCGATGACCACCCCACTCACACTGGTTGCCACATTGGTCGCCAAGGCCGGCTCCGAAGATGAGCTCCAGCAGACGCTGCAGGATCTGCAAGGCCCAAGTCGCGCCGAAGCGGACTGCATCCAATACGACTTTCATAAAGATGCAGAACAGCCTCGCACCTTCCATATGGTTGAGCAGTGGCGAGACGAAGCGGCGCTGACTGCGCACGAGGCCACCCCGCATTTCCAGGCAGCGCTGCCGGTTATCGAGCGCGCCGCCGAAAAATTCTCCGTCATGAAAATGTACCGCGTCTCCTGAGGAGCTCCGAATGAAAGCGATTGCACACTTCAAATGCCTGCCTGTTGAGAACCCTGACGCCCTCGTGGAGATCGATCTACCCGAGCCAGTGCCGGGGCCGCGCGACCTGCTGGTAGAAGTCAAGGCCGTATCGGTCAACCCGGTCGATACCAAAGTCCGCCAGGGCTACGTGCCGCATACAGACGAAACACAGCCGCGCATCCTCGGTTGGGACGCTGCCGGCGTGGTCAAGTCGGTCGGTTCCGACGTAACGCTGTTCAAGCCCGGTGACAAGGTGTGGTACGCCGGGTCGCTGATCCGCCCGGGCAGCAACAGTGAGTTGCAGCTGGTAGACGAGCGCATTGTCGGATCGATGCCACAGTCGCTGGAGTTCGCCCAGGCCGCGGCGCTTCCCCTGACGTCTCTGACCGCTTGGGAATTGCTATTTGATCGCCTCGGCGTAGCGCGCGACACCACCGACCGTGGCGAAACGCTGCTGATCATTGGCGCTGCAGGCGGGGTGGGTTCAATCATGACTCAGCTGGCGCGTCAGTTGACCGGCCTGACCGTCATTGGTACGGCTTCGCGCCCTGAAACCCAGGCCTGGGTCACCGAACTCGGCGCCCATTACGTGATCGATCACACCAAACCACTGAGCGAAGAGCTCAAGCGCATCGGCCTTCCGCAGGTCAGCTACGTCGCAAGCCTGACGCAGACCGATCGGCATTACGAGCAGATCATCGAGTCACTGAAGCCACAGGGCAGGTTGGGCCTGATCGATGACCCGGCCACGCTGGACGTCGTACCGCTCAAACGCAAGAGCCTGTCGCTGCACTGGGAGCTGATGTACACGCGCTCGCTGTACGAGACCGAGGACATGCAGGAGCAGCACAACATCCTCAATGAAGTGGCCCGCCAGATCGATGCGGGTGTGTTGCGCACCACCGTTGGCGAAAACTACGGGCGTATCAGCGCCGAAAACCTACGTCGCGCCCATGCCTTGCTGGAGAGCGGCAAGGCAAAGGGCAAGATCGTTCTGGAGGGCTTCTGACGGTATCTGGCTACCGGCTCATGCGGTAGGTAGCCAATGCTGGATTCAAGAGTAGCGCCCATGAGCGATTCAGTGAGCGCCTTGAAATGCCTCCTATTGAGATCGTCTCGCAAGACCATCACCCAGCCGTCAACGACTTCATCCGAAACGTCCAACTAATAGGAACCCCATATGAACAACGCTACCGGCTATGCCTGGACTTGCCCCTACAAAACCGGACACCAACTCCCCGTTAAATTGATGCTGCTGCCAAGCGCCTGAACTCCCTCGGCGAGCGGTATTTCAAAGCGCTGTGCGGATGCTGCTCGTTGTAATGCTCGAAGGCAATTGCCAGGTTGCGCAGCGCCGTTTCTCGATCCGGTTTGGGCATGTGCGCCACGTAGTCACGCTTGATCGTCTTCACGAAGCTCTCAGCCATGCCGTTGCTTTGCGGGCTGCGAACTGGGGTGGTCACCGGCTGCAAGCCGATCTGTCGAGCAAACAGGCGTGTCTGTTCGGCGGTGTACGCCGAGCCGTTGTCGCTTAGCCATTGCACCGGCGTGGCGGGCAGTTGATCACCAAAGCGCTTCTCCACGCTTTCCAGCATCAAATCGCGGATATCATCGCCGCTGTACCCGGTCGGGCTCGCGACCCAGCCGATGGCTTCGCGATCACAGCAATCCAGGGCGAAGGTCACGCTCAGTTTGGCGCCGTCCTTGCAACGGAACTCAAAGCCGTCCGAGCACCAACGCGTATCGCTGGCTTCCACCGCAATACGGCCTTCGTGCCGACGCGGCACACCGGGCTGTTTGATGCGGCGCTCAAGCAGCAAGTTGTGATCACGCATGACCCGGTAAACCCGCTTCACATTGATCGCCGGTAGCGACTGGGTTTCACGGGCGCGACGCAGCAATCCCCAGACGCGGCGGTAGCCGTAGCTGGGAAGTTCGCTGACCTGTTGCTGGATTTCAACTACCAGATCAGCATCGTTCACAGGCCTGCTCCGCCGTACTTTGGGGGATGCCGATTGCTTGATTCGAACCGTTAATTGCGAGCGCGCCACACCGAGACATTCGCTGACCAGCTTCACTGGTCGTCCCCCGGCAACAAGGGTGAGTGCGCAATCCATTTTCGCGACCGGGCGATCTCCACGGCCTCTTTGAGGATTTCTGCTTCCATCGTTTTCTTGCCCAGCATCCGTTGCAGTTCACGGATCTGCTTGAGCGCATCGCTCAGCTCGGAGGCAGGTACCACGGCTTCGCCAGCACTGACCGCCGACAAACTGCCGTCTTGGTAAAGCTTGCGCCACAGGAATAGTTGGTTGGCATTGATGCCGTTACGCCGAGCCACCAACGAAACGCTCTGCCCGGGCTCAAGGCTCTCTCGAACCATGGTCAGCTTTTGCTCAGGGCTCCAGCGGCGCCGCCGCTCCCGACCCAAAAGCTCCCCACTCTTATCGTTGCTATTAGTCATAAACATAACCGTTTGCCTATCCCTTATCGTAAGGGGGAAACGGTGTCCTGTCTTTCAGGGGGCTCGTTCATCGATTGGGTTAACGCCGCTGGCTTTAATCTTTACCAGTACCTGCCCTTGTTGTGGCGAAGGCTTTGCGACTTCGACTTCAAGCAGGGTGCTCGCGTCATAGCTGTCTAGGCGCAAGGCCTTCATCAGTCCCCCACTCGAAAGCGATTCAGTTACGTTGCTCACAGCTTTTCACTCCATATAAGCGGGGCCTGACGCCGAAGCGGCAGGCCCTA
>NZ_JBPVWS010000028.1:0-30298 GCF_053470365.1 Stutzerimonas tianxiuensis | reverse complement strand
AACCAGAGCTTCAAGACCGACCTGCGCTACGTGCGCTCCACCGATGACGGCGGCAGCAACGTCGACAACAACGCCTTCGGCGCGCTGTTCACCTACAAGCTCGGCGGCCACGCGTTTACAGGCGGTTACCAGACGTTGAGCGGCGACACCGGTTTTGCGTATATCAGCGGTGGCGACAACATGCTGATCAACCTGCTGCAGATCAACGACTTCGGTAACGAAGACGAGAAATCCTGGCAGGTCCGCTACGACTATGACTTCGCTGCGGCGGGCATCCCCGGGCTGAGCCTGATGACCCGCTATGTGTCCGGTGACAACGTCAACCTGGCAGGCGGCGGAGAAGGTGAAGAGTGGGAGCGCGACACCGACATCGCCTATGTAGTCCAGAGCGGGCCGTTGAAGAACCTCGGCATGAAGGTGCGCAACGCCACCGTGCGCAGCAACTTCGGCAGTGACATCAACGAAACCCGCGTGATTCTCAGCTACACACTGGCGCTTTGGTAAGACTAGAAAGCAACACGGCAATGACTCCTCGTTGATCTTTGCCGGGCCCTTGCGGCCCGGTTTTTTATCGAATCGAGGATTGCTCAGCCGCGCAAAAACGCCAGCACCGGACGGGTGAACTCATCGCCGGTCTCGACGTTCGACAGATGCGCCGCCTCCAGTTCGATCAGCTGCGCACCGTTCACATGAGCCTGGATGAAGCGCCCGTGTTCAGGTGTCGTGACCGGATCGTGGCGGCCACAGACCACCAGCGTCGGTACCTTGATCGCGCCCAGCTGCTCCCGATAATCGGCATCGCGCACCGCAGCGCAGTTGGCGGCGTATCCGGCCGGTGAGGTGCCTGCGATCATCTGGGTAATACCGCCGGTCTGCTCGGGCGAGCGACCGGCGAAGGTCGCTGTGAACCAGCGTGAAATGGCGGCATCGCGCATGTCGCGCATGGCCTGCTCGCCGCCGCGCAGCACGCCGTCGATCCGCTCGTTCCACACCGCGTCGGTGCCGATTTTCGCGCCGGTGTTGCACAGCACCAGACGGGTCAAGCGCTCGCCAGCGTGGATGCCCAGCCATTGGCCGATCAGGCCACCCATGGACAAACCGCAGAAGGCAAAACGGTCGATTGCCAGGGAATCGACCAGATCAAGCACGTCCCGACCGAGCTGCTCGATGCTGTAAGGGCCGGGTGTCACGGAGGATCCACCGTGGCCACGGGTGTCATAACGCAGCACACGAAAGTGTTCGCTGAATGCGGGGACCTGTGCATCCCACATGTCGAATGTCGTGCCCAGCGAGTTGGACAGCACCAGCACAGGCGCATCCACCGGGCCATCGAAGCGGTAATTCAGTTCGCCATCGGCGAGTTTGATGCTGGGCATGGGAGCCCTCCTGAACGTCGATCAAAGTTGGCCGCCCGCACGCGAGAAAGGCGCGGTGCCTGCCGTCACACAGTGCCGTGGCGCGGTAAATGCCGTCGCGGGTGGCGCTGGTGGCCGAAGCCCGCCCTACAAGGGTGCGACATTAACGGCCGTTGTTGGGCCGCGCGGCGTTCCGCTGCAGCCCACCCTGGCGAGACCTCAGACCTTTTCCAGCGCCAGCGCCAAACCCTGCCCCACGCCGACGCACATGGTCGCCAGCCCCAGCTTGCCGCCGTTCTTTTCCAGCGCATGCACGGTCGTCAGTACCAGCCTGGCGCCGCTCATGCCCAGTGGGTGGCCAAGGGCAATGGCGCCGCCCTGCGGGTTGACCTTTGGGCTGTCATCTTCCAGCCCGAGGTCACGCGTCACCGCCAGCGCCTGGGCGGCGAAGGCTTCGTTGAGTTCGATCACATCGAAGTCGCTCACGGCCAGATTCAGCCGCTCGCACAGCTTGCGCACTGCCGGTACCGGACCGTAGCCCATGACCCGAGGCGCCACGCCGGCGCTGGCCATGCCGAGCACTTTGGCGCGAGGCTTGAGGCCGTACTTCTTAACCGCTTCGGCGCTGGCGAGAATCATCGCCGCCGCGCCGTCGTTGACACCCGACGCGTTACCGGCGGTCACCGTCTTGTCCGGCCCGTTGACAGGTTTGAGCTTGGCCAGCGCTTCGGCGGTGGTGTCCGGACGCGGATGCTCGTCGGTATCCACGACGGTATCGCCCTTGCGGCCCTTGATCACCACCGGGACGATTTCCTCAGCAAAGAACCCGGCCGCCTGCGCCTTGCCAGTACGTTGCTGACTGCGCAGCGCGAAGGCGTCCTGGTCCTCACGACTGATCTGATGCTCTTCGGCCACGTTGTCGGCGGTTTGCGGCATGGCGTCGACGCCGTACATCTCCTTCATCTTCGGGTTGATGAAGCGCCAGCCAATGGTGGTATCCTCGATCTTTTGTGTGCGGCCGAATGCGGTATCGGCCTTGCCCATCACATAGGGTGCGCGGGTCATGGACTCGACGCCGCCGGCGATGGCCAGCTCCATCTCACCACAGGCGATGGCGCGAAAGGCGCTGCCCACGGCATCCATGCCCGAGGCACAGAGCCGATTGAGTGTCATGCCCGGTACGGTTTCCGGCAGGCCGGCCAAGAGCGCGGCCATACGCGCGACGTTACGGTTGTCCTCACCCGCCTGGTTGGCGCTGCCCATGAAGACTTCCTCAACCGCCGCCGGGTCGAGCCCGGGGTTGCGCTCGAGCAGTGCCTTGATCGGCGTGGCGGCCAGATCATCGGTTCGCACGGCAGCCAGCGCACCGCCGAAGCGGCCAATGGGCGTGCGTACTGCATCGCAGATATAGACTTCGCGTGTCACTCGTCACCTCCAGCTTGTCCGTGGGCGGCGGCAGTGCGGGCCTCAAGGGCTCGCAGGGCCTCCAGTTCAGTAGTGGTCGGCGCCTCGGTTTCGCCCAGTTGATCGGCGAAACGGATGGCCCAACCGGTGTTCTCGATTACCTGTTCACGGGTCACGCCCGGGTGCAGCGAGGTCACCACGAATTCGTTGGACCCGGCTTCGGGCTCCATGATGCACAGGTCAGTGATGATTCCTACCGGCCCATTGCCCGGCAGCCCGAGCTGCTTGCGATGATCACCGCCCTCGCCAAAACCGACCGAGGTGATGAACGCCAGCTTGTCGACAAAGGTGCGGTGCGACTGTTTGAGAATGATCAGCACCTGCTTGGCCGACCCGGCAATTTCCGGCGCCCCGCCCGCCCCTGGCAAGCGAACTTTCGGTTGATGATAGTCACCGATCACCGTGGTGTTGATGTTGCCGTACTTGTCGACCTGCGCCGCGCCGAGAAAGCCGACTTCGATGCGGCCACCTTGCAGCCAGTAGCGGAAGATCTCCGCGGTGGGCATCACAGTGTCAGCGGTCTCGGCCAACTCGCCGTCGCCGATGGACAGCGGCAGCACGGACGGCTTGGCGCCAATGGGGCCGGATTCGTAGATCAGCACCACTTCAGGTGCGTGAGTCAGGCGCGCCAGATTGGCGGCTTTGGACGGCAGGCCGATGCCGACAAAGCAGACGATGCCATCACCGAGCCGCCGGGAGGCGGCAACGGTCATCATTTCGTTGGTGCTGTAGTCATTGGCGTGAGCGCTCATCACTTGGCCTCCTGCTGCGCGGCCAGCTTGGCCCCTATCTTTTCTTGAAACGCTGAGAAATCTTCGGTACCGCGAATGAACTCATCGATCCAGGCGGTGAAGGTATCGCGGTCGCGGGCAATCGGGTCCCACTGCTGATAGAAGCGGTTGTCGCGCTCGTAGTAGCCATGCGCGTAGGACGGATGCGCCCCTCCCGGTACCAGACACACGGCACTCAGTGCCCAGGTTGGCAATACGCAGGCATTCATCGGTGCCTGCAGGTCATCGACGATTTCCTCGACGGTGACGATGCAGCGCTTGGCTGCCAGCGCCGCTTCCTTCTGCACACCCAGAATGCCGGCGATAAGCACGTTGCCCTTGCGATCGGCTTTTTGCGCGTGAATCACGGTGACATCCGGACGCACGCTGGGAACTGCAGCCAGGGTTTCGCCGGTGAACGGGCAGTCGATGAACTTGATCATCGGGTTGACCTTCGGCAAATCGGAACCGAGATAGGCGCGCAGGACGGCAAACGGCAGTCCGGACGCACCGGCAACGTAGGCATTGGCCAGATCGGCATGGCTGTGCTCTTCGATTTCCAGCGGCTGCGGCCACTGCTTTTCCACCGCATCACGCAGGCGATGCAAGGAACCCACACCCGGATTGCCGCCCCAGGAGAACACCAGCTTCTTTGCGCAACCGGCGCCGATCAGGAGGTCATAGACCAGGTCGGGGGTCATCCGCACCAGGGTCAGGTCCTTCTTGTCCTGACGGATGAGTTCATGGGCGGCGGCGGTGGGAATCAGATGCGTGAAGCCTTCAAGCGCAACGGTGTCACCGTTGCTGACGAAGCGATCCACTGCTTCGCGAAGGGAAAGGAGGTCGGCCATGGGTCAGTCTCGTGTGAATAACGAAATGCGCGTGATGCGCTTGCGATCCACACTACCCATCGAGCCCCGCCAGAACAATCCGATAATCGATTAGCCGTGCGATTACCGAACACTAACCTCAGCACCTCGGTCCGACCAAGACAGGCTCCCCTCGCCATCCGCAGTATTTGGATAACGGCTGCAGCATCAGTGAAACAGACGGGTGCTCAGCTCCTGGCTTGCCTCCAGTAACACCGGCAGGAAGCGCGTCTCGAGCTCCTGCTTGGTCATGCGGCTGGCGTGGGTGCCGACGTTCAGCGCGGCCAGCACTTGGCCCGCAGAATCCTTGAGCGGCACGGCCAGCGACCGCAGGCCGACTTCCAACTCCTGGTCAATGATCACCCAGCCCTTTTGTCGTATCTCGGCTATCGAGCCACGAATGGCCTCGGGCGTATGCAGCGTACGGCTGGTCTTGATCTGCAGATTGGCATGTTCCAGATAATCGTCCAGCGCCGCATCATCCAGTGCCGCCAGCAGAATGCGGCCCATGGAGGTGCAGTACGCAGGCAACCGGCTGCCGACACTGAGATCGACCGAAATCAGTCGCTGTGGCGTGGCAGAACGCGCCACGTAGAGGACTTCATCGCCTTCCAGCGTTGCCATCGAACAGGCTTCGTGGAGTTGATCGCTCAGACGGTCGAGAATCGGCTGCGCGGTGACCGCCAGCGGCGTTGAGGACAGATAGGCATGGCCGAGGGTCAGTACCTTGGGCAGCAGCGAATAGGTGCGACCGTCAGTCGTGGCGTAGCCCAGCTTGATCAGCGTGTGCAGGCAACGCCGCACGGCGGCCCGGGGGATTTCCGTGCGGTGGCTGATCTGGGCAATGGTCAGATGGCGCTTGCGCTCCTGAAAGGCATGTATCACCGCCAGCCCCCGCGCCAGCGAGGTCATGAAATTGGGATCGCCGGTCAGCGCTTCGATGCGTTTGGCCGGCGACGCGATGATGGCCGGCGCCATCGGAGCAAGACTGGGGCGGGATTCGTCATTCATAGCAGGCGTCCTTGGCGAAAGTGATGGGCGATTATCGTACTGGCGTTCGATAATCGCAGAGCTGATTACTTATAGCCAAGGGCTGTTGCTGTTACAAAGTTGCCAGGTGCCACTACTTCAACGCAGACATCCCAGACGGCCGGTTACCGCACGCTTTCGAAGGATTACCTCAGGCCCAGAGTCACTGCTGCCGTGGCCTCGAGCGCTCAGGCAGGACCGTATGGATAGTTCGTTTCTGCGCGCAAGGTGTCTGCAATCGCCTGCGCCGCCACCGAGAGTTCGTGACCGGGCTTGGTGAGGATGCCAACCGGTTTCTCGATCACCGGATCGGTCAGTGCAACACAGCACGCACCGAGCTCCAGCATCTGCTGACGACACAGCGCCGGTACGGCACTGACACCCAGACCACTGCCCACCATGCGCCCCACCGTTGCCAGCTGGTGACTCTCGAACTGCACCGGTAACTGACGGCCCCGCGGGCGCAGGTGGTCTTCAAGCATGACGCGCACCGTCGAGGGGCGCTGAAGGGTAATGAAGGGATATTTCAGCAAGGCGTCCCAACTCACTTCCGTCTGGCTCGCCAACATCGAGTCAGCCGGCACCACCGCCACGAAGCGGTCGGTGTACAGCGGCGTGAAGGTCAGCGGTGTGCTGGGCTCGGGCTCGAAGGCAATGCCGATTTCCACCAGGCGGTCACGGACCATCTCCATCACCTGCTCGTTGATCACGTCATGCACGGTGACGCTGATTGAGGGGTAACGGTCGCGGAAGGTACGCAGGACCGCCGGCAGCAGGTTGCCGGCAAAGGACGGCATCGAGGCCAGAACCACCCGGCCCTGTCGCAGCGTAAACCGCTGACGCAGCTCATCCTCGGCATTATCCCAATCGGCCAGTAAGCGACGCGCCAGCGGCAGCAGCGCTTCGCCTTCAGGGGTAAGGCTGACGGCACGCGTGGTGCGGCTGAACAACCGCCCTCCCAGGCCGTCCTCAAGCGCCTTGATGGTCAGGCTCAGCGCCGACTGCGACAGATGCAGACGCTCGCAGGCCTGGGCAAAACTCAAGGTGTGCGCCACAGCCAGGAATGCGCGAAGTTGTTTGACGGTCATCAGCAGCGTCCAGGAGCAACGGGGTTGCGGTAATCGATAGGTTGTTTCGATTTATCAATTAATAGCGCTTAAAAATCAACTTAACAAATCCACTCATCAGGGGAAGACTCAAGCCACGACCCCGTCATCATCACGATCAGGTCTCCAACAACAAGAAGGAAAGGTTTATGGCTGGTTTCGACAAGCGCGTGAATTCCTATGCCGAGGCACTTGAAGGCCTCGAAGACGGCATGACTGTTCTGGCCGGTGGCTTCGGCCTCTGCGGCATCCCTGAAAACCTGATCGCCGAAATCAGGCGCAAGGGCACCCGCGATCTGACAGTCGTTTCCAACAACTGCGGCGTCGACGGCTTCGGCCTCGGGGTACTGCTGGAGGATCGGCAGATCCGCAAGATGATTGCGTCCTACGTCGGTGAAAACGCGCTGTTCGAAAAGCAGCTGCTCAACGGCGAGCTGGAGGTCGAGCTGACGCCCCAAGGCACGCTGGCGGAAAAGATGCGCGCAGGCGGAGCCGGCATTCCGGCCTTCTACACCGCGACCGGCTACGGCACCCCCATCGCCGAAGGCAAGGACGTGCGTGATTTCAATGGCCGTCCACACATCCTCGAGCACGCCATCACCGGCGACTTCGCCATCGTCAAGGGCTGGAAGGCGGACCGCTACGGCAACGTCATCTACCGCCACACCGCGCAGAACTTCAATCCGCTGGCCGCCGCCGCCGGCAAGGTCACCGTGGTGGAGGTCGAGGAAATCGTCGAACCCGGCGAGATCGACCCCACCCAGATCCACACGCCTGGCATCTACGTCGACCGCCTCATCTGCGGCACCTTCGAGAAGCGCATCGAAAAGCGCACCGTCCGCAGCTAATCAAAAGAATAAGAGGAACAGACCATGGCACTGTCTCGTGAACAAATGGCCCAGCGCGTCGCCCGCGAACTGCAGGACGGCTTTTACGTGAACCTCGGCATCGGCATCCCGACTCTGGTTGCCAACTACGTGCCGGAAGGCATGGAAGTCATGCTGCAGTCGGAGAACGGCCTGCTCGGCATGGGCGCCTTCCCCACCGAGCAAGAGCTCGACGCCGACATGATCAACGCCGGCAAACAGACTGTCACCGCACGGGTCGGGGCGTCCATTTTCAACTCCGCCGAATCCTTCGCGATGATCCGTGGTGGGCATATCGACCTCACCGTACTCGGCGCTTTCGAGGTCGACGTTCAGGGCAACATCGCCTCCTGGATGATCCCCGGCAAGCTGATCAAAGGCATGGGCGGCGCCATGGACCTGGTTGCTGGTGCCGAAAACATCATCGTGCTGATGACGCACGCCTCCAAGGATGGCGAGTCCAAGCTGCTGCCCAAGTGCACCCTGCCGCTGACCGGTGCCGGCTGCATCAAGCGGGTACTGACCGACCTGGCCTATCTGGAAATCGAGAAAGGCGCCTTTGTCCTCAAGGAACGCGCGCCGGGCGTGAGCGTCGAGGAGATTGTCGCCAAGACTGCCGGTGAGCTGGTGGTCCCGGATCACGTGCCGGAAATGCAGTTCGCCTGATCGGCGTATTTCCAAGGCCTCGTGGTGCGCGCAGCGCATGCGGGGCTTTTCCCGCTTCGGATTGGAGAATTTTTCATGCAAGACGTCGTTATCGTCGCCGCCACTCGCACTGCCATTGGCGCCTTCCAAGGCAGCCTGGCGAACATCGCCGCGCCTGATCTGGGTGCAGCCGTGATCAAGCGCCTGCTCGAGCAGACGGGGCTCAACCCTGCCGAAGTCGACGAAGTCATTCTCGGCCAGGTGCTGACCGCCGGTTCCGGCCAGAACCCTGCGCGTCAGGCGTCTATCAAGGCCGGCCTGCCCCATGCCGTACCGTCATTCACACTGAACAAGGTGTGCGGTTCGGGCCTCAAGGCGCTGCATCTGGCGACCCAGGCCATTCGCTGCGGCGATGCCGAGGTGGTTATTGCCGGGGGCCAGGAAAACATGAGCCTCGCGCCCTATGTGCTGCCCAAGGCCCGCACAGGCCTGCGCATGGGCCATGCCGAGCTGGTCGACAGCATGATCAGCGATGGCCTCTGGGATGCCTTCAACGATTTCCACATGGGTATCACGGCGGAGAACCTCGTCGACAAGTACCAGATCAGCCGTGAAGCGCAGGACGCCTTCGCTGCGTCATCACAGCAGAAGGCCGTCGCCGCCATCGAGGCCGGGCGTTTCAACGACGAGATCACGCCCATCGAAATTCCTCAGCGCAAAGGTGATCCGCTGCGTTTCGACACCGACGAGCAACCACGTGCCGGGACCACCGCCGAGTCACTGGCCAAGCTCAGGCCAGCCTTCAAGAAGGACGGTTCGGTCACCGCGGGCAACGCCTCCAGTCTCAACGACGGCGCCGCGGCGGTGTTGCTGATGAGCGCCGACAAAGCCAAGGCGCTCGGCCTGCCGGTGCTGGCGACGATCAAGGCCTACGCCAACGCAGGCGTTGACCCCGCAATCATGGGGATTGCGCCGGTGTCGGCCACCCGTCGCTGCCTGGACAAAGCCGGCTGGTCGCTCGACGAGCTGGACCTGATCGAAGCCAACGAGGCCTTCGCCGCCCAGGCACTGTCGGTGGGGCAAGAGCTCGGCTGGGATGCGAGCAAGGTCAACGTCAACGGCGGCGCCATCGCCCTGGGCCACCCGATTGGTGCTTCGGGCTGCCGGGTGCTGGTCACGCTGCTGCACGAGATGATCCGCCGCGACGCGAAAAAAGGCCTTGCCACGCTGTGCATCGGCGGCGGCCAGGGCGTTGCACTGGCCATCGAGCGCGGCTAAACCAACTACATCGGCTCATAACGGAGGATTAACGCTGCGACCAGGATCGACCGCCTCGACGTATTGAAATGACTGCGGCGCACGCCACGCACGTGCACCGCCTTAAAAAGAAGAATAACCAAGGATCAATAGCCATGCTCAGCTCCGTTACCGCTTTGAGCGTCAAGCTCATTCAGCGATACCTCCCCTCGCCTTTCGTGTTTGCCATTCTCCTCAGCCTCATCGTCCTTGCTGCCAGCATGCTGGTCACCGGACAGGGTTTGCCCGCCATGGCCCAGCACTGGGGTACGGGTTTTTGGAATTTGCTCACCTTCGCCATGCAGATGGCGCTGATCCTGGTCACTGGCCATGCCCTGGCCAGCGCCCCCTTGATCCATCGCTTGCTGGCGGGCCTGGCGCGAACCGCCCGCACACCAGGCCGTGCGGTAGTACTGGTTACGCTGGTGGCGCTGGCCGGCTCGTGGATCAACTGGGGCTTCGGCCTTGTGATCGGTGCGGTGTTCGCCCGCGCCCTGGCCCGTGAAGTAAAAGGCGTCGATTATCCATTGCTGGTCGCTGCGGCCTACTCGGGCTTTCTGATCTGGCACGGCGGACTGTCCGGTTCCATCCCCCTTTCGCTGGCCACCGGAGGGGCAGATCTGGAGCGCATGACCGGCGGCGTGGTGACTGCCGCCATCGGCGTCGGCGACACCCTGTTCACCACCATGAACCTGACCATCATTGCACTGCTGGTGATCGGTCTGCCGATCCTCAACTGGGCCATGCATCCGAAAGACCCAAAAGTTGCGGACCCTGCAAAACTGCTAGACCCCGCTCATGAGGCCCTGCCGCGTAACACCCTGGCGCAGCGCATGGACGACAGCCGCATCCTCAACCTGATCATCGTTGCGCTGGCTGTGGTGTATTTCGGTTTCTACTTCGCTGCGGACGGCTTCGCTCTAACACTGAACATCGTCATCGGCTTATTCCTGTTTATCGGCCTGGCGCTGCACGGCTCGCCCGAACGCTACATGCGTGCGGTACAGGACGGAATCGGCGGCATCAGTGGCATCGTCATCCAATTCCCCTTCTACGCCGGAATCATGGGGATGATGGTCGGCGCCAACGCTGAGGGGTTGTCACTGGGCCGGCAGATCACCGACACCTTCATCGCCTGGTCTTCGGCAGACACCTTCCCGGTGCTGGCTTTTCTAAGCGCTGGGCTGGTCAACGTCTTCGTACCATCCGGTGGCGGCCAATGGGCTGTGCAAGGACCGATCATGCTGCCGGCTGGCCAGGCGCTCGGCGTGACGCCAGCCGTCACAGCCATGGCGATTGCCTGGGGTGATGCCTGGACCAACATGATCCAGCCGTTCTGGGCACTGCCGATCCTCGGCATCGTTGGGCTCGGTGCGCGCGACATCATGGGCTATTGCCTGCTGATGCTGGTGTATTCGGGCATCGTCATTTCAGGCTGTTTGTATTTCTTCGGCTGATGCGAAGTCCGGCGGGGTGGATGTCGCTTTTTACATCCACCGTGACATCGCTCGGTGGGCAGCCACCCGGTGGATCGCCACCCGGTGGATCGATGAAGCGTGATCCACCCTAGGTGTGCATGAAGATCGGTGCGCCAGGGTGCCGCCGCTATGTCTTCGGCTGATAGACCAAGATCGGCTCTTTGAGAGCTGGCCTGCGCTAAACGAAAAACCCCGCGCGTGCGGGGTTTTCTTTATAAAACTGATATTGAGCCGATCTGACCAGATTGGGCCGCGTCAGATGCGGAACTGGCGCACCAACCCACCCAGACGCTCACCCACATTGGCCAGGTTGCGCGCGGTCTGGGCACCCTGCTGGGTTTCCTCGGCGACGTTTTCCACTGCTGTGGCGATCTGGTGAACGCTACGGTTGATCTCTTCTGCCACCGCCGTCTGCTCTTCAGCGGCGCTGGCGATCTGTGCGTTCATACCGTTGATAGTGGCGATCAGCTGGGCGATGGCGTCCAGCGAAGCGCCTGCCTGATTGGCCTGAGCACTGCTGGCATCACCCGCTTCGCTGGAACGGCTCATGGCGGCTACGGCCTGCTTGGCGCCGCTCTGCAGGCGGTCAATCATCCCCTGGATTTCCTGGGTACTCTGCTGGGTGCGACTGGCCAGTGCACGAACCTCATCGGCGACGACCGCGAAGCCACGTCCGGCCTCACCGGCGCGAGCGGCCTCGATGGCGGCGTTCAACGCCAGCAGGTTGGTCTGCTCGGCAATCGAACGGATCACGTCGAGCACCCCCACGATCGCATGCACATCCTGCTGCAAAGCATCCAGCGAGGTGCCGCTGCTGCGGATCTCCTCAACCAGCGAATGGATCTGGCGAATGCTGGAATCGACCACGGCTTTTGCCTGCTGCCCTTCCTGATCGGTCTGTTGCGCGGCTTCAGCGGCGCCTTGCGCGCTGTGTGCAACTTCCTGCGCAGCAGCGGACATCTCATTGATTGCCGTGGCGACCTGATCGGTTTCCTGGCGCTGGGTCTCCATGGCTTTTTCGGAACGCTGTGCCTGGGATGCGACCTCGGCGACCATGCCGGTCAGTTGCCCGGTCATCTCCGCAACCTGGCTGACCATGGTGTGGATCTTGCCAACGAAACGGTTGAACGAGCCGGCCAGCTGGCCCAGTTCGTCGCTGCGATCTTCCGGCAGGCGGTGAGTCAGGTCACCGTCGCCTGCGGCGATATCATCGAGCTGAGCGCGAATCACCTGGATCGGCTTGACGATGGAGTTGCTGATCAGCACGCCAGCGATACACAGCGCCGCCAGCATCACGCCAGCGATAACCAGAATGCTGGTTAGGATCGAATTGACCCGGCCTTCGATGTCCGTCCTCACCCGGTCCAGGGCCAATTCGATATTGTCGAGATTGACCGCCGTACCCAGCGCCAAGTCCCACTTCGGCAGGTAATAGCTGTAGGCAAGTTTCGGTACCGATACCTTGTCATTACCGGGCAAAGGCGATGAGTAGTTGACGTAATAGGTGTTGTTTTTCGCGACGGCCACCAATTCACGATTGATGTAGACGCCATTGGAGTCACGGCGGTCGCTCAGGTTGGAGCCAACATCCACCGGACTTTCCCCACGGAACAGCCGAACAACATTGGAGTCATGGCCGAAAAAGTAACCATCTTTGCCGAACTTGATCTTCTTGAGGATGGCGATGGCCTCGTCACGGCTGGCCAAATCCCCTTGCGCGGCCGGCTCGTAGAGGTGAGCCACACTGCTCACACCAATTCGCATGTAATCCTCGAGCCGAGTCCGAGCATCGTCGATCATACGCTCGCGGGTAGTTTCCAACTCTTCGTCGGCGAGACCGTGAAGGATTTTTGCCGCGGCGCCGCTTAGGACCAAAGCAAAAAGGGTGACGGGCACCAGCGCAAGAAGAAGGACTTTAGTTTTTAGCGTGAGTCGCATGGATGGCATCCGAGTATGTGAGTACTTATCAGTCATCGACTGACTCAGCCGGATCTTTACGCCGGTCCAACCTCAGATAGAGGTTCTGCGACGAACAGCACACTTGCCGCTAAAGAACCGCAGGTCGGCGTTCTTACGCTCCGCTTTAAATACCTGTCTGAATACAGTATTGCGCTCGGTACATCTGCATATCGACTTGTTCAAAGCGAATCCTTAGGGGATTCCCGACGCTGGTCGCGTGGTTGAAATTTCAGATCACCTAGATCCAGCGCCACTCGAGGCAAGGCGAATCCAAGCGCACAGCACCCGCGTGTGGCCCTGACGCATGCGGCAACACGCCGCCTCTTCTATTCGCGTATTCCCCGGTCTCTCACAAACGGCTCTAAAAGGGCCGTTTCGCTTGATTTTGCTGGCTTGCCGCCTGTCTGGACTGCTAAGACAAATGGATGAGCGGAGCAACTTTCGCTTACAACTCTGTGTCGCAGTTAACAGACCAGGCATTGGTTATGTGCAGCTGACAACTGTTCGCAACAAGAGCTAAGTTCGGGCTTGCGTGACTTCGGAAACGCACCAGCGAGCGTAGTTCGGTATGTGATGGGTCATCACTACATTCACCGTTCCGAAGAACGGCTGTTATTTGTTCAGGGATAGGGAATAAGAACAATGCTCTTCAATTCGATGGTATTTATCGCCGGGTTTCTTCCGGTGGTTTTACTGGGCTTCATTCTTCTCGCGGGCTCCGGCAGACAACGCTTTGCCGCCATCTGGCTGACACTGGCGTCGCTGGTGTTCTATGGCTGGTGGAACCCAGCCTATGTTCCGCTGCTGGTGGGTAGCATGGTGGTCAACTACCTGATCGGTGGCCACCTGCTGCGACGGCCATCGAAGGCCGTGCTGATACTCGGCGTTGCCGCCAACGTCGCCCTGCTGGGTTACTACAAATACACGGGCTTTCTCTTCGGCACACTCGACAGTGTCTTCAACCTCGGTTGGTCCGTGGGCGACATCATCCTGCCGCTGGCGATTTCGTTCTTTACCTTCCAGCAGATCGCCTATCTGGTGGACGCGCACGACGGCGAAGTCGCCGAGCATGATTTCGTCAATTACTGCCTGTTCATCAGTTTCTTCCCACAGTTGATCGCCGGTCCCATTACCCACCATGGCGAGATGCTCAAGCAGTTCAATGACAGCAGCACCTTTCGCCCTCGGATCGACAATATCTCGCTGGGACTGACGGTCTTCGTGCTCGGCCTGTTCAAGAAAGTGATCCTCGCCGACCCGCTGGGGGAGAATGCCTCGCCGGTCTTTGCGGTTGCCGCGAGCGGCACCGTCCCGTCGCTGTATGACGCCTGGTATGGCGCACTCAGCTATACGCTGCAGATCTACTTCGATTTTTCCGGCTACAGCGACATGGCGATCGGCCTGGGATTGCTGTTCGGCCTGCGCTTGCCAGTGAACTTCAACAGCCCGTTCAAGGCTCACAACGTGATCGATTACTGGTCGCGCTGGCACATGACGCTTACGCGCTTTCTCACCGCCTACATCTACAACCCTATCGTGATGCGGATCACCCGCAAGCGGATGGCCACCGGCAAGCCGCTGCCCCGGCGAGGGAAGATGAGTGTCGGGACCTTTGTCGTGCTGATCGCTTACCCCACCGTGCTGACCATGTTTATCTCTGGTGTGTGGCACGGCGCCGGCTGGCAGTTCGTGGCATTTGGACTGTTGCACGGCTTCTACCTGGTCGTCGCTCACGGCTTCCGTGCTTACAAGGCGCGCCATGGTCTGCCGTTGGACAGTGACAAGCTCTGGCACCATGTCGGCGCCGTGCTGCTGACCTTCCTCTGTGTAGTCGTGGCGATGGTGTTCTTCCGTGCCAACAGCCTGACGGCGGCGATGGCCATGCTGTCGGGCATGGTTGGCTTGAGCGAGTTGCGCACCGACTTCGACAAGTCCGACTACCTCACCGTCGCCATACTGCTCGCCTTCGTCTGGATCATGCCCAACGTGCAGCAGTGGATGGCAGGCTTTCGTACGGCGCTGGACGCCCAGCCGCGCGAAAACTGGCTGCTGCGCTGGTTCCCGATTGCCATGTGGAGCCCAACGCCGGTCATCGGCATCGCCATCGGCGTGCTGAGCTTCTTTGCACTGGCTGTTGCCTTTTCTGTGGCGCCTACCGAGTTTCTTTACTTCCAGTTCTAACCGCCCAATAACAAAGGAGTGACACGCTAAATGGATCAGCTTCTCTGGTTAGCGCAGCACCCGGATCTTGGCGCCGCCATCGGCGAGGCCAAGCGGGAAGCCGACCCGTTAATTCGCCTGGGTCTGGCCACGCAGCTCGCCAGGTACCGCCGCGACTTCACCCTCACCACCCGTTTGGACCGGCTGGCAGGCGAAGGTCTGCGAGCACTGGCAAACGCCGAAACCTCAGCCATCGGACTGCAGCCGCTGCGCATCGCCCTGCTGTCGTCGCATACCGTGGATCATCTGGTGCCGGCCATTCGCGTCGCGGGCCTGCAACGCCGGCTGGCGCTCTCGGTGCATGTCGCGCCGTATGGGATGTACCGTCAGGCCTTGTTGATGGACGATGCGGAGCTCGCCAGCTTTGCTCCGCAGCTGATCGTCCTGGCGCTGGATGCCAGAGATGCCCCCTTGCAGTTGCCACTC
Source organism: Stutzerimonas tianxiuensis (assembly GCF_053470365.1). NCBI lineage: Bacteria > Pseudomonadati > Pseudomonadota > Gammaproteobacteria > Pseudomonadales > Pseudomonadaceae > Stutzerimonas > Stutzerimonas tianxiuensis. The sequence continues at coordinate 14,815 of NZ_JBPVWS010000028.1, read as the reverse complement.
GAAGCCTCGCAGCAAGACGTTGATGCAGCAGTCGCCAAGCGTGTCGACGAGTTGCGCCTGCTCTGGCGCCGGGCACGTGAACGCTATGCCGTGCAGGTCGTTCAACAGACCATCGTACCCGCCGACCCGCCGATTTTCGGCTCGTTCGAAGCGCTGGTCCCAGCCTCACCCTACGCGCTGATCGAGCGCCTTAACGCCGCCATTCGTGCCGCGGCCCGTGAAGACGGTGTGCTGCTGATGGATCTGGCCTGGGAAGCGGCTCGCGGCAGCTATGGCGACGGTCTGGCCGAACCGGTGCGTTGGCACCAGGCCAAGCAACTGGTCAGCCCGAACCTGGCGCCGCTGTACGGCGACCAGCTGGCGCGCATCGCCGCAGCCAGCGCCGGCCTGTCGCGCAAGTGTCTGGTGCTGGATCTGGACAACACGCTGTGGGGCGGCGTGGTCGGCGACGATGGCGTCGAGGCCATCCATCTCGGCCAGGGCTCGCCCAGTGGCGAAGCTTTCCTCGCCTTTCAACGCTATGCCGCACAACTGGCGCGCCGCGGCATCATCCTCGCGGTGTGCAGCAAGAATGATCTGAGTGTGGCCGAGGCGGCGTTCAATCACCCGGAGATGGCGCTCAAGCGTAGTGACATCGCCGCCTTTGTCGCCAACTGGGAAGACAAGGCCGGCAACCTGCGGCGTATCGCCTCGATGCTGGACATTGGCCTCGACAGCCTAGTGTTCGTCGACGACAACCCGGCCGAACGAGACATCGTGCGGCGCGAGCTGCCGGAAGTCGCCGTACCGGAATTGCCGGACGACGTAGCCGACTACCCTGCCCGCGTTGCCGCCGCCGGCTACTTCGAAGCCGTCTCCTTTACCTCCGACGATGCCACCCGTGGGCGCAACTATGCCTTGAATGCCGAGCGCAAAGCGGCAATGAGCCAGGCCACCGACATGGAAGGCTATTTGCGCGGACTGGAGATGGTGCTGACCGCCACCCCGATCGGCGCCGCCGAGCTGGCCCGCAGCACGCAGCTGATCAACAAGACCAACCAGTTCAACCTCACCACGCGCCGCTATAGCGAGGCCGAAGTCGAGCGCATCGCCAGCAACCCGGCGGCCGTGGCACTGGCAATCCGCCTGGCTGACAAGTTCGGTGATAACGGCCTGATCAGCGTTGTCCTGGCGCGCCCGGATGCGTCCGTGGCCAGTGACGAACTGCTGATCGACAGCTGGCTGATGAGCTGCCGCGTGCTGGGTCGTCAGGTCGAAGACGCCGTGCTCGACGTGCTGGCTGCCGCGGCCACCGCTGCCGGCTATCGCGCATTAATCGGTGAGTACCGCCCGACCGAACGTAACGGCATGGTCGCGGAGCATTTCCCCCGGCTGGGCTTCGTTCAGCATCCGGCGCTTTCCGACAGCGAGCCAGACGCAACCTTCTGGCGTTACGAACTCAACGCCCCCCGCACACCCCGCCATTTCATCGAGGTATTGGCATGACCGAAGCAGAAGTACTCAAGCAGCTCACCCCGGTTTTCCACGATGTGTTCGACGACGACAGCATTGTGCTTTCCCCGGAAATGACCGCCAACGATATCGAGGGCTGGGACAGTCAGACCCACGTCATGCTCACGGTTGCGGCCGAACAGCGCTTCGGCATCAAGTTTCGGACGGCGGAGCTGGAGTCGCTGCGCAACGTCGGTCATTTCGCACAGGTCATCAGCGCTAAGCTGGAGGGAAAATAAATCATGATCCAGACAGCAGATGTCCCCAAGGACGGGAGCCATGCCGAGCAGGATGCAGGCACCACGGCCCGCGCGCCGGGCCGGGTGCGTTCGCGGTATCTGCTGTCGCTGTTTGCCGGGCTGTTCGGTGCGCTGGCGATGTTCTGCCTGACGTTGTTGGCGCTGGATCGGACCGGCAACCTGCCGCCTCCCGCGTTCTCCAACATTTCCTGCGCCGACGAAAAGCTCAACTTCATGCGCGACAACCCGATTCAGTCGCCGAATCTGCTGATCATCGGCTCCTCCGTGGCCTGGCGCCATGTGGACGGCAACGTCCTGACCGAGGCATTACCAGAGGTGCGACCGATGAACGGCGCATTCTGTGGGCTATTCGCCAACCAGTCGACCTATGTGGGGCACTGGCTGCTCGACCGCCAGCCGAGCATCCAGAGCGTGGTGATGATTGCCGACCCACAGGATTTCGCCGGTTGCTGGCGCGTACCTACCGCAGTGTTCAACCGTGAGCACGTCGACCCTTACGTCTACGAAAACGCCTCACCCTGGGGGCACTACATGCGTTACTTCTCGCCGAAGTCGTTGGCGCGCAACGCCTTGACGGTAAAAGCGCAGCGCGCGGGCGAGATTGAATGGGACCCGCTGGTGTTCAATCGCTTCGGCGACGGCCCGCTGGACACCCGCAATACTCGCGAGCTGCTCTATGGCCGCCCGGACCCGCTCGACTCCAATTGTTTCGACGCACTGCGAGGGATGAGCGCGCGCCTGGCCGAAGAAGGCCGTGAGCTGATGGTTGTCTCCACGCCGCTGCATCCAAAGTGGAAGGAAAAATACGATCCGGACGGCACCTTCATGGCCGACTTCGACAAGCGAATCATGGACACCCTCAGCGCCACCGGTGGGACCTACTGGAACGCCGACAAGGACTGGAGCACGCCGGTCACCTCCTTTGTCGACGCGGTTCACATGCGCTGGTCCGTTGTCCATGACTTCACAGCAGCCCTGGCCGAACAAATGCGTGACACGGCAATCGCGCCTATGCCGTCACCGTCCCTGGAAACCGCCAAGGTACCCTGATTGCGGTTATAGAAATACAAAAGCCCGGGCTGTCTGAACATGCCCGGGCTTTTTGCGCACTGCTCTCAGTATCAGGCCGGCATCACCCGCCCGCGACACTCGCCAAAACCGATAGACGACTGCTCATCCCGGCGGCACCGCGCCTTGAGAATGATCTCGTCACCGTCTTCCAGGAAGGTGCGGGTTTCGCCACTGGACAGTTCCAACGGCTGCTTGCCGCCCGCAGTGATCTCCAGCAGGCTGCCAAGGCTTTCAGGGCTGCTACCGGACAAGGTGCCGGAGCCAAACAGATCGCCAGGCTGCAGGCTGCAGCCGTTGACACTGTGGTGCGCGACCATCTGCGCCACGGTCCAGTACATGTTCTTCGTGCTGCTCAAGGCGATGCGCTGCGCAGGCTGACCCTTGTCGCGCATGGCCGCAGTCAGCAGCAACACTTCAAGTTCGATATCAAGCGCCCCCTGCTGCTGATCCTGCTCATCGAATAGATAAGGCAACGGCTGCGGATCGCCTTCGGCACGCTTGGGTTGCGCGCAACGGAATGGCTCAAGTGCTTCAGGCGTCACCACCCATGGCGAGACGCTGGTGGCGAAGCTCTTCGAGAGGAACGGGCCCAATGGCTGGTATTCCCAGGCTTGCAGATCACGTGCAGACCAGTCGTTGAGCAGGCAGAAACCGGCGACATGGCTGCTTGCTTCACCGATCGGGATCGACTCACCACGCGCGTTGCCTGGCCCGATCCAGATGCCCAGTTCCAGCTCGTGATCGAGCCGCTTGCTGGGCCCGAAGCTCGGCTCGCTGGCACCCGGCGGCAGGGTCTGGCCATTGGGGCGTTTGACCGTCGCACCGGACACATCAATAGTCGAAGCGCGGCCGTGATAACCGATGGGCACGTACTTGTAGTTTGGCAGCAAGGGGTTGTCCGGCCGGAACAGCTTGCCGACGTTGTTGGCGTGGTGGATACCGACATAGAAGTCGGTGTAGTCGCCCACCTTGGCTGGCAGATGCATCTGGCAGCGCTCCATGGGTTGCAGCAATGATTCGCCCATGCCCTGCAGCCGCTCACGCTGAGCAGCGCCCTCGCCGAGCAGATCCTGCAGCGCGCCGCGCAGCGCTTGGCGCGCTGGGGCTCCAAGCGCAAAGAAGCTATTGAGGCTGCTGCCGCTGGCCGCCTTTGCCGCTTCCAGCGCTGGACCATCGAACAGGCCGGCTTCGCAGGCAGCCCTCAGATCAAAGATGAAATCACCAATGGCGACGCCGCCGCGTGGCTGGTCGCCGTCACGGCTGAACACGCCCAGCGGCAGGTTGGCGAGGGAGAAGTCCGAATGGCCATTGGCCGACTCGACCCAGCTGCGTTGATCGTTTTGTACGGTCATGGTCTGTGCCGTCCTGTCATTTCTGGTTCTTGTCGAAAGTTTTGGCCAGGCCGGCCCAGCAGCTGTCGTACTCAGTCTGCAGCAGAGAGCTTTCCAGCGCCTGGCGTGTGGGGCGAAGCACCTGGCCGGTCTCGAACATGAAGGCCATGGTGTTTTCGATCTTGCGCGGTTTGAGTTCGGTCTTGATCGCCTGCTCGGTCGACAGGTGGTCCGGGCCGTGCGCGCTCATGCAGTTGTGCAACGAGGCGCCACTCGGCAAGAAGCCGTCAGCCTTGGCGTCGTAGGCGCCATCGATCAGGCCCATGAACTCGTTCATCAGGTTGCGGTGGAACCACGGCGGACGGAAGGTGTTCTCCGCCACCATCCAGCGCGGCGGGAAAATCACGAAATCGATATTGGCCATCCCGTGAACCGCGCTGGGTGAGGTCAGCACGGTGAAGATCGACGGATCGGGATGATCGAAGCTGACAGTGCCGATGGTGTTGAAGCGGCGCAGGTCATACTTGTACGGCACGTTGTTGCCATGCCAGGCGACCACATCCAATGGTGAGTGATCCAGTTCAGTCGACCAGAGCTCGCCGAGAAACTTCTGTACCAGCTGCACCGGCTCGTCGCGCTCTTCGAAGTGCGCCACCGGCGTCAGGAAGTCGCGCGGGTTAGCCAGGCCATTGCTGCCAATCGGTCCGAGCTCCGGCAGGCGCAGCGCACATCCGTGGTTCTCGCAGACATAGCCACGCGCAGTGGAGTCCAGCAGCTCGACCCGAAAGCGCATGCCGCGCGGGATCACCGCGATCTCAAGCGGTGCAACCTCCAGCACGCCCAGTTCGGTAACCAGTTTCAGCGCACCCAGCTGCGGCACTATCAAGAGCTCGCCGTCGGCGTTGAAGAACACTCGTTCCATCGACTGATTGGCTGCGTAGCGGTAGATGCTCGCCCCGGCAGGCTGACTGGGCTCGGCGTTGGCGACTACGCACGTCAGCCCGTCGAGAAAATCAGTCGCGCTTTCCGGAAAGGGTTCAGGATTCCAACGCAGTCGGTTGGGTGTGATCGGCCCCAACTCGCTGTTCAGCTGCCGCTCCAGGCGCTGGTATTGCCCGTGATTGGCCGAGGGCCGAATGCGGTATAGCCAGGTCCTCCTTGCTTCGCTGCGTGCCACGGTAAAAGCAGTGCCGGAGAGCAACTCGGTATACAGGCCGTAGGGCACCGTCTGCGGCGAATTCTGGCCGACCGGCAGTGCGCCCGGCAGGGCCTCGCTGCTGAATTCGTTGCCGAAGCCGGACAGGTATCGAGAGGTTTCGCCCATTTGTTGTTGTGGTTGCATAGCCGTCTCTCATTTTGCGTAATGCGTTTACGCAAAAAGTAATTTGAACTCACTGGGGCGTCAAGCTATAAACAGCGCCTTATTCAAGCAGGCCGGCACAACGGGCATTGGAAACCATGGCAGACAGCAACGCGGACACGACGCCACGTCGACAGAAAGTGCAGGCCGCTGAGGTAGGCACGGATATCCTCACGGCGCTTGCCGAATTGGCCCCGGCGACCTCCTTGTCGCGCCTGGCCGACCACGTCGGCATGCCCGCCAGCAAGGTCCATCGTTATTTGCAGGCACTGATGGCCAGCGGTTTCGCCGAACAGGATCCGCTGACCAACCACTACGGGCTGGGCCGCGCCGCGCTGTTCGTAGGGCTGGCCGCTTTGGGCCGACTGGACGTGGTCAAACTGGCGACGCCGCATCTGGCGCAGCTGCGCGACGAACTCAACGAAACCTGCTTTCTGGCGGTATGGGGCAACCGCGGCCCGGCCGTCGTGCATGTCGAGCAGGCGGTGCGTGCCGTGACGCTGGTGACGCAGGTGGGCTCGGTGCTACCCCTGCTGGGCTCCTCCACCGGGCTCGTGTTCAACGCGTTCATGCCCAATGCCGAAACCGCACAACTGCGCGAAGCGGAACTAAAGCTTCCCTCGGCCCCCACTCCTGATGCGCTGCTGCACACCATGAGCGAACTGCAACGCACCCACATCCAGCCTGTGCACGGTCTGTTGATGGCCGGCGTTAACGCACTCTCAGCGCCGCTGTTCAGTGGCGATCAGCGATTGGCAGGTGTCATCACCATTGTCGGCGGCGAGCCTGGCTTCATGGCTGAAGCGGACGGCGACGCGGCGAAGCGGCTGCGGGAAGTTGCACGCAAGATCAGCGCGCGGATGGGCGGCTAGCGGTCCACGCCATTGAAATTCCGAAGCGGCTGATTACTGCGTCAATGATGCAAATTGACGGGTAGCGGACTGAGGACTAGCGTTCGTCTGTCTTTTCCAGACCCCGGAGGCATCATGGATATCCAAGTCCGACCGCTTACGTCATTCGAAGGCAGCAGCTGGGAGGTTCGCATGAACCGAAACAAAGTGACGTTTCGCAATGAGTCCGAGGCGCGAGTATTCGTCCAGAAACTTGAGTCGCGGTTGTCGGCGCCTCATCAGCTACCCGATCCTGCAATCGACCACCCGCTCCACCGCCGAGCCGGCTGATCGCATCAAAGGTTGCCGGCACCTGATGCCGGCAACTCTCCCTTCTTCGTTTTAACCCTTCTCAGATACGCAGCGCGACTCCCAGTCGCAGTTCACGGCCTGGCTCGTAACTGCCTCGAACACCTTCATAACCCGGGATATTCTCGAAGTCTTCGTTGCTGGCGTGGTCCAGGTACTGTTTGTCGAACAGGTTCTTTAGCGTCAGGTTGAAGACGAGCCGGTCGTCGCTCAACGCCGCCCACTGAGCATAGAGATCGTGCACACCGTAACCGGCCTTATCAACGGTGCCTACGCCCGTACGCAACGAATCGACAGCGGTAACAAAGCGGCCCTGCCAGCCGAAACTCAACCTGTCCGTCGCGCGGTAATCGGCGAAACCGGTCCAGGTGTCGTCCAGTGTCGTGCCCAGTCCATTGTGCTCGTAGACATTCAGCGGCTCACCCTCCAGCTCGGTATCGTTGTGGTGGTAGCTCAGCCCGACGCTCAGCTGCTGCCAGTAGTAGGCGCTCTGCAGCAGCACACCCTGAGACTCTAGCGTCCCGCCATTGACGTAAAGGTTGGGACGGCCGCTCGGATCGTAGATCGCATCACGCACGCGGGTGTCATAGACCCGCCCGGACAGCTCCAGCCCGCCCTGGCGATATTCGAATCCGACCTCATTGGTGCGAGCCTTTTCGGCGTCCAGATCCGGATCGTTGCCAGAGGCGTCGAGCTTGAACGCATCGCGTACCTGCACCCCACGTAACGCCTGCGCATGGCTGGCAAGCAGGGCCAGTTCCGGAGTCAGCTGATAACGAAGGCCCACGTTGGGGCTGAAGCCGGCGTCCGAAAAATTCTGGCCGTCGCGGTCGTCGAGGCGGTAGCGGTCGTAGCGCACGCCCATGCCGAGCAGCAGCTTCTCGGTAGCCTGATAGCTGTCCTGTAGATAGAAGCCCAGCACATCGCCGGTTTCCTCATCCAGATCTCGGTCACCCTCCGGCCCCAGCCGAGTCCGGTCATCTCGGTAGTCGACCCCGTAGGTCAAACGATGGGCGTCCAGCTCGCTGGTGTTGCGCAGCTCCAGACCGGCGCTGGTGGTGTCACCGATGTACAACCCATAGCGGCCGTCTTGCTGGAGCTCAGTAGAGGTATGGTAGGTCGTCACCTCGACATCGAGCAGGTCGTTGTTCTGCGGGTTCCAGCCGTAATTCAACGTCAGGGTTTCGCGCTCCGTCTCCAGCGGAAACAGAGGATTGAAGTCGCTTGGAATCCACTGAGGACGCTGGCTGCGTTCGCCTTCATCGGTACGTTGCTCATAGGACAGGCGCAACGTCTGCTCATCCGTGAGTCGCCCTACCAGTTTGGCGAACCCCAGCTTCTGGCGCGCTCCGGTACCAAGCACATCCTGACCATTGCCGTCCTCATAGTCGTTCTGGTCCTGGTAGGTTGCGACCGCCATGGCAGACCATGCATCGTTGAACCGACCGAACAGGCTGGTGCTGGTCTTGTAGCCTTCGGCATTGCTGAAGTAGGTCCCTTTGACTAACGCACCGACGCGCTCCCCCGCACGTAGCAGGTCGTCCGGGTCTTTGGTCACGAAACGGATCGAGCCGCCCAGGGCGCCCGGCCCTGCCGTTGCGTCGCCGGTGCCGGGCTGGACCTCGGCACGTTTGAGCAGCTCCGGCTCTATTCCAATACGACCGGTATGGTGGAAGGTCTGGCCCGGCTGGTTGGCGCCGTCGATGGAGATGTTCAACAGCGTATCTTCAAGACCCCGCAGGTAAAGCTTTTGAGCCACACCGGGGCCGCCAGCGACAGACACCTCGGGGCTGGCCTCGAATACATCCTGTAGGTCAGCCGCTTGATAATGCTCTAGCTGTTCGGCTTCGACGCTGTCGCCTTGTATGTGGTGTGCAGTTACCTCGCTGCCGCTCAGCTCCAACGGCTCCTTGGTCTGCGCTTGTGCCTGGCAGGGCATGGCGACCATCAGCGCAGCAAACGACAGCGAACCGAGAAGCGATAGCGGGATAGGACAGTGTTGCATGAAGAACCTCGGACCATTAATGCGAACGTTTCGTATTAACGATTCTCACCCACAATACCGTCAGCGCGTATCACTTTTACAACTGTTACGTTGTGTCCCCGGTGCAAGGCAACCAAATCGTCATGCACAAACCGCCGTGCTCGTGGTTTGTCGCAGCCAGACGCCCGCCAATCGCACCAATCTGTCGTTCGGCCAAAGCCAGCCCAAGACCAAAACCTGGGCGGTCACCGCTGACGCGCTCGAACGGCTGAAAAATACGCTCAAGCCACTGCGGTGGTACGCCCGGCCCCTGATCAATGATGTCCAGCCGATAGCTTTCGGCTTCGGCCTGAAGTTGAACCCAGACTTTTTTGCCCGACGGCGTGTGATCGAGTGCGTTACGCACGATGTTCTCGACCGCTTGGCCAAGCGCGCGGTGGCAGCTGCCAACCAGCTCTGCTTCGGCGGGTAGCTGCGTTTCGATTTGGCGATCCGGATATTCGAAGCGTGCATCGTCGAGAATGCTGTCCAGCAAGTCCGTCAGATCCAGCGTTTCGTCACGCAGCATTGGCCGCTCCGTCTCTAGCCAACTGAGGGTCAGTGCATCCTCGACCAAACGACGCATTGCCGAACAATCCTGGCGAATGCGGGGCAGCAATGCAGCACTGTCGCCGCCATGCTCCGCCAAACTGACCGCCATCTCGATGCGTGCCAGCGGCGTTCTAAGCTCATGGGACATTTCAGCCAGTCGCTGGCGCTGATCAATGATCAAACCGCCGATGCGTTCAGCCATGGCGTCGAAGGTTTCGGCCACCCCAGCCAATTCATCGCGCCGCGAGCCCAACAGCGCTCCCGCACGGGCTGAGTAGTCTCCTTCGCTGAACTGGCGGGTCGCCTGCTCCAGCCTTCTCAGTGGCTGCATCAGGTGGCGATATAGCAACAAGCAACCGCAGACCAACAACACCAGCGGCAACACCAGCTCAAGTAACAGCCGAGCCGGATACCAGTAATGCCCCGGACGCATGCGCTGCGGCAGCTGGATCAGGAAGCGCAGCTGCCCATCGGCGAACGGCACATCCATGATCGGGTTTTCCTGAAAGTAGAGATGAATCTTCCAGGACGGATCCCTCCCAAGGCTGAACTCCCGCATGAAGCGCTCGGACAGTTCACTACCGGCAAGCGCACGTAACTGGGGATCGATGATCGCCGCCCAGGTTTGCTCTTGCTGCTGAAGCCGCTGCAACCATTGCTGCAGCGCCTTTTCATCGCCGGCGCGGTACAAGGCCTCAGCCTGCGCGCCGTACTCACGCAAAGTGCGCTGGTGCTCGGCATCGATGAAGCTCATCTGCTCCTCTGCCTGACCGCTCAGACGCGCGATGACCCAGAACAGCGCCACACTCCCCAGGGCGACGCCAAGGCATAGTTTCCAGAACAATCGCCGGTTCATTGGAAGCTATAACCGCGGCCGTGGAGCGTCTGCAGGCGATCAGCGGCCAGCCCGGCCTCGGCCAGTCGGCGGCGGATGCGGCTGATGTGCATGTCGAGGCTGCGGTCGTAGCCGCTGTGCTCGCGCTCGAACACGACCCGGTACAAGTACGGTTTGGTCAGCACTTCGCCGCGTTGCAACATCAGTTGCCAGAGCAGCCGGAACTGCAAGGGCGTTAGCGCCAGGTCCTGCTCTCCGACGCGGGCGCGTAGCGTGTGTCTGTCCAACGCCAGCGTTTCGATATTCAACGAAGGGGGCTGGACTGCCCTGCTATCGGCGCTGCGTGTGCGCCGCAATATGGCATCGATGCGCAGCTGCAATTCCGTCAGGTTGAAGGGTTTGGCAAGGTAGTCATCCGCGCCGTGACGCAAGCCTCGGATACGTTCCTCCTCGGCACCACACGCGGTCAGCATGATCACCGGAGTTTGTTGCTGCTCGCGCAAGCGACGCAATACCGAAAAGCCGCTCACGTCCGGCAACATTACGTCCAGCAGAACCAGGTCCGGCGCGCTAGCCAGTGCCATCGCCAGACCACTCTCGCCCAACGGGCTCAACCGCACCGCGTACCCCTGCAGGCGAAGCAACTCTCCCAACTGCGCGCTCAGTACCTGATCGTCCTCGATGACCAATAGTTCAGCCAGATACGCCCCCATCTCGACTCCCTGTCGGGTGAGCTCACCCATGCCAGAAGATAATAATTCTCATATAGCCTAAGGGAAGAAGCTTGGCCGGGCTATATGACGCGTGCAGAACGAGAGAAAAGATGGGGCGCGCTGGGATTTTTTGTTTTGCCGAGCCGCCCCCTGCAGACGCGTAGCCATGGCGGTCAGGGTCGAACACCGATGTACCCGCCACGTGATAGAAAACACTAAAAGCCGGACGGTTCGTATCACTACGGTCTGGGCTAAGCCGCGCTGTTCGTAGGGCTGGCCGCTTTGGGCCGATTGAAGTGGTGAAACTGGCGACGCTGCATCTGGCGCAGCTGCGCGACGAACTCAACGAAACTTGATTTCTGGCTAAAGCAAAGCGGCTAGGGGAAGTTACACGCCAGATTTAGCGCGCAGATGGGTGCACCAAGCGTTGGCGATAGGTCAGACCGCACCGTCAGGGCACGTTTACCGGTACAACCATAACGGCCCAGCGAAGCGCGTACCGAGCAACTCTAGACTGTTGCTGGTCCTGCGGTCTCAGGTTGAGGTGGAGAACCTTCGGCAGCAGGCGCGAAACAGACTCGATTCCGGCCAGTCTGCTTCGCGGTGTAGAGAGCATCGTCTGCACGGATAACGAGACGACTTGAGTCCTCTCCCGCCGACTCGGCGCACGCAACGCCTGCGCTGATCGTGATCTGCACCGGGCCCCGTTCTGTTGAAATGACAGCATTCTCAACAGCCAGGCGCAGTTTCTCTGCGACGAGCAGCGCGCCCTCCTTGTCTGTCTGAGGAAGAATCAAACCGAACTCCTCACCGCCAAGCCTCCCGAACACATCATGTGCGCGCAGAACAGCGCTACACCGTGCCGACAGTTCTCGCAGGACGACGTCGCCAATCGGATGCCCGTACGTATCGTTCACTCGTTTGAAAAAATCGATATCAAGCAGCACCAGGCTGAGCGGCGCGTTGTGGCGCAACGCACGGCCTAGCTCATTTTCCAACGTCTCGAGAAAGTCACGCCGGCTTCGTGCGCCAGTCAGAAGGTCAATGTTGACGATCTGCCGCAACGAGTCATGCGCTCGCTTGAGGGCCGCTGTGCTTTTCAGATGCCGCCGTGTTGCGAAGTACAGATATGAAGCAAAGGCCAGTAATAAAGCCGAGATGGCAGCAGCACAAAAAATCAGGAACTGACGACGCTCACGAGAAGCTGACAGGTATTCGGCGGGTGACAGCTGAACGACAACAATCAGTCCAACATCCTCCAGACGGCGGTATGCGGTCAGGCGAGTAATCTGGTCAATGGCGCTCGGTCCCCGATAGAAGCCTTCGTCAGGTTTAGTGCTATCGAAATAGGGGCGATCCTCAGGCACCACCATCCCGTCCAGGCGCGCATCCAGGTTAATCGAAGAGGCGGCTGCGCGTGGCACCCGGTCCAGACCGACCAAAGCGATCAGACCATGCTGTCCGATGTTGATCTGTTTGTAGAAATCAGTGAAGAAGGCGACCGGAATCGAAAGAACGAGCACACCGGTAAACTCTCCGTCCCTGATGACCGGTCTGGTCAATTGTATGGACCAGATTCCCGACACGCGGCCGAGGATGGGTTTACTCACAAACAGCTGGTCTTGCCCAAGATTGTCTCGGTGCACGCGGAAATGTTCGCGATCGCTCAGGTCGACTTTTTTGGCTAGCGAGTCCAGAGACGTGCCAACCAACCATCCTTCTGCATCTATCAGTGCGAGCTGGCCGACTAGGGCGCCGTACCGTGGAAGTTTTGTTTTGGCTAACGTCTGAAACGCGTCAGGGTCCTCTACCAGCTCTTCACGCATGTCCTGTATCAAGGCGTCGGCGTATCGGACGACGCTGTGCACATGCTCTTCAAAGGCTATCGCCAGGTTCATCGCATCGTTGCGCGCGGCTTTCTCTACCAACTCATTTTCATGTTTGAGCCACGCGTTAAGAATGACCCACATGGGTATCAGCGTTGCCAGTAACGCAACGATAACCACGAGCCCGGCTTTGGCCTCGATAGAGCAATGTCGCAACAATTTTCAGTCTCCAGAACGGCGCCTATACAGTCAGGCAAGTACGCGTCCATCCAGACAGCGAAACCCCTGTGGGCTATCGAATGACAGCACCATAGAGCCGTAGAGTCAAAATGCTATCACTCTTGGTCAAACCGTCAAAAAACATTTTAGGGATGACGGCGCACGGCTAGCAGAAGGAATACAGGCCGGTACTGGCCCGCTAGCGTCGAGGCTACGTCTGCCTACGCTCGGCCGGAATACTGCAGCCTTATTCCAGGTTCATTTAACGCTTGCCGAGTTGCACACGCCCAAAGCAAAGGAGGCGATGGATCAGACTTCGCGCTCAGGCTCGTTCGCGCGGCGCTCGCTCAAGGATCGCTTCATCAAGTCGAAGCAGTCGAACCGCCCGGTCTTGCAGTAGCTCGTCAATGGGACTGGACGGTGGTAAGCGCAGCAATGAGCCGGTCACATTGAGAACCAGCGCTTCTCGGGTGAAGACCTCCGCGCCCAGGGAATAGAACGCGGCGATTAGCTGGCGTAACCGCAACGGTATTCTCCACTGCGCCCGCAGGGCTGATCCAAAGCTGGCGGAGCGTTCGCGCAAGGCACAGAGGATTTCGTCCTCCGTCAGTTCACCACCGCTATCTAACCACTCCTGCAGACTTCTGAGCAGAGCAAGCTCGCCGATGTTATGCAGCAGTCCTGCGGTGTAGGAGATCTCTGTGTCGAGCTTGAGTTTGCCTGCCAGCCAGTGAGCAAGCTCTGCGGCGCGCTGGGCATAATCGGTGCTAGAAGCCGCCAGATGCTTCAAGCGAGGATCCGACAAGGTGGCATTATTCTGAACCGCAAGCTGCAAGGTTAGATTCAATGCTCGCTTCACACCTAGGCGCGGCAAAGCCTGGCCAAGCGTCTTGCACACGGCACCGCTGTGCTGCCCAGCACTATTGGCAATGGATACCAGGCGAGCCGTAATTTGAGGATCTGACGATAGCTTCGATTCCAGCACCGCAAGGTCCCAGTCTTCCGTTTGCATGCAGGCTGCGACAGCAACCTGCACCGACTCCATAACTGGCGCACCGGCGTTGTTCGAGCGCATCCGTTCTAGAAAGTCGCTTAGCGTCCCGGTTGCGCTAGCGGCCGGTGTGCTGACTGTACGGGGACCGGGCAAGAGTGAGTTCAGGCGAACCCGCAAGTCGCACAAGCTATAAGGCTTTTTCAAATAGGCCTTCGGCGACAACGGACGCACGGCACGAACACTTGCGCCGTCCACCCGATCGCTGATGACTATGGCGGGCAACAGCCGCGTCGCCTGGTGATTGCGCAGCTCGTGCAATAGATTTCGGGCATCCAATTGCGCCAGCTCACCGTCAGCTATCAAAAAGCTCGGCGGTTGCTTGCGGCAGACCCGGAGTGCCGCCTGACCATCATTGACCTGAACAGTGCGGATTCCTGGACGCAGTGCTGCGACCAGGCGGGCAAGCTCGTCAGCGCGCCAGGGCTCGTTATAGGCAATCAATACGTAGGAGACACTCACTGGGACGCTCACACTACCGCTCCGTTGACAATGACCAGTCGGCACGCATGAGCGCTAGCCAAGCGGCCAGCGCCGGCCGCGGCTTTTTCCAATATTGCTGAAACATGCGCTCGGTGGCGCCAACGACGCCACCTACGACGCCAGCATAAGGCTATGAATTACAGAGTATTTGACGGGGGACAACCCGCATTGACATCGGCGGCTTTTCAGAGCCTCTGCTGATGAGTCACTCTTCCCCAATAGCTCGATTGACATCAGCAGAGCACTGGCCACAAACGTTCCGAAAACGACTCGGACCGCCTTCACCTGCCGCGTTTACGAAGCAGTGCCAGGACGAAGAGTTGGCCTAGCAGCCTGTCGGACTTGAATTCATAAATGGACAGAGCGCGACAAAGACAAAGCGAATTGCCCACTATTTGAGC
>NZ_JBPVWS010000027.1:0-34946 GCF_053470365.1 Stutzerimonas tianxiuensis | reverse complement strand
AGTCACCAGCGTGGCCACCACAGCCAAGCTGGTTGCGCTTGCGCGCAACGCGCCATGCCTGGCGCACCAATAAAAAAGCCGGGCATAACGCCCGGCTTTACATTGGCTATTCAGCGACTCCGCAGGAATAGTCCCCGCCCCAGACAACGCCCAACCATATGCCGAATCAGCAGTCCCGATACGGCCAACGTAACTCGACGCGCTCATCCGGCCCTAGAGCAGCTCACCCTATCTGCAGCCAGCGACGTACTACTACTTGCCGTCATGACCGGTAACACCCACGTGCATGACTGAGAAAGCGAATACCTTAATCGGCCATGCTTCACTCAGGTCATCTTAAGCGATCGCCGACTCGCTGGAATGGCGGATGTAAAGATCCATACGCATAAAAAAACCGAGCATGCGCTCGGTTTTTTTTAAGCAAGCAACGCTTACTCAGCGGCTTCCACTTCGCCGGTGACCGGACGGTCAACCAGCTCAACGTAAGCCATCGGTGCATTGTCTCCAGCGCGGAAACCGCACTTGAGAATACGCAGGTAACCACCTTGACGGGTGGCGTAACGCGGGCCGAGATCGTTGAAAAGCTTACCAACGATAGCCTTGGAACGAGTACGGTCGAAAGCCAGACGACGATTAGCGACGCTGTCTTCCTTAGCCAGAGTGATGAGCGGCTCGGCTACGCGACGCAGTTCCTTGGCCTTAGGCAGGGTAGTCTTGATCAGTTCGTGCTCGAACAGCGACACCGCCATGTTCTGAAACATGGCTTTGCGGTGAGCGCTTGTGCGGCTGAGATGACGGCCACTTTTACGATGACGCATGATTGAAATTCCTTACCAAACGATCAGTTCGGTGACTATGGTCGATCAGGCCGTAGCCTTATCGTCCTTCTTGAGACTGGCCGGCGGCCAATTGTCGAGGCGCATGCCGAGGGACAGACCACGAGAAGCCAGAACATCTTTGATTTCGGTCAGAGATTTCTTGCCCAGGTTCGGCGTCTTCAACAGCTCGACTTCGGTGCGCTGGATCAGATCACCGATGTAGTAGATGTTTTCTGCTTTGAGGCAGTTCGCCGAACGCACGGTCAGTTCCAGGTCGTCAACTGGACGCAACAGGATCGGATCGATCTCGTCTTCTTGCTCGACCACGACCGGCTCGCTGTCACCCTTGAGGTCGACGAACGCGGCCAACTGCTGCTGCAGAATGGTCGCGGCACGACGGATCGCTTCTTCAGGATCCAGGGTTCCGTTGGTTTCCAGGTCGATAACCAGCTTGTCCAAGTTGGTACGCTGCTCAACACGAGCATTTTCGACAACATAAGCCACGCGACGGACCGGACTGAAGGTTGCGTCGAGCTGAAGACGGCCAATGCTACGGCTCTCATCTTCATCACTCTGACGCGCATCAGCCGGCTCGTAGCCACGGCCGCGAGCGACCTTGAGCTTCATGTTGATCGAGCCATTAGCCGCCAGGTTGGCGATCAGGTGATCGCCATTGACGATTTCGACATCGTGATCCAGCTGGATATCGGCAGCGGTAACAGCGCCCGCGCCCTTCTTCACCAGGCTCAAGGTCACTTCATCACGGCCGTGCAGCTTGATGGCGATACCTTTGAGGTTCAGCAGGATTTCGATGACATCTTCCTGCACGCCCTCGATAGCGCTGTACTCGTGAAGCACACCGTCGATCTCAGCCTCGACCACAGCGCAGCCGGGCATGGAGGACAACAGAATACGACGCAGCGCGTTGCCCAGGGTATGGCCAAAACCGCGCTCGAGGGGCTCGAGAGTGATCTTGGCACGGGTCGGACTGACCACCTGCACATCGATATGGCGGGGGGTCAGGAACTCATTTACCGAAATCTGCATGGATACACCTATTTTCTAGCCCTTACTTGGAGTAGAGCTCGACAATCAGGTTTTCGTTGATGTCGGCTGACAGATCACTGCGCGCCGGAACATTCTTGAAAACACCGGATTTCTTGTCGGCATCTACTTCGACCCATTCAACGCGACCGCGCTGTACGCACAGTTCAAGGGCTTGGGCGATACGCAGCTGGTTGCGGCACTTTTCACGAACGGCCACCACGTCGCCAGCTTTAACCTGGTAAGACGGAACGTTCACTGTCTGACCATTTACGCTAATCGACTTGTGCGAGACCAGCTGACGCGATTCGGCACGAGTAGAGCCAAAGCCCATGCGATACACGACGTTATCCAAACGGCACTCGAGCAGTTGCAGAAGGTTTTCACCGGTAGCGCCCTTGCGGCTGGCAGCTTCCTTGTAATAACCGCTGAACTGGCGCTCGAGAACACCATAAATGCGGCGGACTTTCTGCTTCTCACGCAGCTGGGTACCGTAGTCGGACAAACGACCACGACGCTGACCGTGAACACCCGGTGGGGTTTCGATGTTGCACTTTGATTCGAGCGCGCGCGCACCACTCTTCAAGAAGAGATCGGTGCCTTCACGACGAGACAGTTTGCACTTGGGACCAATATAACGAGCCATTTCTCACTGTCTCCTGATTACACGCGGCGCTTCTTCGGCGGACGGCACCCGTTGTGCGGGATCGGCGTCACGTCGGTGATGCTGGCGATTTTATAACCACAGCCGTTCAATGCACGAACAGCAGATTCACGGCCCGGACCAGGACCCTTGACATTGACGTCGAGGTTCTTGAGGCCATATTCCAGTGCCGCTTGACCAGCACGCTCGGCAGCCACCTGGGCAGCAAACGGGGTGCTCTTACGGGAGCCGCGGAAACCGGAACCACCAGACGTCGCCCAGGACAACGCATTGCCTTGACGATCGGTGATAGTGATGATGGTGTTGTTAAAAGAAGCGTGGATATGGGCGATGCCATCAACCACCGTCTTTTTTACTTTCTTACGAGGACGAGCAGCAGGTTTTGCCATGATTAGATTCCTGTCGATGCGCTAATGCGATTACTTGCGGATCGGCTTACGCGGACCCTTACGGGTACGAGCGTTGGTCTTGGTACGCTGACCGCGGACCGGCAGACCACGACGATGACGCAGGCCGCGGTAGCAACCCAGGTCCATCAAGCGCTTGATCTTCATGTTGACTTCGCGACGCAGGTCACCTTCAACGATGAACTTGCCCACTTCGCCACGAAGCAGCTCAACCTGCTCGTCAGTGAGATCCTTGATTTTTGCTGCCGGATTTACACCGGTAGCGGCACAGATTGTCTGTGCGCGAGTGCGACCAACACCATAGATGTAGGTCAGCGAGATAACAGTGTGCTTGTTATCCGGAATGTTTACGCCTGCAATACGGGCCATTCAGTGAAACTCCAATTGACAGCTACCCAACGCCCCGGAAGCCAAGAAAAGGGCGCGAGATACTAACGCTGTAATAACAAATAATCAACCCGGCAGCGCACTAGCTGCCGGGCCCGAGCCTTAGCTCACAATCAGCCTTGGCGCTGTTTGTGCCGCGGTTCTGCGCTGCAGATCACACGAACGACGCCTTCGCGACGAACGATCTTGCAGTTGCGGCACAGTTTCTTGACCGATGCGCGAACTTTCATGACCAACTCCTAGAACCTTACGAGCCGACTTCAGCGAAGCATTCCGCTGCCGTAGCCCTTCAGGTTGGCTTTTTTCATCAGGGAATCGTACTGGTGGGACATCAGGTGTGACTGCACTTGAGACATGAAGTCCATTACAACCACGACCACAATCAGCAACGAGGTCCCGCCAAGGTAGAACGGCACATTTGCGGCAACCACAAGGAACTGAGGAAGCAAGCAAACAGCCGTCATGTACAGGGCACCGAACAAGGTCAAGCGGGTCAGCACACCATCGATATAGCGCGCCGACTGCTCACCAGGACGAATCCCTGGAATAAACGCACCGGACTTCTTCAAGTTTTCTGCAACGTCTTTAGGGTTGAACATCAACGCCGTATAGAAGAAGCAGAAGAAGATGATACCGGCACTGAACAACAGGATATTCAATGGCTGACCGGGAGCAATCGACTGCGAGATATCAGCCAGCCAGCTCATGCTTTCGGACTGACCAAACCACTGACCCAACGACGCCGGGAACAATAGAATGCTGCTCGCAAAGATCGCTGGAATCACGCCAGCCATATTGACTTTCAAGGGCAAGTGGCTTGTTTGTGCAGCGAAGACCTTACGACCCTGCTGACGCTTGGCGTAATGCACGGCGATTCGCCGCTGACCACGCTCAATGAAGACCACAAAACCAATGATCGCAACGGCCAGAAGCCCCACGGCCAACAGCGCAATGATATTGACATCACCTTGGCGAGCTGACTCGAAGGACTGCCCTAGGGCGCCCGGCAAACCAGCGACGATACCGGCAAAGATCAACATCGAAATGCCGTTACCTACGCCACGTTCAGTGATCTGCTCACCCAGCCACATCATGAACATCGCACCCGCCACAAACGTGGTGATGGCGACGAAGTAGAAGCCGAAGTCACTGCTGAATGCGACACCTTGCCCGGCCAGACCGACGGACATACCGATGGCCTGCACGATAGCCAGCACCAGCGCCAGATAGCGCGTGTACTGACTGATCTTGCGGCGACCGGCCTCGCCTTCCTTCTTCAACTGCTCAAGCTGGGGGCTGACGGCTGTCATAAGCTGCATGATGATCGATGCCGAGATGTACGGCATGATCCCCAGCGCAAAGATGCTCATGCGCTCCAGCGCACCACCTGAAAACATGTTGAACAGACTAAGGATGGTCCCTTCGTTCTGACGGAACAGCTCGGCCAACCTGTCGGGATTGATCCCCGGCACCGGGATGTGCGCCCCTACTCGATAGACGATGATCGCCATCAGCAAAAAGCGCAGACGAGCCCAGAGTTCAGACAGCCCGCCATTACTCAGCGCGGAGAGAGCACCTTGCTTAGCCATTTATTCCTCGAACTTGCCGCCAGCTGCTTCAATAGCCGCACGCGCACCTTTGGTGGCTGCGATGCCTTTCAGGGTCACAGCGCGACCAACCTCACCGGACAGCATAACTTTCACACGCTGCACGTTCTGGTTGATGACGTTGGCATCCTTGAGGCTCTGCACGGAGACCACATCGCCTTCGACCTTGGCCAGCTCGGATGTGCGCACTTCTGCACGATCCATAGCCTTGAGCGATACGAAGCCGAACTTCGGCAGACGACGATGCAACGGCTGCTGACCACCCTCGAACCCAGGAGCAATCTTGCCACCGGAACGGGAAGTCTGACCCTTGTGACCACGGCCACCGGTCTTACCCAGACCGCTACCGATACCACGGCCAGGACGAAGCTTTTCGCGACGGGCACCCGGCGCAGAACGCAGATCGTTCAGTTGCATGGCTTAGCCCTCCACACGGAGCATGTAATAAGCCTTGTTGATCATGCCGCGATTCTCAGGAGTGTCCTGAACCTCGACAGTGTGACCAATGCGACGAAGGCCGAGGCCCTTTACGCACAGCTTGTGATTGGGGATACGACCGCTGACGCTTTTAATCAGCGTGACCTTGACGGTGTTAGCCATGATCAGGAAATCTCCTCGACGCTCTTGCCACGCTTAGCAGCGATCGACTCAGGCGACTGCATGGCCTTCAACCCCTTGAAAGTGGCATGAACCACGTTCACCGGATTGGTCGAGCCGTAGCACTTAGCCAGGACGTTCTGCACACCAGCCACTTCAAGGATGGCGCGCATCGCGCCTCCGGCGATAACACCGGTACCTTCAGAAGCAGGCTGCATGTATACCTTGGAAGCGCCATGCGCCGCCTTGGTAGCGTACTGCAGCGTGGTGCCATTCAGATCAACCTGGATCATGTTGCGGCGAGCCGCCTCCATGGCCTTCTGAATCGCAGCAGGTACTTCACGGGACTTGCCGCGACCGAAACCTACACGGCCCTTACCATCACCTACCACGGTCAACGCGGTGAAGGTGAAGATACGACCACCCTTTACAGTCTTGGCGACGCGGTTAACTTGAACCAGCTTCTCAATGTAGCCTTCGTCGCGCTTTTGCTCGTTATATGCCATAACTTAGAACTCCAGCCCGCCTTCACGAGCAGCATCAGCCAGTGCCTTGACACGACCGTGGTACTTGAAGCCAGAACGGTCGAACGCCACCTGGGTGACACCTGCGGCCTTAGCACGCTCAGCGACCAGCTGACCAACTTTCTTGGCAGCGTCGACGTTGCCAGTGGCACCGCCGCGCAGTTCTTTGTCCAGAGTCGAGGCGCTGGCCAGGACCTTGCCGCCGTCGGCCGAAAGGACCTGGGCGTAGATGTGCTGGGAAGAGCGGTACACACACAGGCGTACGGTTTCCAGCTCGCGCATCTTCAGGCGTGCCTTGCGAGCGCGACGCAGACGAGTAACTTTCTTTACGCTCATTTGCTATGCCCTACTTCTTCTTAGCTTCTTTACGACGGACCACTTCGTCCGAGTAACGTACGCCTTTGCCTTTGTAAGGCTCAGGACGACGGAAATCGCGGATTTCAGCAGCCACCTGACCGACCAGTTGCTTATCGACACCCTTGATCAGGATATCGGTCTGGCTGGGGGTCTCAGCGGTAACGCCTTGCGGCAGTTCATATTCCACCGGGTGCGAGAAGCCGAGAGCCAGGGACAGCACTTGACCTTTGGCTTGCGCCTTGTAACCAACACCAACCAGCTGAAGCTTGCGCTCAAAGCCTTGGCTGACGCCGATGACCATATTGTTAACCAGCGCACGGGTGGTACCGGCCATGGCGCGATTCTGCTGATCGCCATTGCGAGCAGCGAAACGCAACTCACCAGCCTCGTGAATCACTTCCACGGACGAGTGCACATTCAGTTCCAGAGCACCCTTGGCACCCTTTACCGAAAGCTGCTGGCCGGACATGTTGAATTCAACACCAGCGGGCAGCTTGACGGGGTTCTTAGCAACGCGAGACATGCTTATCCCCCCTTAGAACACTGTGCAGAGCACTTCGCCGCCAACGCCAGCAGCGCGAGCAGCCCGATCAGTCATCACACCCTTGTTGGTGGACACGATCGAAACACCCAGACCGCCGCGAACCTTCGGCAACTGATCAACGGATTTGTACTGGCGAAGGCCAGGACGGCTTACGCGCTTCAGCTCCTCGATGACCGGACGGCCCTCGAAATACTTAAGCTCGATAGACAGCTGCGGCTTGGCGTCGCTGCTGACGTTGTATCCTGCTATATAGCCTTCACCCTGAAGAACGTTGGCTACAGCCACCTTCAGAGTGGAAGACGGCATGCTTACGACGGACTTTTCGGCCATCTGGGCATTACGGATACGAGTTAGCATGTCCGCTAACGGGTCCTGCATACTCATGGGCTCTTGGCTCCTAATACAAAAAAATAAGCCCGGGAGGGCTCGTGTCGCCTGCTAGATGAGCGAACGCCGAAGGCGTGGCTCGGGCGAGCCGGACATTCTAGAGATAGTCCAGAAACGAATCAAGCCCCATAGGGGCTTGATTTGGAAACAGCCAGCTCGACAGGAGCGCCGAGCTACCGTTCTTACCAGCTGGCTTTAACCAGACCCGGTACGTCGCCACGCATGGCGGCCTGACGCAGCATGTTACGCGCAAGACCGAACTTGCGATAAACACCGTGCGGACGACCGGTCAGACGGCAGCGGTTACGCAAGCGCGAAGCGCTTGCGTCACGAGGCTGCTTTTGCAGAGCCACCTGAGCCTCCCAACGCGCTTCCGGAGTGGACTCCGGGTTAGCGATGGTTGCTTTCAGCGCGGCACGCTTCTGGGCGTACTTGGCAACCGTTTGCTGACGCTTCAGCTCACGGTTCTTCATGCTTTGCTTAGCCATGTGCCTACTCCAATCAGTTACGGAACGGGAAGTTGAAGGCACGCAGCAGTGCGCGACCCTCTTCATCCGTCCGAGCAGTAGTGGTCAGAGTGATGTCCAGACCACGCAGGGCATCGATCTTGTCGTAATCGATTTCCGGAAAAATGATCTGCTCTTTCACACCCATGCTGTAATTGCCACGGCCGTCAAACGACTTGGCATTCAGGCCGCGGAAGTCGCGAACCCGAGGCAGGGAGATCGACAACAGACGATCCAGGAACTCGTACATACGATCACTGCGCAATGTCACCTTGACACCGATCGGCCAGCCCTCGCGGACCTTGAAGCCAGCGATAGACTTGCGAGCGTGAGTCACGACGACCTTCTGGCCGGTGATTTTCTCAAGATCGGCAACCGCGTTATCGATGATTTTCTTATCACCGATGGCCTCGCCAATACCCATGTTCAGGGTGATCTTGGTAATGCGCGGAACTTCCATCACGTTACCAAGCTGAAGCTCTTCTTTCAGCTTGGGAGCGATTTGCTTCCGATAAACTTCTTTTAGTCGTGCCATGGTTATCTACCTAGCAGTCTCAAGCTTCAACCGGCTTTTGGGTCGACTTGAAGACACGAATTTTCTTGCCGTCTTCAACCTTGAACCCAACGCGGTCAGCCTTGTTGGTTTCGCCATTGAAAATAGCGACGTTAGAGGCGTGCAGTGGCGCCTCCTTCTCGACGATACCGCCCTGAACGCCCGACATCGGGTTCGGCTTGGTATGGCGCTTCACCAGGTTGATACCACCGACAACCAGACGGTCGTCAGCGAGAACCCGGAGCACCTTACCGCGCTTGCCCTTGTCTTTGCCGGCGATGACGATGATCTCGTCGTTGCGACGAATCTTTTGCATGCGGCTTCTCCTTACAGCACTTCAGGCGCGAGCGAGACGATCTTCATGAACTTCTCGGAACGAAGCTCACGCGTCACCGGCCCGAAAATACGGGTGCCAATAGGCTCCTGCTTGTTGTTCAGCAGAACAGCAGCGTTGCCATCGAAGCGAATGATGGAGCCGTCAGGACGACGAACACCGTGACGGGTACGGACCACAACAGCGGTCATTACCTGGCCTTTCTTGACCTTGCCACGAGGAATCGCTTCCTTGACGGTAACCTTGATGATGTCGCCGATGCCGGCGTAACGGCGGTGCGAACCGCCGAGAACCTTGATACACATGACGCGACGGGCGCCACTGTTATCAGCCACATCGAGCATTGATTGAGTCTGAATCATATAATTTCTCCGACCCTTAGCCCTTAGACTTCGACGGCACGTTCGACGACATCAACCAACATCCAGCACTTGGTCTTCGCCATAGGACGAGTCTCGCGAATCGTGACCTTGTCACCGATACGGCACTGGTTGGTTTCGTCGTGGGCGTGCAGTTTGGTCGAACGCTTCACGTATTTACCGTAGATCGGGTGCTTGACGCGACGCTCGATCAGTACGGTGATGCTTTTGTCCATTTTGTCGCTGACGACGCGGCCAGTCAGCGTACGGACAGTTTTTTCAACTTCAGCCATGATCACTTACCTGCCTGCTGGTTGAGCACAGTCTTGACACGAGCGATATCGCGCTTGACTTGCGAGAGCAGGTGAGACTGCCCCAACTGGCCAGTTGCTTTCTGCATACGCAGATTGAACTGGTCGCGCAGCAGCTCGAGCAACTGCTCGTTCAGCTGCTGAGCGGATTTTTCACGAAGCTCATTCGCTTTCATCACATCACCGTCCGCTTAACAAAGGAGGTGGCGAGAGGCAGCTTTGCAGCAGCCAGGGCGAATGCCTCACGCGCCAGCTCTTCGGAAACACCCTCGATCTCGTAAAGCACCTTGCCCGGCTGAATCTGGGCAACCCAGTACTCGACGTTACCCTTACCTTTACCCATCCGCACTTCAAGCGGCTTCTTGGAAATAGGCTTGTCGGGGAAAACGCGGATCCAGATCTTGCCGCCACGCTTAACGTGACGAGTCAACGCACGACGTGCAGACTCGATCTGACGCGCAGTAAGACGACCACGGGCGACAGACTTCAGAGCGAATTCGCCGAAGCTGACTTTGCTACCGCGCTGAGCCAGGCCACGGTTGTGACCCGTCATCTGCTTGCGGAATTTTGTACGCTTTGGTTGCAACATTTGGCGTACTCCTTACTTGGCAGCTTTTTTACGAGGCGCAGGCGCTTGCGGCTTGAGCTCTTCATGGCGACCACCGATAACTTCGCCTTTGAAGATCCAAACCTTGACGCCGATCACACCGTAAGTGGTGTGTGCTTCGTAGGTGTTGTAGTCGATATCGGCACGCAGGGTGTGCAACGGCACACGACCTTCCCGATACCATTCTGTACGGGCAATTTCAGCCCCACCCAGACGACCGCTCACCTGGATCTTGATGCCCTTGGCACCAATGCGGATCGCGTTCTGTACGGCGCGCTTCATAGCGCGGCGGAACATTACGCGACGCTCCAGCTGCTGAGCGACGTTCTGTGCTACCAGCATTGCATCGAGCTCCGGCTTGCGGATTTCTTCGATGTTGATGTGCACAGGCACACCCATTCTCTTGGTCAGGTCCTGACGCAGCTTCTCAACATCTTCACCTTTCTTTCCGATCACGATGCCGGGACGAGCGGTGTGGATGGTGATGCGTGCTGTTTGAGCCGGACGATGGATGTCGATACGGCTTACGGACGCGCTTTTTAATTTGTCTTGGAGGTATTCACGCACGTTCAGATCTGCAAGCAGATAATCGGCGTACGTACGACCGTCTGCATACCAGACGGAAGTGTGCTCCTTGACGATTCCCAGGCGAATGCCAGTGGGATGTACTTTCTGACCCATCTGATCGACTCCGTTACTTGTCCGCAACCTTGACAGTGATATGGCAAGACCGCTTGACGATGCGATCAGCGCGGCCTTTGGCACGCGGCATGATGCGCTTAAGCGAACGCCCCTCGTTGACGAAGACAGTGGAGACCTTCAGGTCGTCCACGTCAGCGCCTTCGTTGTGCTCGGCGTTGGCTACAGCCGACTCCAGCACTTTTTTCATGATCTCGGCGGCTTTCTTACTGCTGAAAGCCAGCAGGTTGAGCGCTTCGCCCACCTTCTTCCCGCGGATCTGGTCGGCGACCAGGCGGGCTTTCTGGGCGGAGATGCGAGCGCCCGACAACTTAGCGGCTACTTCCATCTTTCCTTACCCCTTAGCGCTTGCCTTTCTTGTCCGCTACGTGCCCGCGATAAGTGCGGGTACCAGCGAACTCGCCGAGTTTGTGACCGACCATATCTTCGCTCACGAGAACGGGGACATGTTGACGGCCGTTATGCACAGCGATGGTCAGACCGACCATTTGCGGCAGGATCATCGAACGACGCGACCAGGTTTTAACCGGCTTGCGATCATTCTTTTCCATCGCCACTTCGACCTTCTTCAATAGGTGAAGATCGATAAAAGGACCTTTTTTCAGAGAACGCGGCACTGTCGTATCCCTCTAGTTACTTGCGACGACGGACGATCATGTTATCGGTGCGCTTGTTAGAGCGAGTCTTCGCGCCCTTAGTCGGGAAGCCCCATGGCGACACCGGATGACGACCACCGGAGGTACGACCCTCACCACCACCGTGGGGGTGATCGACCGGGTTCATTGCCACACCGCGAACGGTCGGGCGAACACCGCGCCAGCGCTTGGCACCCGCTTTACCCAGCGAACGCAGGCTGTGCTCGGAGTTCGAGACCTCGCCCAGGGTCGCACGGCATTCAGCCAGCACTTTGCGCATTTCTCCGGAGCGAAGACGCAGCGTTACATAAGCACCTTCACGCGCGACCAGCTGAGCCGAAGCACCAGCGGAACGAGCAATCTGAGCGCCCTTGCCCGGCTTGAGCTCAACACCGTGAACAGTGGAACCCAGCGGAATGTTGCGCAGCGGCAGACTGTTACCAGCCTTGATCGGCGCATTAACGCCGGAAAGCAGCTGATCGCCAGCACTGACGCCCTTGGGAGCGATGATGTAGCGACGCTCACCATCCGCGTACTTGAGTAGCGCAATGTGCGCAGTACGGTTCGGGTCATATTCAACGCGCTCAACGACGGCTGGGATGCCATCCTTGTTACGACGAAAATCAACCAGACGGTAATGCTGCTTGTGACCACCACCAATGTGACGAGTAGTGATTCGACCGTTGTTGTTACGACCGCCAGACTTCGACTTCTTCTCGAGCAGCGGAGCATAAGGAGCGCCTTTGTGCAGCTCCTGACCGACCACTTTGACCACAAAACGGCGGCCCGCGGAAGTCGGTTTGCATTTAACGATTGCCATGATGCACCCCTTCCTTACTCAGCGTTGCCGGAGAAATCGAGATCCTGGCCCGGCTGAAGTGCGATGTACGCCTTCTTCCAGTCATTGCGCTTGCCCAGACCGCGAGCGGTGCGCTTGGTCTTACCCTGAACATTCAGAGTACTGACCTTGGCGACCTTCACGTTGAACAGGCTTTCGACGGCCTTCTTGATTTCCAGCTTGGTTGCATCAGTAGCAACCTTGAAAACGAATTGGCCTTTGCTATCAGCCAACATGGTTGCCTTCTCGGAGACGTGCGGACCAAGCAGGACTTTGAATACGCGTTCCTGGTTCATCCCAGCAGCTCCTCGAATTTCTTCACAGCCGACACGGTGATCAAGACCTTGTCATAGGCGATCAGGCTGACGGGATCGGAACCCTGAACGTCACGAACATCGACGTGCGGCAGGTTGCGGGCCGCCAGATACAGGTTCTGATCGACAGCATCGGAAACGATCAGTACGTCATTCAGCCCCATACCGGTCAGCTTGTTAGCAAGCAGCTTGGTCTTGGGGCTGTCGACGGCGAAATCTTCAACGACGACCAGACGCTCGGAACGAACCAGTTCAGAAAGAATGGAACGCAGCGCTGCGCGGTACATCTTCTTGTTGAGCTTCTGCTCATGGTTCTGCGGTCGAGCAGCGAAAGTCACACCACCGCCACGCCAGATCGGACCACGCGAGGTACCTGCACGAGCACGGCCGGTACCCTTTTGACGCCAGGGGCGCTTGCCGCCACCGGAAACGTCAGAACGAGTCTTCTGCTGCTTGCTACCCTGACGACCGCCAGCCATATAGGCGACGACTGCCTGGTGCACCAGCGTTTCGTTGAACTCACCGCCAAAGGTTTGCTCGGAGACTTCGATGGCTTGTGCGCCATTAACATTCAATTGCATGTGAACTCCCCCTTACCCGCGAGCCTTGGCAGCCGGACGCACGACAACGTCACCACCAGTGGCACCGGGCACTGCACCCTTGACCAACAGCAGATTACGTTCGGCATCGACACGCACGATTTCCAGGGACTGCACGGTTACGCGCTCGGCGCCCATGTGCCCGGACATCTTCTTGCCCTTGAAAACACGGCCTGGAGTCTGGCATTGGCCAATAGAGCCCGGGACGCGGTGGGATACGGAGTTACCGTGAGTATTGTCCTGACCACGGAAATTCCAGCGCTTGATGGTACCGGCAAAGCCTTTACCCTTGGACTGACCGGTGACATCCACCATCTGCCCAGCCTGGAAGATCTCGGCCTTGATCTGGTCGCCGACCTGGAACTCCTCGCCATCAAGGCGGAATTCCCAGACACCACGACCGGCAGCTACATTCGCCTTGGCGAAGTGACCAGCCTGAGCCTTGGTAACGCGGGACGCGCGACGCTCGCCGACAGTAACCTGCACAGCGCGATAGCCATCGCTCTCTTCATTTTTGAACTGAGTGACGCGATTCGGCTCGATCTCAATGACCGTAACCGGAATAGAGACACCATCTTCGGTGAAAACGCGGGTCATGCCGCACTTACGACCGACTACACCAATAGTCATGTTGTAACCTCTTTAGTGTACGGGGCTTTCACCCGCTATGGCCGCCCATTTCAGAGCGTTACACGACTAAAACTCCAGGTTTTAGCCGAGGCTGATCTGCACTTCCACGCCAGCCGCAAGATCAAGCTTCATCAGCGCATCGACAGTCTTGTCGGTCGGCTGGACAATATCCAGCACACGCTTATGAGTACGGATCTCGTACTGGTCGCGCGCGTCCTTGTTGACGTGCGGAGAAACCAGAACAGTGAACCGCTCTTTGCGGGTCGGCAGTGGAATCGGACCACGCACCTGAGCACCAGTACGTTTCGCGGTTTCCACGATTTCCTGGGTTGATTGATCGATCAGGCGATGGTCAAAAGCCTTCAACCGAATACGGATTTGTTGGTTTTGCATTTTGACCTCAGACTCCAATTAGCCATCCCTACCAAACGCAATACGCCCGGTAAAAGGAGGCGCAATTGTACGGATGCGTCCAGGGGGTGTCAATAAATGATCAGCAATAGAAAAAAGGGCCCCGAAGGGCCCTTTTCGACACCGAGCGGTTACTCGATGATCTTGGCAACCACGCCGGCACCAACGGTACGGCCGCCTTCGCGAATCGCGAAGCGCAGACCATCTTCCATGGCGATCGGAGCGATCAGGGTGACAACCATCTTGATGTTGTCGCCCGGCATTACCATCTCAACGCCTTCTGGCAGTTCGCAGTTACCGGTCACGTCAGTAGTACGGAAGTAGAACTGCGGACGGTAGCCTTTGAAGAACGGAGTGTGACGGCCGCCTTCTTCCTTGCTCAGTACGTAGACTTCGCCTTCGAACTTGGTGTGCGGCTTGATGGTGCCCGGCTTGGCCAGAACCTGACCACGTTCGACGTCATCACGCTTGGTACCACGCAGCAGCACGCCAACGTTCTCACCTGCACGACCTTCGTCGAGCAGCTTACGGAACATCTCAACACCGGTGCAGGTAGTCTTGGTCGTGGCACGGATACCAACGATTTCGATTTCTTCCTGAACCTTGACGATACCGCGCTCAACACGACCAGTCACAACGGTACCGCGACCGGAGATCGAGAACACGTCTTCGATTGGCATCAGGAACGGCTTGTCGATGGCACGCTCAGGCTCTGGGATGTAGCTGTCCAGAGTTTCGACCAGCTTACGCACGGCCGATACGCCCATTTCGTTGTCGTCCTGACCATTCAGCGCCATCAGCGCAGAACCGATAATGATCGGAGTGTCGTCACCCGGGAAGTCGTAGGTCGACAGCAGGTCACGCACTTCCATCTCAACCAGCTCAAGCAGCTCAGCGTCATCCACCATGTCCGCCTTGTTCAGGAAGACAACGATGTAAGGAACGCCAACCTGACGAGACAGCAGGATGTGCTCACGCGTCTGCGGCATGGGGCCGTCAGCTGCCGAGCAAACCAGGATCGCGCCGTCCATCTGCGCAGCACCGGTGATCATGTTCTTCACATAGTCAGCGTGGCCTGGGCAGTCAACGTGGGCGTAGTGACGGATCGAGGAATCATATTCAACGTGGGAGGTGTTGATGGTGATACCACGAGCCTTCTCTTCCGGCGCGTTGTCGATCTGCGAGAAGTCACGCGCAGAGCCGCCCCAAGTTTCAGCACAGACCTTGGTCAGCGCTGCGGTGAGCGTGGTTTTGCCATGGTCGACGTGACCAATGGTACCGACGTTCAGATGCGGTTTGTTACGTTCGAATTTTTCTTTAGCCACGACAGTAAACCTCTTACTTAAAGGGCTGAATCAACCTTGTTTTTTAACGATAGCTTCGACGATGTTCGACGGAGCCTCGGAGTATTTCGAGAATTCCATGGAGTAGCTGGCGCGACCCTGAGACATGGAGCGGACGTCGGTTGCATAACCGAACATCTCACCCAGCGGAACCTCGGCACGAATGACCTTGCCGGAGACCGTATCTTCCATACCCTGGATCAGACCGCGACGACGGTTAAGGTCGCCCATCACGTCACCCATGTAGTCCTCAGGCGTTACCACCTCGACCTTCATGATCGGCTCAAGCACTACGGCGCCGCCCTTTTGGGACAGCTGCTTGGTCGCCATGGAAGCCGCAACCTTGAACGCCATCTCGTTGGAGTCGACGTCATGGTAGGAGCCATCGAACACAGTCGCCTTCAGGCCGATCAGCGGATAGCCGGCGACGACGCCGTTCTTCATCTGCTCTTCGATGCCCTTTTGAATAGCAGGGATGTATTCCTTCGGAATAACACCACCAACTACCTCATTGACGAACTGCAGGCCTTCTTGACCCTCATCTGCTGGCGCAAAGCGCACCCAGCAGTGACCGAACTGACCGCGACCGCCAGACTGGCGAACGAACTTGCCTTCGATCTCACAGGACTTCGTGATCTTCTCACGATAAGAGACCTGCGGCTTACCGATGTTGGCTTCGACGTTGAACTCACGACGCATACGGTCGACGAGAATATCGAGGTGCAACTCACCCATACCCGAGATGATGGTCTGACCGGTCTCTTCATCAGTCTTGACGCGGAACGAGGGATCTTCCTGGGCAAGCTTGCCCAGCGCGATACCCATCTTCTCCTGGTCATCCTTGGTCTTCGGCTCAACCGCCACCGAAATAACCGGCTCAGGGAAGTCCATACGCACCAGAATGATCGGCTTATCCAAGGCGCAGAGTGTGTCACCAGTAGTGACATCCTTCATGCCGATCAGGGCAGCGATGTCACCGGCGCGAACTTCCTTGATCTCTTCGCGGCTGTTCGCATGCATCTGCACCATACGACCGACACGCTCTTTCTTGCCTTTCACCGAGTTCAGAACACCGTCACCGGAGTTCAGGACACCCGAATAAACGCGAGCGAAGGTCAGCGTACCAACAAATGGGTCGGTCGCGATCTTGAACGCCAGCGCCGAGAACGGCTCAGCGTCATCCGCGTGACGCTCCATCTCGATGGTTTCGTCATCGATATCGGTACCCTTGATCGCCGGAATGTCAGCTGGCGCAGGGAGATAATCGATAACCGCATCGAGAACCAAAGGAACACCCTTGTTCTTGAACGACGAACCACAGACAGCGAGAACGATTTCACCAGCGATTGTGCGCTGACGCAGAGCAGACTTGATTTCCTCGGTGGTGAGCTCTTCACCTTCGAGGTATTTGTTCATCAGCTCCTCGGTCGCTTCGGCAGCAGCCTCGACCATGTTGCTGCGCCACTCATCAGCCAGATCTTGAAGCTCGGCAGGGATCTCCTCCTCACGGAAGGTCATGCCCTTGTCGTCATCGTTCCAGTAGATAGCTTTCATCTTGACCAAATCAATCTGGCCCTGGAAGTTATCTTCTGCACCAATGGCGAGCTGAATCGGAACGGGGGTATGGCCCAGACGCTGCTTTATCTGCGCAACCACACGCAGGAAATTGGCGCCTGCACGGTCCATCTTGTTGACATAGACCAAGCGCGGAACACCGTACTTATTAGCCTGACGCCAAACGGTTTCCGACTGCGGCTCAACACCCGAAGTACCACAGAACACAACGACCGCACCATCGAGTACGCGCAGCGAGCGCTCAACTTCGATGGTGAAGTCAACGTGACCGGGAGTGTCGATGATATTGAAACGATGCTTGTCGAACTGCTTCTCGGAACCAGCCCAGAAAGCGGTAGTGGCAGCAGAGGTGATGGTGATACCACGCTCCTGCTCCTGCACCATCCAATCCATGGTCGCGGCGCCGTCATGCACCTCGCCCATTTTATGGTTTACGCCGGTGTAAAAAAGGACGCGCTCAGTGGTGGTGGTTTTACCAGCATCCACGTGAGCGACGATACCAATGTTACGGTAGCGGTTAATCGGGGTAGTACGAGCCATAAAGCCCTCGCAAGTTGATGACGCTGAAAATTAGAAGCGGTAGTGCGAGAAGGCCTTGTTGGCTTCAGCCATACGGTGCACGTCTTCACGCTTCTTCACAGCAGCGCCTTTACCTTCAAATGCATCCGACAGCTCACCCGCCAAGCGCAGGGCCATGGATTTCTCACCACGCTTACGCGCAGCATCTACCAGCCAGCGCATGGCCAGCGCGTTACGACGGGACGGACGAACTTCGACCGGAACCTGGTAAGTCGCACCACCTACGCGGCGGGACTTCACTTCGACCAGCGGAGCGATGGCGTCGAGTGCTTTTTCGAAGATTTCCAGGGGATCGCTGTTCTTGCGTTCCTTGACCTTTTCCAAGGCCCCATAAACGATACGCTCAGCTACGGCCTTCTTGCCGCTTTCCATCACGTGGTTCATGAACTTGGCGAGGATCAGACTTCCGTACTTCGGATCGTCAAGGATCTCGCGCTTGGCTGCTACACGACGTCTTGGCATTGATAAGCCCTCAAACGGTCTTCAGGTTAGCCCGGGACGATAACGACGAGGTTACGCCCGACCTTACTCTTATCGACTCAAATAAATAAAAATACTGATTACTTCGGACGCTTGGTGCCGTACTTGGAACGGCCCTGCTTACGATCCTTGACACCGGAGGTATCCAGCGAACCGCGCACGGTGTGGTAGCGAACACCGGGAAGGTCTTTTACACGACCGCCACGGATCAGCACGACGCTGTGCTCTTGCAGGTTGTGACCTTCACCACCGATGTAGGAGGCGACTTCAAAACCGTTGGTCAGACGAACACGGCATACTTTACGCAGTGCAGAGTTCGGTTTCTTTGGCGTGGTGGTGTACACACGAGTGCACACGCCACGGCGTTGCGGGCAGTTCTGCAGCGCAGGGACGTCGCTTTTCTCGACGACGCGCTTGCGCGGCTGGCGTACCAGCTGGTTGATCGTTGCCATCTACTAGCTCCACTGTTGTCTTTCGACACAAACGAAAATGGCAGAGCGCAAGGCCCCGCCAAATTAGGGGTACAAGAGTCTAAAGAGCTTCCTGTCCACCGTCAAGGCGCGCCCCGACTTACGCCGGGGCAGACCGCCAATCAGCTACCGCTCGAATTGAGCGCCTCGGTCAGCGCCGCTTCTACTTCATCGGCACTCACGCGAACCGGTTTTTCAGCATCACGCTTGCGCTTGCGCTCGCTGTGATACTGAAGACCGGTACCGGCCGGGATCAGGCGACCCACGACCACGTTCTCTTTCAGCCCGCGCAGATAATCGCGCTTGCCAGTCACCGCAGCCTCGGTGAGGACGCGGGTGGTTTCCTGGAAGGACGCCGCCGAAATGAACGACTCGGTAGACAGCGAGGCCTTGGTGATGCCAAGGAGTACACGGATGTACTTCGAGCCGAACTTGTCATCCGCAGAGAGACGCTCGTTCTCCTCCAGCACTTGGGTGAGTTCCATCTGGTCACCCTTGATGAAGCTCGAATCACCGGACTCCGCCACTTCGACCTTGCGCAGCATCTGACGCAGGATGGTCTCGATGTGCTTGTCGTTGATTTTAACGCCCTGCAGACGGTACACGTCCTGAATCTCGTTGACGATGTACTTGGCTAGCGCACTTACGCCCAGTAGACGAAGAATATCGTGCGGGTTGCTCGGGCCGTCCGAGATAACCTCACCCTTGTTCACCTGCTCACCTTCGAACACGTTGAGGTGACGCCATTTCGGAATCAGCTCTTCGTACGGATCGGTACCATCGGTCGGCGTGATAACCAGGCGACGCTTGCCCTTGGTTTCCTTACCGAAGGAGATGGTGCCGCTGATTTCAGCCAGGATCGACGGCTCTTTCGGACGACGCGCCTCGAAGAGGTCGGCGACGCGCGGCAGACCACCGGTGATGTCACGGGTCTTCGAGGTTTCCTGCGGGATACGTGCAATAACGTCACCCACATTGATCTCG
Source organism: Stutzerimonas tianxiuensis (assembly GCF_053470365.1). Classification (NCBI taxonomy): domain Bacteria; kingdom Pseudomonadati; phylum Pseudomonadota; class Gammaproteobacteria; order Pseudomonadales; family Pseudomonadaceae; genus Stutzerimonas; species Stutzerimonas tianxiuensis. The sequence continues at coordinate 15,383 of NZ_JBPVWS010000027.1, read as the reverse complement.
GCACCGTCCGCCACACCGACCAAAGCGTTGGCTGGCAGGAAGTACTGAGCCGGAACATCTGTTCCTGGCAGCAACAGTTCCTTGCCATTCGCATCCACCATCTTGATCGCAGGACGAATGTCCTTGCCCGAGGCTGGGCGATCCTTCGGATCCATCACTTCAATGTTGGTCAGGCCGGTGAGCTCATCGGTCTGACGCTTGATGGTGATGTTTTCCTCCATGCCAACGAAGGTCACGACACCCTTCATCTCGGTGACGATTGGGTGAGTGTGCGGATCCCACTTGGCAACGACCGCGCCCGCGTCAACCTTGTCGCCTTCCTTGATGGAGATAACGGCGCCGTAAGGCAGCTTGTAACGCTCGCGCTCACGACCGAAGTCGTCGGCAACCGCCAGCTCACCGGAACGGGACACCGCAATCAGCGCGCCGTCAGCACGCTCGACGTGCTTCAGGTTATGCAGGCGGATGGTGCCGCCATTCTTGACCATGACGTTGTCGACCGCGGAGGTCCGGCTGGCCGCACCACCGATGTGGAAAGTACGCATCGTCAGCTGAGTACCCGGCTCACCAATCGACTGCGCAGCGATAACGCCCACTGCCTCACCGATGTTCACCTGATGCCCGCGAGCAAGATCGCGGCCGTAGCACTTGGCGCAAATGCCATAGCGGGTTTCACAGCTGATCGGCGAGCGAACCACAACTTCGTCAATGCTGTTGAGCTCAATGAAGTCAACCCACTGCTCGTCAACCAATGTTCCAGCTGGAACCAGTACTTCTTCGCTGCCCGGCTTGAGTACATCACGCGCAATGACACGACCCAGCACGCGCTCGCCCAGCGGCTCGACCACGTCGCCGCCCTCGATGTGCGGCGTCATGAACAGGCCCTGCTCGGTACCGCAGTCGACCTCGGTAACCACCAGATCCTGCGCCACGTCAACCAGACGACGGGTCAGGTAACCGGAGTTAGCGGTCTTCAGAGCGGTATCCGCCAGACCTTTACGAGCTCCGTGAGTGGAGATGAAGTACTGGAGTACGTTCAGACCTTCACGGAAGTTCGCGGTGATCGGCGTCTCGATGATAGAGCCGTCCGGCTTGGCCATCAGACCACGCATACCGGCCAGCTGGCGGATCTGGGCAGCAGAACCCCGCGCTCCAGAGTCGGCCATCATGTACATCGAGTTGAATGAGTCCTGCTCGGCCTCGTTACCGTCACGATCGATGACCTTCTCTTTCGAGAGGTTGGCCATCATCGCCTTGGAGACTTCATCGTTGGCTTTCGACCAGAGGTCGATAACCTTGTTGTACTTCTCGCCCTGGGTTACCAGGCCGGAGGCGTACTGCGACTCGATTTCTTTCACTTCCTCGGTGGCGGCATCGATGATGCGTGCCTTCTCGTCAGGGATTACGAAATCGTTCACACCGATGGAAACACCGGAAATGGTCGAGTAGGCGAAGCCGGTATACATCAGTTGGTCGGCAAAGATGACTGTGTCCTTCAGGCCGACCGTGCGGTAGCACAGGTTGATCAGCTTGGAGATCGCCTTCTTCTTCATCGGCTGGTTGACCACGTCGAATGCCAGGCCGGCCGGAACCACCTGGAACAGCAACGCGCGGCCGACAGTGGTGTCGACGATGCGAGTGTTCTTGGTGATCGAGCCGTCGCGATCCTTGATGGTCTCGTTGATGCGCACCTTGACGCGGGCATGCAGCGACGCCTCGCCAGCGCGGAACACGCGGTCGACTTCCTGCAGGTCAGCGAATACCCGCCCTTCGCCCTTGGCATTGATGGCTTCACGGGTCATGTAGTACAGACCCAGAACCACGTCCTGCGACGGCACGATGATCGGCTCACCGTTTGCCGGCGACAGGATGTTATTGGTCGACATCATCAGCGCGCGCGCTTCGAGCTGGGCTTCCAGCGTCAGCGGCACGTGAACGGCCATCTGGTCACCGTCGAAGTCGGCGTTGTAAGCGGCGCAGACCAACGGGTGCAGCTGGATGGCTTTACCTTCGATCAGGACCGGCTCGAACGCCTGGATACCCAAGCGGTGCAGCGTCGGTGCACGGTTGAGCAACACGGGATGTTCACGGATAACTTCGGCCAGAACGTCCCATACTTCAGGCAGTTCGCGCTCGACCATCTTCTTGGCAGCCTTGATGGTGGTCGCCATGCCACGCATTTCCAGCTTGCCGAAAATGAACGGCTTGAACAGCTCGAGGGCCATCTTCTTCGGCAGACCGCACTGATGCAGGCGCAGGGTCGGGCCAACGGTAATAACCGAACGACCGGAGTAGTCCACACGCTTGCCGAGCAGGTTCTGACGGAAACGACCCTGCTTGCCCTTGATCATATCGGCCAAGGACTTCAGCGGACGCTTGTTCGAGCCAGTGATGGCGCGACCACGACGACCATTGTCCAGCAGCGCGTCAACGGCTTCCTGCAGCATGCGCTTTTCGTTGCGCACGATGATGTCGGGCGCCGACAGATCGAGCAGGCGCTTGAGACGGTTGTTACGGTTGATCACCCGGCGATACAGATCGTTTAGATCCGAAGTCGCGAAGCGGCCACCATCCAGCGGAACCAGCGGGCGCAGATCCGGCGGCAATACCGGCAGAACGGTAAGCACCATCCACTCCGGCAGGTTGCCCGATCCATGGAAGGCTTCCATCAGCTTCAGACGCTTGGACAGCTTTTTGATCTTGGTTTCCGAGTTGGTCTGCGGAATCTCTTCGCGCAGGCGACCGATCTCGTGTTCCAGGTCGATTTCGTGCAGCAGCTCGCGCACAGCCTCGGCACCCATACGGGCGTCAAAATCGTCACCGAATTCTTCGAGCGCTTCAAAGTACTGCTCGTCATTGAGCAGCTGGCCCTTCTCAAGCGTGGTCATGCCCGGATCAATCACCACGTAGCTCTCAAAATAGAGCACTCGCTCGATGTCACGCAGGGTCATGTCCAGCAGCAGGCCGATACGGCTCGGCAGCGATTTCAGGAACCAGATATGAGCAACTGGGGAAGCCAGTTCGATGTGCGCCATGCGCTCACGACGAACCTTCGCCAAAGCGACTTCCACACCGCACTTCTCGCAGATCACGCCACGATGCTTGAGGCGCTTGTACTTTCCGCACAGGCACTCGTAATCTTTGACCGGGCCAAAGATCTTGGCGCAGAACAGGCCATCACGCTCGGGCTTGAACGTACGGTAGTTGATGGTCTCTGGCTTCTTGACCTCACCAAAGGACCAGGAACGGATCATCTCGGGCGAAGCCAATGCAATCTTGATGGCATCGAATTCTTCGATTTGACCCTGGTTTTTCAACAGATTCAGCAAGTCTTTCAAGGCCTTTCCTCCTCACGGACCGGCGGCACCCGGCTGATGCCGGGCGCCGCTTAGGCGGTGCGTGGTTATTCGGTTTCCAGATCGATGTCGATACCGAGCGAGCGGATCTCTTTGATCAACACGTTGAAGGATTCCGGCATGCCGGGCTCCATACGGTGATCGCCGTCCACGATGTTCTTGTACATCTTGGTCCGCCCGTTCACGTCGTCCGACTTGACCGTGAGCATTTCCTGCAGGGTGTAGGCGGCACCGTACGCCTCCAGGGCCCAGACCTCCATCTCCCCGAAACGCTGACCACCGAACTGCGCTTTACCACCCAGCGGCTGCTGGGTGACCAGACTATAGGAACCGGTGGAGCGCGCGTGCATCTTGTCGTCGACCAGGTGGTTCAGCTTGAGCATGTACATGTAACCGACGGTGGTCGTACGCTCGAACTTGTTCCCCGTCCGACCATCGAACAGCTGCATCTGGCCACTTTCCGGTAGATCCGCCAGCTTCAGCATGGCCTTGATCTCGCGCTCCTTGGCACCATCGAATACCGGGGTTGCCATGGGCACGCCCCCGCGCAGGTTCTTGGCCAGATCCAGCACTTCCTGGTCACTGAACTCATCCAGGTTTTCCTGACGGCCACCGATCTCGTTGTAGATCTCAGTCAGGAACTTGCGCAGCTCCGCGACCTTGCGCTGCTCTTCCAGCATACGGTTGATCTTCTCGCCCAGACCCTTGGCGGCAAGGCCCAGGTGCGTTTCGAGAATCTGACCGACGTTCATACGCGAAGGTACGCCCAGCGGGTTCAACACGATGTCTACAGGCGTGCCGTTGGCATCGTGAGGCATGTCTTCAACCGGCATGATGACCGAGACGACACCTTTGTTACCGTGACGACCCGCCATCTTGTCGCCCGGCTGGATGCGACGCTTGATCGCCAGGTAAACCTTGACGATCTTCAGTACGCCTGGCGCCAGGTCATCGCCCTGCTGCAGTTTGCGCTTCTTGTCTTCGAACTTATCGTCAAGCAGCTGACGGCGGTCGGAAATATAGGCCTGCGCCTTTTCCAGCTGCTCGTTCAGTGCGTCTTCGGCCATGCGCAGCTTGAACCACTGCCCATGCTCAAGACCGTCGAGCATCTCGTCAGTGATGACGGCGCCCTTCTTGAGACCGGCACCACCCTCGACAGTCGCGCCAACAAGAGCGGAGCGCAGGCGTTCAAATGTCGCACCTTCGACAATACGGAACTCTTCGTTGAGGTCCTTGCGGATCTCGTCTAGCTGCATCTTTTCGATAGCCAACGCACGGGAGTCACGCTCAACACCGTCACGAATGAACACCTGGACGTCGATGACAGTACCCTTGGTGCCGGTCGGCACGCGTAGGGAGGTGTCCTTAACGTCAGAAGCCTTCTCACCGAAGATGGCACGTAGCAGCTTTTCTTCTGGCGTCAGCTGGGTTTCGCCTTTCGGCGTGACTTTGCCTACCAGAATGTCGCCCGCACCAACTTCAGCACCAACGTAAACGATGCCAGCCTCGTCCAGCTTGTTCAGCGCAGCTTCGCCCACGTTCGGAATGTCCGCCGTGATCTCTTCTGGGCCGAGCTTGGTGTCACGAGAAACGCAAGTCAGTTCCTGAATGTGGATGGTGGTGAAACGGTCTTCTTGAACCACACGCTCCGACAGAAGGATGGAGTCTTCGAAGTTGTAGCCGTTCCAGGGCATGAACGCGACGCGCATGTTCTGCCCGAGCGCCAACTCGCCCATGTCAGTGGACGGACCGTCTGCCATGATGTCGCCGCGTTCGACCACATCACCCTTGCTCACGAGCGGACGCTGATTAATGCAGGTGTTCTGGTTGGAGCGGGTGTACTTGGTCAGGTTGTAGATGTCGACACCGGCTTCACCGGTTTCAACTTCCGCATCATGCACACGCACGACCACACGGCTTGCGTCGACCGAATCGATCACGCCGCCACGACGAGCAACAACACAAACGCCGGAGTCACGAGCTACGTTGCGCTCCATCCCGGTGCCGACCAGCGGCTTATCCGAACGCAGCGTCGGTACGGCCTGACGCTGCATGTTCGAGCCCATCAACGCGCGGTTGGCGTCGTCGTGCTCGAGAAATGGAATCAACGAAGCAGCAACGGATACGACCTGCTTTGGCGATACGTCCATCAGGGTCACGTCTTCCGGCGCCTTGACCGTGAATTCGTTCTGATGACGAACAGCAACCAGCTCGTCGACCAACTTGCGGCCGTCCAGCTTGGCGCTGGCCTGCGCGATCACATGGTCCGCTTCTTCGATCGCCGACAGGAACACGATCTCGTCGGTGACTTCGCCTTCCTTAACAACGCGGTACGGACTTTCCAGGAAGCCGTACTGATTGGTACGGGCATACGCAGCCAACGAGTTGATCAAGCCGATGTTCGGACCTTCCGGGGTCTCGATCGGGCACACACGGCCGTAATGGGTCGGGTGTACGTCGCGCACTTCAAAGCCTGCGCGCTCACGGGTCAGACCGCCCGGGCCGAGCGCGGAGACACGACGCTTGTGCGTGATCTCCGACAGCGGGTTGTTCTGGTCCATGAACTGTGACAGCTGGCTGGAGCCGAAGAATTCCTTCACCGCCGCCGCAACCGGCTTCGCGTTGATCAGATCCTGCGGCATCAAGCCTTCGCTTTCGGCCATCGACAGACGTTCCTTGACCGCACGCTCTACGCGCACCAAGCCGACACGGAACTGATTCTCAGCCATCTCGCCAACACAGCGGACGCGACGGTTACCCAGGTGGTCGATATCGTCGACTACACCTTTGCCGTTACGAATGTCGACCAGCGTCTTCAATACTGCAACGATGTCTTCGCGACTGAGAACGCCCGAACCTTCGATCTCGGTACGACCGATACGACGGTTGAACTTCATCCGGCCAACGGCCGACAGATCGTAGCGTTCTGATGCGAAGAACAGATTGTTGAACAGCGTCTCGGCAGCGTCCTTGGTTGGCGGCTCGCCAGGACGCATCATGCGATAGATCTCGACCAGCGCTTCGAGCTGGTTGGTTGTCGAATCGATTTTCAGCGTGTCGGAAATGAACGGACCACAATCGATATCGTTGGTATACAAGGTCTCGAACCGAACAACCTGTGCCTTGACCAGTTTGGCCAACACTTCTACGGTCAGCTCGGTGTTGCATTCGGCAATGATTTCTCCAGTCGCCGGATGCACGATAGCCTTCGCCGTGGTGCGCCCCAGGACGTAGTCCATAGGCATGTCGAGTGCTTTGATACCGGACTTGTCGAGCTGATTGATATGGCGCGCGGTAATGCGGCGACCCTGCTCAACGATCACTTTGCCGTTCTCGTCGGTGATATCGAACGAGGCGATTTCGCCGCGCAGACGCTGCGGAACCAGCTCAAGGCTTAGCGTTTCGCCCTTAACGTGGAACACGTTGGTGTCGTAGAACGCATCGAGGATTTCTTCGGTGCCGTAATTCAACGCTCGCAGAAGCACCGAGGCAGGCAGCTTGCGGCGACGGTCGATACGCACGAAAACCGCGTCCTTCGGATCGAACTCGAAGTCCAGCCACGAGCCACGATACGGAATGATACGCGCGGAATACAGCAACTTGCCCGAGCTGTGGGTCTTGCCACGATCGTGATCGAAGAAGACACCTGGAGAACGGTGCAACTGGGACACGATAACGCGCTCGGTACCGTTGATGATGAAGGTACCGTTCTCGGTCATCAGGGGGATTTCCCCCATGTAGACTTCTTGCTCCTTGATGTCCTTGATCGCCTTGCTGGACGATTCTTTATCAAAGATGATCAGGCGAACCTTTACCCGCAGCGGTACGGCAAAAGTCACGCCGCGCAACACGCATTCCTTTACGTCAAAGGCCGGGTCGCCCAGGCGATAGCCGACATACTCCAGCGCCGCATTGCCGGAATAGCTGATTATCGGAAAAACGGATTTGAAGGCTGCATGCAAGCCAATATCGCGGAATTGATCCTTGGTCGCTCCCGCCTGCAGGAATTCGCGGTACGAATCCAGCTGGATGGCCAAAAGATACGGCACGTCCATCACGTGCGGTAACTTGCTAAAGTCCTTGCGGATTCGTTTTTTCTCAGTGTATGAGTAAGCCATCAGCGTTCCCCAGCTTGGTCACCTGCTTGTTTGGCCTCTCCCGACGGGAGCAGCCAGAAAATCTTGCGAATCCTGTGATTCGCACCGCCCACCGGAGCGGTTGTCTTCCGTTCAAACTGCCAAATACTCAACAGGCAGCTATAACGGAAAAAGGCCGGTGGCAAAAGCCACCAGCCATCAGCCTTACGCGAGTTGCTTCGGCTGTAGACGCAAGGTCGCGCTTACTTGAGCTCGACTTTAGCGCCTGCTTCTTCCAGGGCTTTCTTCGCAGCTTCGGCTTCGTCCTTGGAAACGCCTTCCTTGACCACGCCAGGGGCGCCATCAACGACTGCCTTGGCTTCTTTCAAGCCCAGACCGGTCAGCTCGCGAACTGCCTTGATCACGTTTACTTTCTTTTCGCCAGCTTCCAGCAGCATGACGTTGAATTCAGTCTGCTCTTCAGCAGCGGCAGCAGCCGGGCCGGCAGCAGCGACGGTAGCAGCTGCAGCGGTAACACCGAACTTCTCTTCCATTGCCTTGATCAGTTCAACAACCTGCATCACGGACATGTCAGAAACGGCGTTGATGATGTCTTCGTTGGTCAGAGCCATGACTCTAAATTCCTGTATATGGTTGACGGCCTGCGGCCATCTAATTCAAAAGAAAATCGAAAAATGCTGCGCGCGCGTTAGGCCGCGGCTGCTTCTTTCTGGTCGCGAACGGCCGCCAATGTACGAGCCAGCTTGCTGGTAGCGCCTTGCATCACGCTCATCAGCTGGGAAATCGCCTCATCATAGGTCGGCAGAGTCGCCAAAGCGTCGATCTGGTTGGCTGCTATGAGCTGACCTTCAAATGCGGCTGCCTTGATCTCGAACTTATCCTGACCCTTGGCAAACTCCTTGAAGATGCGAGCAGCAGCGCCCGGATGTTCATTGGAGAAAGCAATAAGGGTCGGGCCTTTGAACACGTCATTGAGCACATCGTACTGAGTGCCTTCAACAGCGCGGCGCAGCAGGGTATTACGTACTACACGCACATATACACCAGCCTCGCGGGCCTCTTTACGGAGTCCGGTCATGGCCGACACAGTCACGCCACGGGCATCGGCCACGACAGCGGACAGGGCAGCTTTGGCAGCCTCGTTGACTTCAGCGACGATGGCTTTCTTGTCTTCGAGTTTGATTGCCACGGGTTCTTACTCCTGGATGTTACCGGTTCGCCCAATCGAAACTGGACGGGTTTTGGTGTCTGATTCGGTACGAATCGGGAGCACCTCTGCGTAGGCTTGAAAAAGCAGAGCTTCTACTGTTTAAGACTTCCGTCGCCTACGGTCTTGGATAGCCCCCGCCAGGCAGGGACCCCAATAAGTCGCGCCCTGCCAAGCAGGGCGCAATATGCTTTACGCCTCGAGCGACGCCTGATCGATGATCAAGCCTGGACCCATGGTGGTGCTCAGGGTGACGCGCTTGACATAGATACCCTTAGAAGTGGACGGCTTCAGACGCTTGAGGTCCGAGAGCAGCGCTTCGACGTTCTGCTTCAACTGACCAGCTTCGAAACCAACTTTGCCGACCGATGTATGAATGATACCGTTCTTGTCAGTACGGAAGCGCACCTGACCGGCCTTCGCATTCTTTACGGCAGTCGCAACGTCTGGCGTCACGGTACCGACCTTCGGGTTTGGCATCAGGCCGCGAGGACCGAGGATCTGACCCAGCTGGCCAACTACGCGCATGGCATCCGGCGAAGCGATAACGACGTCATAGCTCAGGTCGCCGCCTTTCATTTCGGCAGCCAGTTCATCCATACCAACGCGATCAGCACCTGCAGCCAGAGCAGCCTCTGCGGCCGGCCCTTGCGTGAACACGGCGACGCGAACGGTCTTGCCGGTGCCGTTAGGCAGAACGGTAGCACCGCGCACAACCTGGTCGGATTTACGCGGATCAACACCGAGATTGATAGCGATATCAAAGGACTCGGTGAACTTTACTGCGGACAGCTGAGCCAACAAAGTGGCGGCATCCTCGAACGAGTACTGCTTGCCCGCTTCGATTTTTTCAGCAAAAGTCTTCTGGCGCTTGGTCAGCTTAGCCATTACACACCCTCCACGTTCAGGCCCATGCTGCGGGCAGAGCCGGCAATGGTGCGCACAGCCGCATCCAGATCAGCAGCGGTCAAATCGGCATTCTTGGTCTTCGCAATTTCTTCAAGTTGAGCACGGGTAACAGTGCCGACTTTCTGAGTGTTCGGGCGAGCAGAGCCACTGCTGATGCCAGCAGCCTTCTTCAGCAGAACTGCAGCTGGCGTACTCTTGGTCTCGAAGGTGAAGCTGCGGTCGCTATATACGGTAATGATTACCGGTGTTGGCAGACCTGGCTCCTGGCCTTGAGTACGGGCGTTAAACGCCTTACAGAATTCCATGATGTTGACACCATGCTGACCCAATGCCGGGCCAACTGGCGGCGACGGGTTGGCCTGACCGGCCTTTACCTGAAGCTTGATATAAGCTTGAATCTTCTTAGCCATAAATACTCCATTCTGGGTGCTAACGCCTTTCGGCTCCCCTGCTCACTTGAATATCCCAGTGACAACAAAACCCCGCAGCCATCAGCTGCGGGGTACGGGACTCTATTTCAGTTAGACCTTTTCGACCTGACTGAACTCCAACTCCACCGGCGTTGAACGGCCAAAGATGAGCACCGCAACCTGGATGCGACTCTTCTCGTAGTTGACTTCTTCGACAACACCATTGAAATCAGCAAACGGGCCATCGGCAACACGCACAACCTCGCCGGGCTCAAACAGCGTCTTCGGCTTCGGCTTATCGCTACCGTCCGCAACGCGACGCAAGATAGCCTCTGCTTCCTTGTCAGTGATCGGCGCGGGCTTGTCAGCGGTACCACCGATGAAGCCCATCACTCTCGGCGTATCCTTTACCAGGTGCCAAGCGCCTTCTGCCATATCCATCTGAACAAGAACATAACCCGGAAAGAACTTGCGCTCACTCTTGCGCTTCTGACCGTTACGCATCTCGACCACTTCTTCAGTGGGAACTAGAATCTCGCCGAAATGATCCTCCATGCCGGCAAGCTTGATGCGCTCGATCAGCGAGCGCATCACGTGCTTCTCGTAACCCGAGTAAGCATGAACGACGTACCAACGCTTAGCCACGGGACACCCTTAACCTACAATCATGGAAACCAGCCAACCGAGCAGGGAATCGAGCCCCCACAACAGCAGCGCCATCACCAGCACGACCGCAACAACAATAAGTGTGGTCTGAGTGGTTTCTTGACGGGTCGGCCAGACGACTTTTCGGATCTCGACTCGCGCTTCTTTCAAAAGAATGAAGAAAGAACGACCTTTAGACGTCTGCAGCGCCACAAACGCAGCGACAACAGCAAACACGAGCAGAGCGAGAACTCTGTACAGAATAGGCTCGGCGGCATAATACTGATTACCCACCACAGCCACGACCACCAAAGCAGCCACAACAAGCCACTTCACCAGATCGAAGCGCGAGTCTTTGGCTTCTGCTTTGACATTCATCTGCTAGAACCCTGTAAATACTGCCAAACTCGATATTGAATTTGGCAGGCCAGGAGGGAATCGAACCCCCAACCTGCGGTTTTGGAGACCGCCGCTCTGCCAATTGAGCTACTGGCCTAACAAGAGTCAGGCCGACTATTATGCCGGCCCGAATAGATCAGATCAATCGATTATTCGATGATCTTGGCAACCACGCCGGCACCAACGGTACGGCCGCCTTCGCGAATCGCGAAGCGCAGACCATCTTCCATGGCGATCGGAGCGATCAGGGTGACAACCATCTTGATGTTGTCGCCCGGCATTACCATCTCAACGCCTTCTGGCAGTTCGCAGTTACCGGTCACGTCAGTAGTACGGAAGTAGAACTGCGGACGGTAGCCTTTGAAGAACGGAGTGTGACGGCCGCCTTCTTCCTTGCTCAGTACGTAGACTTCGCCTTCGAACTTGGTGTGCGGCTTGATGGTGCCCGGCTTGGCCAGAACCTGACCACGTTCGACGTCATCACGCTTGGTACCACGCAGCAGCACGCCAACGTTCTCACCTGCACGACCTTCGTCGAGCAGCTTACGGAACATCTCAACACCGGTGCAGGTAGTCTTGGTCGTGGCACGGATACCAACGATTTCGATTTCTTCCTGAACCTTGACGATACCGCGCTCAACACGACCAGTCACAACGGTACCGCGACCGGAGATCGAGAACACGTCTTCGATTGGCATCAGGAACGGCTTGTCGATGGCACGCTCAGGCTCTGGGATGTAGCTGTCCAGAGTTTCGACCAGCTTACGCACGGCCGATACGCCCATTTCGTTGTCGTCCTGACCATTCAGCGCCATCAGCGCAGAACCGATAATGATCGGAGTGTCGTCACCCGGGAAGTCGTAGGTCGACAGCAGGTCACGCACTTCCATCTCAACCAGCTCAAGCAGCTCAGCGTCATCCACCATGTCCGCCTTGTTCAGGAAGACAACGATGTAAGGAACGCCAACCTGACGAGACAGCAGGATGTGCTCACGCGTCTGCGGCATGGGGCCGTCAGCTGCCGAGCAAACCAGGATCGCGCCGTCCATCTGCGCAGCACCGGTGATCATGTTCTTCACATAGTCAGCGTGGCCTGGGCAGTCAACGTGGGCGTAGTGACGGATCGAGGAATCATATTCAACGTGGGAGGTGTTGATGGTGATACCACGAGCCTTCTCTTCCGGCGCGTTGTCGATCTGCGAGAAGTCACGCGCAGAGCCGCCCCAAGTTTCAGCACAGACCTTGGTCAGCGCTGCAGTGAGCGTGGTTTTGCCATGGTCGACGTGACCAATGGTACCGACGTTCAGGTGCGGTTTGTTACGTTCGAATTTTTCTTTAGCCATCGAGACCGTCTCCCATCGTTGAATTGAGCTAGTCACGCCACCATTAAAACAAAGGCAGATATATACATATCTGCCTTTGAGATTGGAGCTCATGAGCGGATTTGAACCGCTGACCTCACCCTTACCAAGGGTGTGCTCTACCAGCTGAGCTACATGAGCGCATCATGTTGCGCGATACAAACTTGGAGCGGGTAGCGGGAATCGAACCCGCATCATCAGCTTGGAAGGCTGAGGTTCTACCACTAAACTATACCCGCGCTAGCCTGAGCCGACGCTGAAAACTGGTGGAGGGGGAAGGATTCGAACCTTCGAAGTCGATGACGTCAGATTTACAGTCTGATCCCTTTGGCCGCTCGGGAACCCCTCCAAAACGAGGGCGCATTTTCAATGCCCTCTTCTGCACTGTCAAGCTTTTTCTCAATAAAATCCTGAGGTTAGCTCGTACTACAGTTGCCCCACCACCAGCCATAAAGGCTCAGCTGCGGAGCGGGCGCCATTCTATGAGAACTATTCTAAGTTTGCAATGCTTGAGCAGGGCATTTGTTGATGCTCAAGTTCAGGAAAATCTCTCATGAGATCGCGAAGCAACGGCTCGCCAAGAAGATGCTGTCGCGCTCCTGCCACCTGCACCCAATAGCTGCGATGGGTTCTCGGCAGCTCGCGGATCGACGCAGCATAATCAATCCCCTGAAGACGGCTTACAACGCTTTCAGCCGAGTCTTTGCGGGAGAATATCCCCAAGGAAATCCCGTTAGAAAGATCGCCTACCGTGATTATATAGCTGTCTATATTGCGGGACTGTAGCTCTCTCAACTGACGGAGAGATGCCTGCCGGGATACCAGGGGCGGCAAATATACCCAGTAATCGATGCCCGCAGCCTCATCGACAGACTTGACGCGAGAATCGATGTCCCGGCTCAGTAAACGCTGCTCAATGGCCAGCGCCATCGACTCCTGGTCGAAACCACCGAGAAATAGACAGCCAGCGTCTTCGTCATTTGAAGACACAAGGGGCGCTAGTGACTTAGTTTCGCTAAGCAGCTTTAGATCCGCCCCAGAAGAAGCACGAGCCGTTTTTACCTCCCCCTCAACGAGCGGAGATCGCTGGTTAAGGTTATAGAGGTAAAACAGGAGATTCAGCACTACCAGCAGCATTAAAAGCCAGCGCATGGATACCTCTTTAGGGGCACGCTATCGCGAGCCCCCTGAAAACCAGATCCGGCACACATCTCACCCCGGGAAGGTCTGCAACCAGCGCTGCATCTCCCCCGGTAACATAGATGGTGAAGTCTTTTCCTAATTGATCTTCAGCTAGGCCAATCTGACTGGCGACATAGCTTCGCAACATGATCAAACAACCCCGCTCGACACCTTCAGCAGTGCTTCTACCTGGTGTAATGGCACCCAACGCAACGGAAGTCTCAGCAGGCTCGTACTGGATGCGACGTGTATGCGCAACCAGCTGACCACGTAAAAGCGCGATGCCTGGCGCTATATAACCACCAAGGTGAACACCCCCACAGGCCACCAAATCTACGGTGACGGCAGTACCCAAGTCGATGATCAGGCACGGCCCTTGGCACATGCCATACGCAGCGATGATTGCCAACCAACGGTCCAGCCCCAAGCGGCCCTGGTCCCGATAACCATTTGTAACCCCAGCGACGTCCTTGGCCGGGCACACCCTCAACACCTCCACTCCCAATGCACTAGATAGAACATCTACCAGCGCACAGGTTTCCTCTTCGCTCCTGACACTGACCAAGCGGCAGCGAGTAATTTTTCCGACACCATGGACCAGCAACTCCTGCGCCAGGTCAGCCGCTTGGCTCGTGACACTGGAGGCTAGCAACGACCCATCTGCACCCGATATCACGCGCCACTTAATGAGGCTGTTGCCACAATCCAGTTCAAGAATCATGATCGAGCCTCAAGCTTAATTCCCCACCACTAAAGCACTGCTCTCCGCGCCCTTCGATCCAAAAGCGCAGCGCCCCCTGCTCATCAATACCATTCATTACACCCTTAACCTGCTGGGCGCCGGTACTTAAGACACAGCTCTTACCGTACCAGATATTGTTTGCTTCCCACTCCTCTCGCAACGAGGAGAAGCCTTCACGGGAGTGCCTGTCTATATAGTGATACATGGACTCACTGAGAAACTGCGACAGGTCAGCGCGACTTGCCAAGCGCCCCGTCTGTTCCCGCACAGTCGTCCAAGGCTGGCCGATGTTCAGGGATCCTGGCCTCATGTTTACATTCACCCCAATCCCAATAATCACATGACATGCGTCTGCCGGATCACCATTTAACTCAATCAGAATGCCAGCGATCTTCCTACCGTCCGCATATACATCGTTCGGCCACTTTAACCCCACACCTTCAACACCTAAGCGGCGAAGAGCACGCAGTACAGCCAGACCAACGACCAGGCTCAATCCAGATAGGCCCTGAATACCGTTTGAAACCTTCAACGCTAAGCTGTAATAAATATTCTGAGCGTGAGGACTCGCCCATTCGCGCCCTCTACGGCCGCGCCCTGAAGTCTGCCCCTCAGCCATTACCACAAATGGCGCTGGCACGCCTGACTGTAGCAACCTTAACGCCTCAGCATTAGTAGAGTCGGTAGTCTCGAGCAGATAGAGCTGCCAGCCAAGGCGATCCACTACAGCGAAACTGTCTTCGTAATTTAATAGCGAAAGCGGCTCTACTAAGCGATAACCCTTCCCGGGCACTTTGAATAGCTCAAGGCCGCAGTCACTCTCGAATCGCTGCAGATATTTCCAGACGGCACTCCGACTTACACCAAGTGCAAGCCCTAGCTCTTCGCCGGAATGGAAGCGACCGTCACTGAGTAACCGTAGCAAGTTATTCATAACCCCTCCTGCAAGCGGTAGCATTAAGATCGCCAGCGCCAAGGTACATCGATTTTCTTGCACTCAAAGACAAACCCCCGATCCTCTTACGAAGATCGGGGGTTTGGTGTAGAAGCTTGACGATGACCTACTCTCACATGG
>NZ_JBPVWS010000026.1:0-43712 GCF_053470365.1 Stutzerimonas tianxiuensis | reverse complement strand
TGAACCGCCGTATACGGAACCGTACGTACGGTGGTGTGAGAGGACGGCGGATGTGAATCCGCCTCCTACTCGATCGCTGATAGTTACCTTGGTAAGTGAATTTAATAATACAAAAAAACACGCACTAAATTACTTCACCACACCAAAAACCGCCCCCAATAGCAGCAAAAATGCATTTCAAGAGCTTGTAAACTCCTGCAAAGTCTGCGCAATTCGTGCATTTATTGGCCCCTTACTTGCTATATGTAAATGCTGACTATTCGATCAGCTTTATATATGGGGGATAAGATGAAAGTTAACAATAAGTCCACTGTTTTTGCAGCAAGCTTTTTGGGGTTTTCGTGTTTGCCATCGGTATCGCATGCCGATATGAATTGGCACAGCGAAAGTCTCACTTATCAATACGGCAAAGAGTTCAAGGTGGATGCACGCACCGTACAAACCATTACCTTCGAACATGCCAGCGACTGGTCGTGGGGCGATGTGTATTTATTTATGGACAACAATTGGTACCCAGGCGGTGGTACTTACAATGATGGACACCATTCCATTTACAGTGAATTGGCGCCGCGACTTTCGTTGGGCAAAGTGTTTGATAGCAAACTGTCGTTCGGTCCCGTCAAGGACGTATTGATTGCGTCGAGTTTTGAATGGGATAAAAACGAAAAGCATGAAACGCACGATCAGGTTAACTATTTGCTCGGCCCGGGCTTTGATCTCGATCTACCGGGTTTCGATTATTTCCAGCTTAACTTCTACTACCGCAAACCAGACGGCGGTGTAGCACCTAGTGGGCAATGGCAAATCACGCCGGTCTGGTCGTATACCATTCCGATCGGCCGCTCCGACGTGGTGATCGATGGTCATATGGACTGGGTGGTCAATAATAAAGGCACGTATCACAGTAATCTGCTGTTCAACCCGCAGATCAAATATGACCTGGGCAAGCACTTTGGTTATGAGCCCAAGCGCTTCTACGCCGGGGTCGAGTACAACAACTGGACAAACAAATACGCGATCAAAGACACCCGCGCATTCGACACCGATCAGAATGTGACCAGTCTGATTGTGAAGGTGTATTTCTAAAACAACACCGGGCGGTTATCCGCCCGGTTCAGCCTTGCCAAAAGCGAGGCATGAAAAAGGCCACTCGCTAGTGGCCTTTTCCGCTGTCGGCGCGTTATGCCGTGGCTTTCTTGACCCCGAAGGTCTTGTCGAACATAGCCGCGATATGACCGCCGACAGTGATGGGCGCCGGATAGACCTCATCGGCCTTGCGCAGCGTGGGCACCACCGAGGCTTCGTAGTAGTAATCCAGGTCGAAAAAAGTTGGCACCGAGTAGCGCGGGGTGTCTTTTTTGGAGTTGAACACGCGGTGCATGGTCGAGTGATAGAGGCCATTGGTGAGCACCGGCACCATATCGCCGAGGTTCACCACAAAGGTGTTCTCGATAAACGGCGCTTTCAGCCACTCACCGTCGGCATTGCGCACCTCGAGACCGCCGACTTCATCCTGCAGCAGCAAGGTAATCAGGCCCCAGTCGGTATGGGCACCGGCGCCAATCTGGTTTTCACGGGCATCGGCCGGCTGGCTGGGGTAGTGCAGCATGCGGGTAATGATCATCGGCTCTTTGAGGCCCTGGTCGAAAAAGTCTTCGGGCAACTGCAGCGACAGGGCAAGCAAGCGGACGATCTTGCGACCGAGCAGATCCATGTAGCGCATATAGTCTTCGGTCTGCTGGCGGAAACGGGGGTTGCCCGCTGGCCATTGGTTCGGGCCGTGATAGGGTGTTTTGCGAATAACGTGCGGATGTGCGTCGTCCAACTCGCGACCCAGCAGAAACCCTTCTTTCAGATCGGGCGGCGAACCTTCATCGAGAATTTGCGCCGCAATCGGTTCATACCCTCGCAGGCAACTGGAGTTTTTCGAGTTGACCAACATTTTTTCGTGCAGCGGCGTTTTGAAATATTCCTTGGCTACATCAAACTGCGCTTTCTGCAGTTCTACCGGTACGCCATGGTTTTTAATATAAAAGAAACCGGTCTGCCGTGCCGCCTTATGAATTTCCCAGGCTACTGCCTTGCGCTTCTCGATATCGTGGGAAAAGCTGTCCGCCAGATCGATAACCGGAATGTTTTTGGCCACTGAAGGCGGGGTATATATGACCATCTGCAAAACTCCTGT
This sequence comes from Stutzerimonas tianxiuensis, assembly GCF_053470365.1. Classification (NCBI taxonomy): domain Bacteria; kingdom Pseudomonadati; phylum Pseudomonadota; class Gammaproteobacteria; order Pseudomonadales; family Pseudomonadaceae; genus Stutzerimonas; species Stutzerimonas tianxiuensis. The sequence continues at coordinate 41,527 of NZ_JBPVWS010000026.1, read as the reverse complement.
TGATTACTAAGTGGTGTAACAAGGCAGAGTGGTAGGGCAACGTGCTGTCAGAACCGCTGTTATGGTTATAGTGCGGGGCAAGTAGCCACGTCTTTTGATGTTCTGACGATAAGAGTAATCAGGGTTTGCCGGCCGGGAATATGCCGGCCATTACGGTAAAGCCTGGAATACGTCTGACTTCATCCAGCCAGAGACGCACCGAGGGATAATCCTGCAACGAAAGCCCGGCTTCATCGGCCATGGCCACATAGGGAAAGCAGGCAATATCGGCAATAGTCGCGTGCGCCAGTGGACAGAGAAACTTGAAATCCTGTTGGCGATTGATCCACAGATGTTTATCCATCACCTCCAATAATGTTTGAGCACGCGCGCGACAGGCGTCGGCGTCGAAGTCATACATGAACAACTCATGTAAACGTGCGGCAGAAAGTGATCCGGTCAGACTATCGGCAAATGCCAGCCACACCTGGATATCACCCAACACCTCCGGTTGATCCAGCGGATACCATTTGCGACTCGGATCAAATATTGATGCCAGATAAACCAGAATGGCCTGGGAGTCGCGAATGATCTTTTCGCCATTCTGCAAAACTGGTAATTGACCCATAGGATTGATGCGCAGAAATGCAGGGCGCTTATGTTCACGCCCCGGGTGGAACTCGACCACTTCGGTTTCGTATTGCACGCCCAGAATCGATAGCAGCAAACGCACCTTGAAGCAGTTTCCGGATAACTCGTAATCGTAAAGTTTCAACATCAGACACCCATTAGATATCCAGAATCAGCGTTTCAGAGCGGCAACCCGATACACACGGCATGATCAACGTGCCGCTGTCTTTTTCTTTGGCCGAAAGATAAACATCGCCGTGCTGCAGTTCGCCGCTGACCACCTTGGTCATGCAGGCGCCGCATACCCCTTGCTCGCAGGAGTAATCGATGGCTACCCCGTGATCGAGGCAGGCTTGCAGCAGGGTCTGCCCGGGGCTGACGGTGAAGGCTTTGCCGCTGGACTTGATGGTCACTTGGTAACTGCCCGACTCGGCAGCCGGCGGCTTGCTGCTGGGGGCCAGCGCAAAGTACTCGAAGTGAATCTGCTCGCTGGCAAAGCCAGCTTCGCGTGCCAGCTCGACGACCAGATCAATCATCGGCTGCGGCCCGCAGACATAGACGTCATGCCGTGCCGGTTCCCGGTCCTGGAGCAATTCACGCAATGTCTGCTGCGTGCCTTCGATATCGAGGCCCAGGTAGGTCGCCGCTTGTTTACCGAGCGCGGCAAGCCGCTGGGTAAAGGCCACATGTTCCTCACTGCGCGCCAGGTAATGAAAACTGTACGGGCGCTTGGCGCGTTGCAGATGCAGGCCCATGGCCAGAATCGGGGTGACCCCGATGCCACCGGCGATCAGCAGGGCGTGACGGCCCGGCGGCTGCAGCTGGAACTGATTGCGTGGCAGCGTCAGCTGCACCTGGGTGCCTACCTGAACATCCACGTGCATGCTGCGCGAGCCGCCGCGTGATTGCGGCTCGTGTTTGACGCCGATCACCAGTACATCCTGCTCGTCAGGCGTGTTGACGATCGAGTACTGGCGTAGGTGGCCAGAGGGCGTGGTCAGGCTCACGTGCATACCCGGTTCCAGCGCCAACAGCCGCCCGTCATCCGGTTTCAGCCAGAACGAAGCGATGTCCGGGGTTTCGTTTTGGCGCGCGATGACGGTGCACGAGAACGGCTCGCCCGGCTTATCGGCGGCGGGTGGGTTGGGAGTCTTCAGAGGCACCGCGTCCGAGGCGATAAGCCGCGCGGTCGGCGCTGGCGTGGGGCTTTGCAGTACGCGGGCAAACAGCTCGTCGAGCAGTTGGGTAAAGACGATTTTGCGTTGCAGGGGCAGGGCAGCAGCGGCGTAAAGGCGGGCATGCACCACGGCCTTGGAGTCCGATTCCGGCTGGACAAAAATCCGCACGCTGTCGAGCAGCCCGGCGCAGCTCAGGTCAATGCTCAGGCCGCTTACCAGCGTTTGCACGCGGTCGGCCTGATCTCCCAGCAGCGGCGCGAACGAGGGGGCGGCCTGCTGGATGGCCTCGACGACGGCCTTGGCGTTCATTGCCACTGGATGGCTGCGCAAATTGGTGGACAGCGCGGCACCGAGCGGACGCTGTCTCCCGGGTTTGGCGTTGCCAACCGGGGCTTCGAGCTGGGCGAACACCAGGCCGTCCACCTCGGCGCAGGGGAAGGTGCGCACACAGGCGGCGCTGGGTTTTGCCGTGCGGTGAGCGGGCACAAAGGCACAATGGCCCGAGCCGCTTTCATATTTCCAGCCATGGTATTGGCACTTCAGCTGGTTGCCGATGTTCACCCCAAGGCTCAGGCGTACACCGCGGTGCGGGCAGCGGTTTTCCCACACATTTACAACACCGTTGTCGTCACGCCAGACCGCCAGCTCCTGACCGAGCAAGCGCGTTTGGTACACGTGGCGAAACGGAAGGTCTTCGGAGCTGGCGATCACATGCCATTCCTGATGTAACGAACCCATATCTGATTACCTGCTAATACGGCTCAGCGAGCGGTGCCGAACGTGACGTTGCGTGCTTTGATCCAGCGGCGGTAGGCACTGGACAGTGCATCCGCGCGCACGGGCGTTTCGTGCCGGGGATCCAGCGGCAGGCCCTTGGGCACCTGATTGAGCAAAATCATGATGTCCTGGCCAAAGATGCGTTGCTGGAAGTCGCGCAGCTGCTTGTCGGTGTTGATGTCGTCGAGGTAGCACATGATCGCGTGGGCGATGCAGCTCTCCTCATCCACGGGCTGCACGTACAGGCCGAGCACATCCAGGCGATTGGCGTCGATGACGCAAGTCTTGTAGAGGATGGCGATAAAGGGGCGGGCGATGCGGTACACGTACTGCATCTCCACCGGTTCGCTGGCCGCCGCCGAACCCTTGGGCTGCGGAAAGCGGCAATTGACTGCCAGCACCTCATCAGCCTGTTCGTCGATCTCGACGTCATAGGCGGCCACTTCGGTGAGCGGTTCGGCGCCGAGAATATCGGTGTGCACGAACGGGAAGTGAGCCATGTCGAGGAAGTTTTCCACCACCCGCAGCCCAGAGGTGGCAACGCGGATCGAGCCGGCGCTGACGACGCGGCGGTCCGTTTCTTCGAACTCGGGAATGGCCAGAATTCGGCGTGGTTGCGCGGACAACGACACCCAGAGCAAGCCGTAGACGATCAAGGTTTTCAGCGGCTGAGAACTGTCGGCAAGGTGCGCGATCAGCCCGTCGGGGGTGCGGGTGTAGCAGATGGCCTGACCCAGAATCCGGGTATGGCATGGCTTGCCAACGACGGCCTCGGCCAGCGCACCAACCGGATGCCAGTCGTCGTAGACAAAGCTGTTTTCTTTTAACATAACGGTGGCCCGTACAAGGCTTGGCGGCGCCGTGACGACGCCAAGCGCAGAGGAGGTATTACGCCCGGTACTGAGCAACGAATTCAGCCGCCGACTTGGCGCTGCGCGCCTCGTGCACAGCCGCGCGCTCGGCGTACAACTCGCGGACGAACTGCGCGTAGGCACAGCTGTCGGCAAACATGTTGTACATCCAGCCCAGGCCGTAGGCGTTTAGGTTGATGTTGTCGATGGTCATCAGCGACAGGTTGGTAGCGGGGTTTTGCAGGTAGGCATCGATGACTTTGCGGGTGACTTCCTTGGTGCACGCCAGCTTGTGCGCATGCCACATGTCGGTATGCCATTCGCCTTCGGCAGGACGCCGGAACGGGTACTGAATGGAGCGCCCTGGACGGTCGATACCTTTGGCATCCCAAGGGCCGGTTTCAAAGCCCCACCAGTTCAGCGGGCCGTTAGGCGCGGCCGGGCGCATCTGGGCCCAGTGCACCAGGTTGCGGTTCAGCCATTCGTCCGCGTAACTGTCGTCGTTGAACGGGTCAAGTTTGGCGATGGCATCGTTGTCGCCACGCATCTGCGAGACGGCGTGCTCCACTTCGTTTTCAATCTTGAAAATGCAGTGGCTGTAGTCAATGGCCACGTTGAACTTCGCGCCGCGGGCTTCCACCAGATCGGCTACTTGCGAGACCCGGCGATAGTCTTCGGACCACATGTCCACATGGTTTTCGAAGGTGATGATCACCCCGGCTTTTTCCGCGTACTCGTACGACTCCAGGTAACACTCGGCGACCTCTTCGTTGGTCACGTAGTGGCGGTCCTTGTGCTTAGCCCAGATCATGAAATTGTGGTACTTGCCGCCGACCTCGACGGTCAGGTCGATGTTCTCTTTGATCAGGTGATCATCCAGGCCCAGGGTGTACAGGCCGCTCCCCGACAGCACCGGCAGGTCGTAAAGTTGGCTGCCCTTGATGTACTCGTCCAGCTCCTGGCGGTTGTTGGGAATGCGATCGATGAAGTCCCAGACCTCGGCTTCCTTGACCAGTTTGAATTGCTCGAGAATCGGCAACTCGGTCAGTGACACCGGGTTCTCACGCGACGACGCCTGGATACCCAACCCGGCACAGCCCAACTTGAACATCTTTTTCATGTACTGCTCCTGCAAAAACGTAGCTTCGAAAGGGCGCTTGGCCCATGGGTGTAGGCCTTAACGCTCCTCGAGCACTTCGCTGAGGAGGGCCGCTTTGAATTCGTCCTTGCCGCCCAGCGCCGCTTGCGACAGTTCGCGGTGCCATTTGCGGTACTGGATGGAGATCTTGTCGGTGCCTACCGACAGTTCGGCGCTATCGAGCTCGATAGGCCATTGGGACTGGATCACCGGGCGGTCTTCTTCCAGCACGCGTTTCTGGAAAGCCAGGTGCACGTGGTCGGGCTGCTGGTCTTCGGTACGCACGATGACCATGAAGTTGCGGCAAGTTCTGTCGTCCACCGGGCTGGCGGTGGTCCAGAGGATGAATTTGGAATCGTCCTTCCACAGTTTGATTTCCAGGTTCACCGAGTACGGCATCGAGCAGCGGTAGGTGAAGTCGCCCATGGGCGCTTCTTCCGGCAGCGTTTCGTACATCTCTTTGGGCGGCGCCAGCTGAAAGCGCAGTTCACCGTGGCTGCGATCGACGTTTACCGTGGGGTGACTGGCGAAGAAGGGGTCGTACAGAGTGCCGGGGTGAACGAAGGCGAAATGGGAGAAGTCGGTGAAGTTTTCCCAGCGGCGCTCGGCCGAGGTTTCCCACACATACGACTCCGCCACCACGACTTTCATGCCTTCGCTGTCCCAATCGCCCAGGTAAGGGATTTCGGTGCAGTCGAACGAATTGTCCAGGCGCACCCAGACGATGCCGTAGCGAATGGCGCAGTCGTATTTGGCGATTTTTGCGCGCGGCGGAATAGGGCGGTCGGGGCAGGCCGGCACCAGCGTGCATTCGCCGGCGTCGTTATAGCGCCAGCCGTGGTAGGGGCACTGCAGGGTGTCTTTGCCCTGGTGCTTGCACACGCTCCCCAGCGACAGGCGCGCCGAGCGGTGCACGCAGCGGTCATCGGCGGCCATCATCTGCCCGTCCAGACGGGCCAACACCAGGTTCTCTCCCAGCAGCTTCACCGACATCGGGCCATGCCCGGATGCGTTGGCTTTCTCGAACTCGCTCAAGGTACACACCGGGTGCCAGAAATGGCGGAGGTAACCTTTGTGTTCTATCAGGGGCTTCCATTGAGCGGACATCGCCGATCCTCATTACGGTTGATCACATTGCGGGCTTTTCAGAAATACAATCTGGTATACCAGTCTCGGCATCGCTAGAGCACGTCTTGTGCCAACGCGAAGAGGCGATCAGAAAAATGCTCGCAATGCCTCGTAGTTGACTGCCTGGACAGTTTTTAGACGAATTTTTTCAGCAGTTGGCGGGCGTGTTTTTCGCTCTGGCATGGTGCGCAGCGGCAGCTCGATGCACTTTCCTGGCGCGAAAAGAATCCGCGTTGGGCAACATTTCGAAGTGAGGAAGTCAGGTAAAACCATGGTTCGGCGGTTACGGTTTCATTCGGTGTCGGTCAGCTACTTCGACATGGTTCAGCACTGCGGCTCGATCCGCGAAGCGGCCCGGCGCCTGAACGTGGCTTCGTCGGCGGTCAATCGGCAGATCCTCAAACTGGAGGACGACATCGGTGCGCCGCTATTCGACCGGCTGAGCTCCGGACTGAAACTCACCCCCGCCGGCGAGTTGTTCGCACGCCATATCGGTGTGGTGCTCCACGACGTAGAACGGCTGCGCTCGGAACTCGAAGCCATGGAAGGAATCCGGGCAGGGCATGTCGAATTGATCGTTGCCGAGACCCTGGCTGTGGACCTGTTACCCACCGTGCTCGAACACATGCACGCGCGTTATCCACGGGTGTCTGTCGGTGTCACCGTCTCCGGCTCGCAAGGCATTCCGCAGGCGATCATCTCCGGGGCGGCGGACCTGGGTCTGGCTTTCGCGTTGCCTAAACACGAGCAGCTCCAGCAATTGGCCCTGGGGCATTTCCGGCTGGCGGCGATCGTGCCGCCCAATCACCCGTTGGCCGATAAAAGCCAGGTCAGTTTTGGCGCCTGCGCCGACTACGACCTGATCCTCAGCAAGCCGGAAATCTCGACGCGGCAACGACTCGCGCCACTGCTCAAATCCGCCCATTTTTCCGGCAGGACCCGCCTGGAAACCGCATCGCTTGAACTGGCCAAGCAGATGGTAGTGCGCGGCAGGGGCGTGGCGTTTCAAACCGCGTTCGGCATCGAGGCGCAGGTGGCCGCCGGTGAACTGAAGATGCTTCCGCTCACCGACAGCGGCGGTATTTTCTGCGACCTGGGCTTGTACATGAGCAGCGGCCGCTACATTCCGGCTGCCGTGGATGCCTTCGCCAGAATTCTCACCGACGAGATTTTGCGTCGCGAGCGGCACGAGGCCAGTCAGTTCGGGGCTCTTGGCTAGCGCTGCCAAAAAGGCATCAGGCCTGGCGATATTCGATGCTTTCCGCGCTCTGCCTGAGCAGATAACACTCCGGCCCATTCAAGTAGGAGTCGCTCACATGGCACACGCCCAACTCGCACCGTCACCTCTGGAGGCCTCGCAGGCCACCACGCTTCCAGTTATCGACATCTCGGGCCTGCGCTCGGCATCACTGATCGAACGCACCCGGGTCAGTCAGCAAATCGGCCAGGCCTGTCGTGACAAAGGTTTTTTCTACGTCATCGGTCATGGTGTACCGGCAGCTTTGCAGCAGCAGGTGATCGACCAGGCGGCCACGCTGTTTGCTCTGCCGCCCGAAGAAAAGCGCAAGGTCGACAAGTCACTCTCCATGGCCAATCGGGGCTACGAACCGTTGCGTAATCAGGTGCTCGAAGCCGGCGCGCCACCGGACGTCAAAGAAGGCTTTTACATCGGCCAGGACAAGCCGCTGGATCATCCCGATGTGCTGGCTGGCAAATTCAATCAGGGGCCGAACCTGTGGCCGGCAGACCTCCCCGAGTTTCGCCAAACCATGGAGGCCTACCAGCGGGAACTGGAGTCAGTGGCTCGCCTGCTGATGCAGGGCGTGGCTCTGTCGCTGGGCCTGCCGGAGCAGCACTTTGCCGCGTTCTGCGAGGACGCCATGACCACGCTGCGCCTGCTGCATTACCCACCGCAGCCGACCACTGCGGCACCGGGCGAGAAGGGCTGTGGTGCGCATACCGACTGGGGTGGCCTGACTCTGCTGTTGCAGGATGAAAACGCCGGGTTGCAGGTGTGGGATCAGGAGCGCAATGGCTGGATCTGGGCCACACCGGTTCCCGAGGCCTACGTGGTCAACCTCGGCGATCTGATCGCGCGCTGGACCAACGATTTGTACAAATCGACCCTGCACCGCGTGGTCAATGTCTCGGGTAACGAGCGCTATTCGGTGCCTTATTTCTACTCCGGCAACATCGCCCACGAAATCGCCTGCATCCAGGCCTGCCTGGCACCCGGCGAGTCACCCAAGTACCCGGTCATCAGCGTCGAAGACCACTACAAAAACATGTTCCGCAAAACCTATTCGATGTGATCACAGCCGCGCAGACGGAGCCTGTTTCAATGCCTGCCTTTATCCCGGGCTAACCGCCTAACCAATAACGTATGGGGAGCAATACGCGCATGAACATGCCTGGATTCAGGAAAGTACTGGCAGGGTTATTGAGTGGTATCGGTCTGGCAGCAGCCATCACCGCATACGCCGACGAGCCGCTCAAGGTCGGCTTCGTCTACACCGGTCCGATTGGCGACCACGGTTGGACATATCAACACGAGCAGGGCCGTAAGGCGTTGGAGCAGGCGCTGGGCGAGAAAGTCCAGACCACCTACGTCGAAAACGTTGCCGATGGCGCGGACTCCGAACGGGTGATCCGCAACATGGCAAAAAGCGGCTACGACCTGATCTTCGGCACCTCGTTTGGCTACATGAACCCGATGGCCAACGTGGCCAAGCAATTCCCCAAGACCGCGTTCGAACACGCCACTGGCTACAAGCGCAGCACGAACCTCGGCACCTACCTGTCGACCTCGTACGAAGGGCGCTACGTGGCCGGCTACCTGGCCGCGAAAATGACCAAGAGCAAGACCGTCGGTTATGTCGCGTCCTTTCCGATTCCTGAGGTTATCCGCGACATCAATGCTATTCAGGTCGCGTTGAACAAGTACAACCCAGGGGCGGTGGTTAAAGTGGTGTGGCTGAACACCTGGTTCGATCCCGGCAAGGAATCCGACGCCACCAACACGCTTATCGACCAGGGCGCCGATGTGATCTTCCAGCACACCGCCAGCCCAGCACCGATTCAGGCAGCCGAGCGCCGCGGGGTGTACTCGGTGGGCTATGCCTCCAACATGGCCAGCTTCGGCCCCAAGTCGGTAATTACCTCCATCGAATACAACTGGGCGCCGTTCTACATCCGCACTACTGAGTCTGTACTGAACGGCACTTGGAAATCGGCTGACTACTGGGGTGGGCTGGCCGATGACGCCCTGACCATGCCGATCAGCGATATCGTTCCCGCTGAATTTAAGGCCGAGGCGCAGCAGATCATTGCCTCGATCAAGAGCGGCACGTTCCACCCCTTCGATGGCCCGGTTGCCGACCAATCCGGCAAGGTCAGAATTGCGCCAGGAGCCACGGCCAGCAATGCGGATCTGGCAGGTATGGACTACTACGTCCAGGGCATCGCTGCGGAGTTTCCGAAGCAGTAACGTTGCGGGCCCCGCTCGCTAACCGGGCGAGCGGGGTGGCTGAATACCTGAAACGGATCGACATCCTCGATCCGCCTGTGCCGCTCCTGTGCAACAACACCTAAGAAGCTCAGGCAAGCAACTGTCTTTTCAACACCTTGCCCACAGAGCTGCGGGGCAGGGCCTCAAGCATGTGCACAGACTTCACGCATTTGAAGCCCGCCAATCGCTGGCGGCATGCCTCGACAATCGAGGCCTCGTCGGTAGCGCCTGGTTGGGTCGCGACCACAAATGCGATCGGCACCTCGCCCCAGCGCTCGTCGGCCTTGCCCACCACGGCAACCTCGGCCACGCCGGGCAGCGACGCGATCACCGCCTCCAGTTCTGCGGGATAGATGTTTTCGCCACCGCTGATGATCATGTCCTTTAAGCGATCCACCACGTAGAGGAAGCCCTGTTCGTCCAGACGGCCAATGTCGCCGGTTCTGTACCACGTCAGTGTTTTCCACCGGTGTGCTCGTCATCCTCTTCGCCATCTGCACGAGTCTTCGTTTTCAGCTGCGAGAGCGCCTGCTCATTGATGATGGGTAGAACGCCTTGCTCGGTGTCGACTACCCACATCTGCTGCTGCTCGCAGTAATACCCAGGTAGTTGGTCTTCGCCTGTACGAAGTGTGCTGGCACTTGCCAGGAAGGGCGAAATGTTCGCATGACGATGGCGGGCGCGCGCGTCCCTATCGGTGGTGTTTTCCATGCATCAAGTCCATTTAGATCGGTTTGGTGTGCAGATTGATACTACTTTGCCATCAATGACCGAACAACATAGTTTCCGCATGCTGGTGGGCGGTCGTAGCATGCTTACATCAAAGATTCGCTACTAAAAAATAAGGTTCCGCTCGCGACGACGGCAAGCAGTCAGGTTGCTTGATCTGGTAGTCGCCTGATCCACTTGCGATTTGCGTTTGCGACCTTCCTGGTAAGGCTGACAGAGCCGGTATGAGCGCCGACGCAGAGAACATCGAATCGGTGCGTTGGCGAGGCAGTAACAAAGCCCTCATAGAGCCAGCCGAGCAGGTCATCAAATAGGCCGTCATTCACTAGGACTGAATCGGCCCTAACAGTCCGCTATTGGCCGATAGCTGCTGCCCACGCAGGGTAGCTACCCACGCACTCCGATCACTTCACTCCAGTGCGTGGTGTATCTCGGGCTCAACATCTCTCTGCGCATCGCCCAGGCCGGCGCCGCCGGTACCCGCCCAACTCGCACAGTGCCCCTTCCTTCGCGTTGGTTGATCTGGTCGACAACTGCCATTAACCGCTCGGCGCCGCGACGCGGTTCAGGCGCAAATAGATCCGGCGTCAGCTCGCCGCGCTGGCTTAGGTCCATCAGCAGAATCGAGCATTTCGAGAACGGGTAACCAGGGCGGTAAATCTGACCCAAGCCGCGCTGGGCAAGCGCCAGTATCTCGCGTGTATCATCTGTGGGAGCTGGTAAAGCCAGAGTGATGGCATTGGCGTAGCGCGGCCCGTCCAGAGCCGCCAGCTGCGTCTGCAGTCCAACCTGGATGGTGCTGCATAGCGAGGCCTGGCTGCGCAGCTTCTCCGCGGCTCTAGTCACGTAGGCGGCCAGCGCCTCGCGGATCGGCGGCAGCTCCGTCTGGCGCACGCCAAACATCTTGCTCGAGCAAATGGCCTCCTTCGGTGGCGGCCCCTCGTTGAAGCCGATACAGCTGATGCCCTGCAGCTCCCGCGCGGTGCGCTCCATGGTTACGCCGAAAGTCTTACGCAGGGTGGCAATGTCGAACTGCGCCAGATCCCAGGCGGTGGATATACCCAAAGCGGTCAACCGAGATGCCGAGCGGTGCCCAACACCCCAGACCTCGCTTACCGGCGCCAAACGCAACAGCCTCTCCTGGCGGACCGGATCACTCAGATCCAGCACACCACCAGTGCCTTTCCACTTCTTTGCCGCCCAGTTCGCCAGCTTGGCCAGCGTCTTGGTGTTGCTGATCCCGACTCCTACCGGCATGCCGATCTCTTGCGCCAGGCGTTCGCGAATGCTCCGGCCAAGTGCTCCCGGATCAGCAATACCGGTCATATCCCCCCAGGCCTCGTCGATGGAGTAGACCTCAATGCCAGGCAGCATCTCGGCCATGATTCGCATCACGCGGTTGCTGATATCCGCATAGAGCGCGTAGTTACTGGAGCACGCCACCACACCCTGATGGCGCATCTGTTCGCGCACTTGGTAGTAGGCTGCGCCCATGCCAATACCTATGGCCTTGGCCTCAGCACTGCGGGCAATCACGCAGCCGTCATTGTTGGACAGCACGACTACTGGGCGGCGCTTGAGCCAGGGCCGGCAAATGCGCTCACAGCTGCAGTAGAAGCAGTTGCAGTCGATCAGCGCGAATAACCGGCGAGAAGTGTTCATGGCGCCACATGGCTGACCACCCAGCTCACCACGCCCCACACCTCGATCGGCACGTCACCATCCAGCTGAACATCCGGCACGATCGGATCGGCGGCTTTAAGCCAGCGGCCACCAAACAGATCTCGTGCAACGAGACGTACGCGGTAACCCTCATCACCGAGATCGACGACCACAAACCTGTTATCCAGCTGGCACGCCGCACGGTTCACGATCAACCGGTCTCCCGGGAAGATGCCGAAGCCAAGCAACGTGTCATCCAGTACCTGCACCCCCCAGATATGCGGCGCCCCTAGGCCTGTCAGCCGATCAAGGGACAGTCCTTCTTCCTTTTCGTCCTCGGCAGGTGATTGGAAGCCGGTTATCCGCAGGTCGGCCACATCAGTGAGCAAGCGTTCCCGGAGGCGCTCACCGCGAGCAAGGATGGAAAGAGACATTGGGGTACCTCTGAACAATGCTGTATATAAATACAGTATTCGAGAAGGCCCAGCTTAGGTCAACAGAAGCCCAGCACAGCTCCGACAGGAGGCAGGGCTACCAAACCGTCAGGCGTCTACCAACTCATCGCGAAGAATGGCCATCTGCTTGGGTGCTTCGATGCTGATGCGAGCTCGACCGTGACGCTTGATAGCGTCTATATGCACGGTAATCCCATCGCGCAGCAGCTGCTTGAGGAGTTTCTCGGTGTCGACGCCGGGGTCGATGGTAAGGCGGATCATCTCGCCTTCGCGGCGAGAGAGAGTCAGAAATCCCATGAGGCAAGTCCTTTGCTAATTGGGGGGGCGCGTCCTGCCCAGGCAGTCTAGAACAAGGTGGTAGATGTCGAATGTGCAACTGCGCGCAGCGTGAGGAGCCAGGTATGTGTGGAGGCGTGGAAGCCCGCGAGGCGGACAAGGTCTGGAAAATCTACTTCCCTAATCCCAAGGCAGCCTTACCCGTCATGTTTCCAGATGGAGGCCAGATCGACTGGATCCACTGGGGGCGCCGCAGGGAGGAGATAGGTGGCAGTCCACCTGGTGGCTGGGCAAAACTCGAATCAATCCACACGGGAGTCTGGAAGAAGCACCACCCCCAGCGAGCCCTAGCCATGGTGCAGCGGCTTATGGAGAAAGAAGGCCACGTTGGCGATAAGCATCGGCCCTCACATTGGTTCAATGTGCCGGAGGGGTACGCCTTGGAGTGCCTGGTAATCGGAGAAGAGGATCAGCGGCGTGTGTACGTAGTGACCACAGAACCACCAGAAGAGTACGCTTGGGTACATGATCGATGGCCGAGAGTGGTGCCTATAACGCAAATCCTGTCACCGTAACCAAGGCGTTGCTACGGTGACAAACCACGGTTACTGAGTCGATAGCCTGCACCTGTAAGCATCCGTGGCCACTCGCCACTGAAGCCCATGCAGAGAAGCAACTGGGCTCACTTAGGTGAGGTTGTCCCCACTGAGGATCCTCTTCAGATCTGCGCCAAAATTTCTGGCCATCAGTGTCTCCCGCAGTTATCAGGTTCTGATGTCGCGATCTTCTTCAATAAGCTTCTGAATACGGCCAGTCTCATCAAGCTTGGCGGTAATGAGTAGGTGAGCTGGAACGGTCCCCCCCATTCTGCGTATGTACTCCTCTTTTGCAGCAAGCATGTCCACCTCTCGGGCTGAGGGGTAGTGGCGCAGGGCACGTGAGGCCTGGCGCTTTATCTCATCGCTGACCTCGCTGCTGCTTGTCAGGGCGTATAGAAAACTGCGCACTTCCATAAGTGCAGCAGTACGTTCGATAGGCATGGTCATGGCGAGTCTCCATCGCTGCATTGAGGGGCAGGTATGTGAACAACAATTTATGAATTTCCAGGAGGGGTAATCCACCTCTGGCCGGCAGCTGCCTGATAGGTACCTACCTCCGGCCAAATGTGGCTTGCATTAGGCGGCTGCGAAGGTCTTCAACACGTCCGGGTTGGGCCAAGCCCTGCTGGCCATCACAGCAAACCAAATGACCCAGTGCCTCCTTTGGCCACCGATCGGAGTCGTCGTCGACCGACACCCAGTTTGGAAGGTGGGCGCGATTCACGTATCGGCAGATTTGTTCGTATCGAGCGGCTGTGTCCCACCAATTCTGATCAACCCAGCCTTTTCCCATCGCGCTATGCCAAGTCGCGCCGATCACCCGGGCCTTTAGCCGGGCGGGCAGGTAACTTCGCGCCCGTGAAAAGCCTAGATGGCGCACCCAGCTTGTACTCAATACCACCTGGACGTGGGGGAAATCCTCCAGCGCCTCAACCAATAGATCCGACCACATGAAAAGCGAGCCTTCAGCTCGCAATGTCGGCCCATTCTGTGTCATGAAAACGGCGTCCGGATGCAGTACACCATCAAAGTCGAGGAAAAGGACGGGATTGGCCGGCGGCGGCATCGTGCGGGTATCCAAGGTTATGGTTTAGCGTTCCGCACTAAGCAAAAACCCTTCCCCAATCTCTACCCGCCAGAGCCGCACATGCCTGCGGTGCTCCACCGAAACAACGAGTCGACACCTTCGAGAGCTTCGCCTCACTTTCGTAGGTGATGGGCTCCCCAATCTGGTCGACCAGAACACCTCCAGCCCCTCTGAGAATTGCGTGACCAGCCACCACGTCATGAGCGGACACTGGAGCAATCGAGACGGCCGCAACGCCATCTCCTGCGGCTGCGGTAGCGAGGCGGTACGCGATGCTGGGCATCGGTCTGTACTCTGCGGGAGCGCATAACACTTCATTGATCTTCGGCTTCGTCAGAGCTCCTGTACTCACCAGTACCTTGCTGCCGGCTTCCAGCTGACGATGGTTGATTGAGCTCGTTAGGAGTTGACCATTTCTATAGATGCCGCCCAGTCCTTGGCACCAGGCGATACAGTCTGGACCGCGATCGTTCGTGACCGGCGCATACACCACACCCAGGACAGGTTTCGCATTCATCAACAGGCCGACCGAAAGCGCTGTCCCCTTTCGGCCGCGGAGAAAATCCGCAGTACCGTCATTAGGATCAACGACCCAACAGCAGTCTGCACCAGTCAACCTAGAGCCCGTTTCCTCTCCCCAGAAATCACAGTCCAGAGCCGCGAGAAGTTCTGCCCGCAGCAGGACTTCAATCTCGAGGTCGACCTCCGCCTTGTCCCCGCACCCACGAGGACCAGATGGACGCCGCCACTCCGCCACAAGCAGTTCTCCAGCACCTTGGACGATCTTGATGGTGATGTTTAAGAGTTCGCTAAAGCTCATAGATTTAGGGGTGTCGGTCAGGTGCGGATGCCCAATGCGATGAGTGATGATTGGGGGCATCAGAAGCAGGCCAGCAATTGTTGCCGATAGTGCTTGGAGAAGCTGACCTGATGGCTCGGTTCAGCCACAAAGTCCGCCAGATGGACGGTGGCTGTAGAGCCTAAATCGGTAGCCTGCTTAGACCCAGTTTTAGTGCAGCTTTCCAGCGCGTCGGTATTCCCGGCAGGCTCAATCCAGCCAGTGTTTGAGACTGAAGTGAGGGCAGGTATATGCACCTCATTCAGCACCGCAAGGTCATCCGGAAGATCATCCGCAATTCGCTCAGCAAAGCTCCGTAGCACTGGCTCCGCCAACATGAACAACCAGGCTTGGCCATCGCTCTCGCCAGTGCGCCGAAGCACCCGGCCGAGCACTTGGCGATAGTGCAACTCGGTGCGGATTCGACTGAGGTAGCAGCACACTTGGAGGCGGGGGATATCAGTGCCTTCGCTGATCATTCCAATGGCAACAATCCAACGACATGCGCTATGCCGGAATGTATTGATGACCTGCTGCGCCTCAGGGGTTTTGTTGGTCACAAGCCGACAACCTTCACCTCTGGTTTCTAGAGCCAAGGCAATCTGATGCGCATGCTCAGTGTCGGTGGCGACGACCAAACCAGCCGCATTAGGTTTTACCTGGCGAAGCTCATCCAGTTTCTTGCAGCTAAGGTCCAGCAGTTGGTCGATCACCTCGTCATGTCGCAGCAGTTCTTCGTAGGTGACGGGGGATTCCCCCAATAGCCTCGCAATGCTGGGAAACATCCTCACAGTGCTATCAGCACCCATTTCTTCCGTGAGTTTTACCCGCTGATTATCGAGCAAGACAATACGCGGAGAGCGGCATACTCCGTCGGTAATAGCTTCTTCGAGACCATAGCGGTAGTCGCAAATCAGATGCCCTAGGGGGCTGGAGTAGCGGGCCAATGCAATAGCCCGTTCATCCGAACGCCATGGCGTGCCAGAAAGAGCCAGTGTGTAGGCCGCGCGATCCTGTATCCGGTGCAGTATCTGCTGCCCCCAGGCGCTGCTGAGAGTCGGATGATGGCCCGCGCAGTGGTGAATTTCATCGAAGACTACGAGTACACGATAGTCATCAAGCAGCTGCCAGAACCCCTCGTCTCGGAACTCCATTGCTTGGTAAGTGAATGCCGTGCCCACGGCCCCAATCTGGCCGTCGAGACGCTTGCCAAGTACTGCAGAAAAGGTCGAGCGGAACCCCTCCACTACCTGACAAGAGGGCGCGAAGCACATCACTAGATCGATGCTGTCCTGCTCAAGTAGTCTGCTGGCGAGTTCTGCGGCCATGCGCGTTTTTCCGGCACCAGGAGTTGCCTGGCAAAAGAAATGCGGAGTGGTGGAAAAGTGCTTCAGCGCAGTATTGATGCAGCTGTTTTGCCAGCCACGAAGTGATCTGGTCACCATTTGGCGGATAGCGTCTGCAGGGTCTTCTCAATGGCGCGCAGGTGTCCCAGCAGGCGTGAGCTGCGGTCTCTAGCCTCCAGGTACTCTCCTTCAATCTTATCCCGAAGGTGCGGCATGTCTTCTAGGAGCAGTTTGAATCGCTCGGCCTCGCCCATCGATGATAGAAAATCCAAGCGGATTTCTTTATGGAGCGTTTCCAAGCGCTCATCCGCCCCGGATGAGCGCTTAAGCGCTACAGCTTCATCATCGAGCAAAGCAGGTTCCTTCTCAGGCTCACATGCTGGCTTTCGACTGTTCTCGAACCCGTTATCGACCAGCTCCAGATCTAGATGCGCCGGAACCGGCTGCAGGTGATAGACCTGCCCGCGAGTACGACGGTCTTTATCCAGAACAACCCAGCCGGTGCGCAGCATTCGGCGAGTCTGCTCATACACATAGCGGCGCACATCGGCGATACGAAAACTCGTGCCGTTCAGGCTTTTGGCGTAGGCATCGCGTAGTTCACGGGTCGTGAACTGCGCGCGCCCTTCCTCCTGCAGCAGCTCATACAGACGCCGGTCGAAGACAAACGGTGCCGATTTCATTAAGAACCAGAAGAGTTAGCGCGAAATAAATGCGGATTATAATCCGTGGCTCGCACATCCGCAAACGCCCGATAGTGCCGGCTCAGGTGGAATTGGGACGGTCATGGGCACGTTGGCAAAAGCGTTAGGGGAACGCATCCGGGCGCAGAGGAAAGCTTGCCGGATTTCTCAGGATGCACTGGCGCTGGCCTGCAACATTGATCGCAGCTATGTGGGGCGGATCGAGCGTGGTGAGGTAAACATTACCGTTGAAAAGCTGTACCGCATTGCAGGCGAGCTTACCTGCGAACCTTCGTACCTTTTGCCTCAGATATCTGAGCTGCAACCCAACTAAAAATATCAATGCCGTTCACGCAGCAGGTAAATCGATACCGCTGCGCCTTCCCTCCAGTGTCAGCCGCTGGTCTGTCCCGGAACTGGTGGACAGGTAGTTAAGAGCTACTGCTCGCGTTTCGCCGCTCAAACTCCATTGGACTGATGTAACCCAACGTCGAGTGGCGACGGCGGTGATTGTAAAAGCGGATGTAGTCGAACAGGTCGGTTTTCGCCTCCTGGTAGCTGGCGTAGCGCGTCAGGTACACCCGCTCGGTCTTCAGCGAACGGAAGAAGCTCTCCATCGCTGCGTTGTCCCAGCAGTTCCCCGGACGTGAATGGCTGGGCACGATTCTATGTCGCCGAAGTAAGGCCGCTTGGCAGTAGCTTTAATGGCGTCGTCTGTGCCATGAATTCGCGCGGCGAGAAGTATTGCGAGTACAGCGTCAGTTAGAGTCATTAGGTGATTACGATCTCTATTAGTCGAGCAATGGCCTCGCGCATTATGTCATGAGTGCTCTGATGAATATGGATGTGACCCTAGCGAAGAAACATCTGCCCTTAGGTCGAACGGCGCGCCATTTGAGAATTTTGTGTGATGGTATTGCTTCTTTTTATTGCAGTCAGGTTAGGCACTCAGGCGGGAATGCTCGTCCTATCTATCACCGATGCGCTCAGATATCGGTTCTTAGTAAGCTTTCATTGACCATTGCCTAGTAATTTTTTCTGCCATGCTGCGCTGGCATTTGGAAGGCCAGCGGACGCGCCATCTCTAAGAGCTGTTCATGTCATGAAAAATTTATGGACATGTGTGAAATAACCTAAGTATCTGATCTTGCGAGCAAATTTGATGTCCATAGAGGTGGGAACTTTGGGGTGCGGATGCGGGAATGCTCAAGTATAGCGGCGAAGAGTGGGGGGAGCCAAATAAGTGGGATATGTCACGGATGAATTTCCAGGACTTCACTGAAGCACTGGAACTTGCCGTTATGAATATCCACGACGCAGTTGAACGTGGCGGCGTATATGGAATCCTCATGGGCAACATGCGCGCCAAAGGTACATACTATAACCTTAGTTCACTCGTGGAACGAATTGCGCCGGGCCGGCTGATCGATGAGGTCATCAAGGTCAATTGTAAAAGTGACTCAAGCTCCTACAAAGGAAACTTTGTCAGGATTGCCCACGAAAAGTTACTTGTTTTCGCTAAGCGTGAATCTTCGTTGTTCCTTATTGGTTCAATGGAAAAGCGCGCTGCTGCGATGACTGGTATTACGTGGAAAGCAGCGGTTCGGCGTGTGCTTCAAGGCAACAAGATTCTTCATCTGAAGGATATCAATGATGCATTGGAGCCCTATGCTAAATCGCGTGATAACCAACACTGGCAAGCTAAGGTGCGTCAGGTTCTACAAGACGAGCGCTACTTTGTTCGTTTGAAACCCGGTGTTTACCAGCTAGCTGCATAAGCCGATACACAAACTAAATAGCCCCTGCGGGAGAAATCCCGCACGGGGTTTCTCTTTGCCTGGGGCACTTAACCAGGAAGGGAGAAAATTATGTCAACGGTCATCAACACTAGGATCGGTGAGTCGAAAAACGTAGCGCGCCTTTGGCTTGAGGGTCGAAAGCTCGAAAGGGCGGGCGTGAAGATCGGTGCGCGCTACCAGCTCGTGCAGAACAAGGCGATGGAGCGTTTGGAGCTTCGCGAGGCCCCGGCCGTAGCGAACGACCAGACTTTCACTGTCTCCAAGCGCGAGCGGCGTGGTGTGGTGGTGCCCTTGATTGAGGTTCGATCAAGGGTACTCAGCGAGGTGTTCGAGAACATCGAGCGGGTACGTGTTGCAATCCGGCGAGGTCGGATCGTGATCACAGCGCTGCACATCGAAACCAAGATCCGGGAACGAGTTAAGCGTTTGACGGAAAAGCTGCGTACCGGAGAGCCGTTGGCAGTAGCCAGCCTGTTCCATGGTGGTGGTGTTGCGGATAAGGCACTTCATAGCGGCCTTAGACGTGCAGGGATCAAGTCGTTTATCCAAGTCGGTGTCGAAATTGAACCGGAATACTTGGATTCGTCGTTAGACAACAATCCTGAGCTGTGGAACGAAAAGAGTGTTGCGATCTGCTCTGACGTGAGAGAGGTCAACTGGGGGCATAACCCTCTTCAGTGCGACGTTATCTGTGCAGGAATTCCCTGCTTAGGAGCATCGAAGTCAGGTCGCAGCAAGAACAAACTGAGCATGGCAGAGGAACACTCCAAAGCTGGTGATTTGTTTGTTGATTTTCTCGATGCGGTTAAAGCGCTGAACCCAAGCATTTGCCTGATCGAGAACGTACCGGAATATCAAACGTCTGCTTCTATGGTTGTTATTCGCGCGAAGTTGGTTTCTCAAGGCTATGTGCTGAAGGAAGCTGTGTTGAATGGCAACGACTTTGGCGCTCTTGAGCGTAGAAGCCGATTGGTTGTGGTCGCGATAAGTAAGGGGCTTCCTGACGTTTTCGATTTTAGTGAGCTAAGCAAACTGAAAGAGAAAGAGGGAAGTCTTAATGAGGTATTAGAGGATGTTCCGCATGATTCTGAGCGGTTCAAATCCTTCGACTATCTCGCAAATAAGGAAGTACGCGACAAGGCAGACGGCAAAGGATTCTCACGCCAACTGCTAAGTGGGGCTGAAGATTTCTGCGGAACAATCGGACGTGGTTATGCGAAGTGCAGGAGCACGGAGCCCTTCCTAGTACATCCGACCAACCCGCAACTGTCTCGGCTACTCACGCCTGTCGAGCACGCACGAGTGAAAGGCATCCCGGAGGTGGTAATCGCTGGGCTTCCTGACACGACTGCGCATGAGGTGCTTGGGCAGTCAGTGATCTTTCCGTTGATTGAGTCCGTTGGGCTCGAATTAGGGGTGTCGATCACTGCTGCTGTAAACCCCAGCGTGGTGAGTCTGCGACAGGAGGGAATTTCCTCCTACTGTGGGCAGATCTGCGGCGGTGGTAATTGCGGTGCTGGCCAGTTGTGCAGCTTCGGAATCAACTCGGAAAGCCAGATGCCAGGCCTGCCGGAAAGTGATCCCAACCAGGGTCAGTTCCAGCTCAGTCTGATGGTGGCGTAAAACAACCCCTGCCAGGGAGAAATCCCTGGCGGGGCTTCTCCTTGCATGGATGGAAGGAGAGGATCATGAGTGCAATCCTTGAGGCAGCACAGTTGCAAGGCAACGCGAGCATCATCCGCAGGGCCTGGGCAAAAAGGGGCAAGCAGAAGGTTCACCTCTGGGAGCTATCGACTGGGGGCGTCATTCTCCTGCGCCACATGGAGGGGGAAGGGTTCAAGCATCCGGTAAAGCTGCATGAGCCAATGGAGGTAATCGTTAACCGATTTCGCGAGAAAAACGGTCATCAGGTGATCTCTCCCCATGCAATCTGAATTCAACGCCCTTCGGGGCGTTTTTTTTGCCTGCATGCTTGAGGCTGGCAGGTGGATCGGTATAATCGACACATCGCTTCATGTTTCATCCCTTCGCGCCTCAGCGCACTAATCTTCGTCAAGTGCATGTTGCACTCGGCAAGAGCCTGTACCGATCTTCGGTCAGGCAAAAACCAGAGTCACTTTGTGGCCTGGGAAAGCTAAGTCGGAGCTTCAACCGGCCTAATCGAAAGCATTCAGAATCAACGTTCC
This sequence comes from Stutzerimonas tianxiuensis, assembly GCF_053470365.1. Taxonomy (NCBI): domain Bacteria; kingdom Pseudomonadati; phylum Pseudomonadota; class Gammaproteobacteria; order Pseudomonadales; family Pseudomonadaceae; genus Stutzerimonas; species Stutzerimonas tianxiuensis. The sequence goes on along the minus strand of NZ_JBPVWS010000026.1, from coordinate 20,678 downwards.
TCTTTAGGTCCGTTGCGTTTTTGTTTGCACAACAAAACCCACGCGGGGATAACTCCCTGCCGGGCGTTTCTCCGTCTGCATTAAGCTAATGGAGAAACATAATGAAAGTTCTGATCATCGCAGTAGTGCTGATTGTTGGTGGCATCCAAGTCGGCTTTAAAGCGTTCGATTACGGCGTTGCTTCGGTTGAAAAAACTGAAACCGCCAAAACGATCAAAGCCCGTCAGGTGCTCTGATTGAAACAACCCTTTGGGAACAATCCCATGGGTTGTTCTCAATCATTGAGGATCTGCGTATGTACTTCCGCAACTTAATGACTGCCCTATGGATCGGTCAGGTATTTGCAGAAAGCACACAACGCCCTTATGCCCTTTATGGACATAAGGAGGGCTACATCGTAAGAAAACTGACTCGGGCTAACAGCTTGGAGTTGGAAATAATCAAACCCTGACGGGAGCAATCCCGTTATGGGGGCGCCTCGTCATTAATTTGCGAGGTGTAATATGTTTTTTAATAAAGTTCTTAGTTGGTTAAGGGAGACTGTCGTCGGCATTGGCTGTAGCTTGCTGGCTGCGGGGTTCGTCGGCATCATCACTCCAGGTTCGCATCCGCAAGCCATTGCGGTCAGCGTGGTAAGCGGCCTGGTCTTGATTGTCGGTGGTCTGGTGGTATCCTTTTTCCAGAAAGACAACGCAGGTGAATGAAATGGACACGACACAAACGCTCGTTTTGGCTATATCCGGCGTGCTGTTCACGATCACTGTGGCAGCGTGCGTCGGCATGATGCTAGCGAAGCACTTGGACAAGAAGCATGCTGCGCATGCGTCCAAGGTGCCCTGATCCACGAGATATTTGCGTCAATACCCTTCTGCTCAAGGCAATGCCTTGAGTAGGTAACCAGCTAGTCGCGTAACGTGGTCATCCCTTGTGGGTGATCCACCAGAGCCCTCCGCGTGAGGGTTCTGGGGATCACCCACCTGGAGAACATCAAATGCCACAACACGAAGAGCCAATAGCACTGTACTGCCCCGAACTCAAAGAGCTGATGATCGACTCCGGCCGAGTGTTCCTCGTCCCTGATCAGATCGCAGCAACAGTGAAGAAGGCCAACCCTGACACCCGCTTCGTCAAAGCATGGGCTGTGCTGCACCGCCTGATACCCGCATCAGGCGCAGTATCGGTTCTCGAAGCGCCTCAGTCAGCGGCGGCATGAGTGCCAACAAAACCCCAAACCCCGGCTGTTTCCAGCCGGGGTTATTTTTTTGCCTGCCAGAATCTGGTCAGATTCCACCGCCTTTTCCTCTCGCGTATCTCTAGCATCTTGGTACTCACCTTCACCAGGTAGCACCTATGCGACCCAGCTTCAAACATGCCCTCCGACGCTTGGCTGTTGGCGGCATCATCATGGTTCAGCTCAATACGGTTGCCTTCAAGGCGTGGGCCGATTCCATTGCTGCCAGCGCCACGCTAGGCAATCAGACCGCTCAAATGGGCATTCAGATGCTCGATCCTTCTGCGGCGCAGAAGACGCTTCAGGATCTGTTCCCTGACCTCCAAGGCGGCGGTACCGCGTCCTTGGAAGAGGTGTATGGAGACGACTCGGGCACTCTTGACGCTGGCATCCAGGCCAACACACGGCTGAGAAGTGAGTCGTCGATGGATGGCGAGGCATACAGGATTCTGGTTGATAGCGGCAAACGGCCTGCTGTGGATCTTTCGAATGATCCAATGTTTAACCAGACGGACGAGATTCGATCTAATGATTTCATGCAAGGTTTCAAAGAGAACTTTGCAGACTGCTCCAGAAAAGACGTTTTTGAAGAACGCCAGGCTACGTCTCACATCTCTGATTACCGCACCTGTGAGCGCGTAGCAAACGAAGGCGGCAATGTGACCTTCAAGCATGACTATTCGCTAGGAGTTGTCGAGTATGTTTCGGGCCAGCCAAACTACCAGTCATGCGGCAGAGGTTGCCTATATGTATGGGTGGGCACCGTTGGTAACGATTACTGGGGCGGTAAATGCGCGATCTACGAGGAATACACACGCTTCAGGGTTATCAATAAAGATGCCATCCTGTCTGCGGTTGTTGAACAAGCTACGTTCGATGACTACTTTCAGATCTACTTCAATGACTCTCTTCTATGGACCCACACGCCGGGCGTATTCCCTCCCGAGACGGCGGGCGCGTGCGAGAGAAGTACCAGTTGGAGAGTAAGTCCCAACAAGGATGTCACGAACGAACTAAAGCAAGACTCGGACGTAATTACATTCAAAACACGCACGTCAGTCACAGGTCGGGGCGAAGGCTATGCACGCATTCGCATTAATTACGATCCAGCAAAAGCGATCATTGACAATGGTTGGGGGCCTGAAGAGCGCCTTCCACTCCTCAAGATGATTAACGATGGTTTCTGCAAAGAGAGCAGCGTTGTTTGCACTAAAGCGCCGGCAGTAGATGCGTCTGGCTGCATTAGTGAGAATGGTGTGGTTGCATGCCAAGCAGACATGCAGCCATCCCCTCATCCCGACCTAGACCCCTTCTGCAGGGAAGCGGAAGTGACAGCTGACTGTTCTTTCTTCAAAGGGGATCTTGCCTGCTACATTGATGCCAATGGCAAAGAGCAATGCCCTGAGAACGGGGGGGATTCATGTGTTGTAAATCATGAAATAGAACTTCGCTCAACTGGTTTGGTGGGCAAATTCGCTGCTAATGGGCGGAATATAGCCAGGGGAGAATTTGATTTCGTCGCAGGCACATGGAAAGCTCTACCTGGCTCTGATGGGACAGTATTCAATGGCAGTGTAGCAAAGGTCGATTACGATGCAGTGTGTGCTAATGATGAAGGATACGTACAGTTATCAGATGCTGATGTTTGGGCTGAGCATGGGCTTGGCGGGCAACTCGACACGTCAGTAAGCCACAATGTAATTACGTATCCGACATGCGCAAATGGACTTAAAGCTGTTGTTGAAATAAGGGATCAGCAAGGTGGTGATGATGGTGGTAAGTACGATCTTTCAGGTACGTTTACCTTTCGACATTCTAAGCTGGTCAAAGATGTATGGTCACCGCAAAGTTGCATAGATCAGGGTCAAGCTGTACTGGAAGGTAAGTGCAGCTCGGGGCAGATTACAGTCACCAAAGGTGTTCAGCATGAAGGAGAGTGCGCAACCATTTCAGGCATAAATATTTGTCCTGGTAATCCACTTTATGAACAAATCTCGGCGAGCCCATTGGGTACGTCAAGACTTGCAGAGCAGGTCCGTGTGCAGGGTTGCGGTGTAATCGAAGAAAACCTGGACACCTGTGAGCAGTACGAGAAAGACCCCAACTGCGGTTTCATCTCCCAGAGCTGTATTAAGGGGGCTTCTGGGGAGTCGGGAGGATGCTACGCCTACGAGGAGATATGGGACTGCGGCTATGACACCAGCTATCCCACGGTAGTCAATACCGGCACTCAGATCGAATGTCCTGGCGGCGCTAGGTGCATGGGAAGCGAGTGCTTCGACACCTCGAACCAGAAAAGCGGTGACTTTGCATACGCCGTCGCAATGCTCCAAGTTGCCCAGTTCGCTGAGCATGATCTTGATTGCGGTGGCGACGGATCGGATATCGAGGTTGCCAACGAGTGCAAGATATTCAAAGGCGAAGCAATGGAGTGCAAGAAAGCGCTCGGTGGCTATGTCGATTGTTGTGAGGCTCCCGAAAGCGTCAGTATTTACGATTATGTGAATCTGACAATGAACACTATGAAAATGGCTAGTGCAATGGAAGCGCTATCCACGCACGGGCTTGGGGGGAGCCTGAAGTATGGTTACTGGCAAGCAGGCACGAATGCCATCACGTCCGCTGGTAGTTCAGTCATAAAGGGGCAGTGGTCAACGATAGTTGACAACGCAACTGGTGCATTCAACAAAACGCTTCAGGGCACTGTCCAGGATACGCTTGTATCTCAGGTCCAGGAATGGCTAATGCAGAAAGCCTATGACGCCATGGTTAATATGGGCGCTGAGGTAGCCGCAAATGCTGTGTTTGTTCCAGCAGAAGGCGGCGGGATGATGCTTGGCCCTCAGGCTACGATGGTCGTCAACATCATTGGCTGGGTATACATGGTTTATGTGATTGTCGATCTTCTAATTAACATTATCTGGGAATGCGAAGAAAAAGAGTTCGAGCTTGGAGCAAAAAAAGAAACAAGGCAGTGCACGTTTGTAGGAAGTTATTGTGCCTCAGAAGCTCTTGGCTCTTGTGTTGAGAAACGAGAAAGCTACTGTTGCTATGGTTCGGTTGTAGGCCGAATCGTTCAAGAAGCTGCGCATGACCAGCTTGGTATTGAGTACGGTGATGTTGAAAATCCAAGTTGTGAAGGCATTACTCCTGACCAGATGGCCCTTATGGATTGGAGTAAAGTAGACATGTCGGAATGGATAGGCATGCTGAACATTGCAGGCCACCTTCCAACAGTGAACACGGTTTCACTTGAACAAGTTACAGGGAGTGGTAGCAGCCTTACGATATCTGAGGGGAACGTTCGGCAAAACTCGCTTAGTCGTAACGAAAAGCGGTTGGACGGATTTGATGCTGAAGCGGTCAAGAAAATGGAGGAAGACATAGCTAGGGGCGCAGTCCCCCAGTAAGTAAAAGGCCCCATCAGGGGCCTTTCGTTTATTTACCAATGAAGTAGTTTGGCGTTCCGCTTCTCAGCACTGCAGGCGGCAATTTATCGGACTTTGACCGTGTGGCCGATGTGACATAAATCAAAAACCAATCAGGCAGAGCTGCGGACAGCGCGACTGTGTTAGCCCGACTTTCGTGGATATTCCGAAACCCTGATGAATTGATAATGGATTCCTCAGTAACCTTGTGACCGACGATATGGATAGGACCATAGGATTTCGGTGCGGAAATGAATGCTGGACTATCTTTCGCCTCTTCTGAGAACAGCACTAAATTCGAAGCCTTTGGCATTTTGCCACCAAATGATCGGCTATCCGACTCGGGATATGCTGTAGCGATAAGTTCCTGAGGAAGCTGCTTTTGGAAAACGGCGGCCCTCGATTTATTGAACTCATTTAAGGCAACCTGCACAGCTGCTTCCGGGGAGGAGGCCAGATCTGATGGGACCCATGCAACGACCTGCGGCAATTGAGCTGGCTGTGTAGGTCCGCCCCCAAGAAGCAAAAGTCCCAGGCCGACCCCGGCTACAGCGCCTCCGCTCATTCCCGATGGCGGCGCCACGGCACCTACGCCATAGGTAGCAGCATCGAGCACTCCCGTGCTGTTTCCACCTTCGGCCGGTTGTGAGGATGCATCGCCCATCATTTCGCGTGGCACGTCACGCATGCCAGAAATCTGCATGGCATTCATGTAGACCATTGCGTCGGACCACTTCGCTTTGGGTGTAGCAGCCGGGTCCGGCAACTGATCGAAGGTAACGGTATTGCCTGGTGATGAGCACCCTACCAAGGCGGTGAGGGCCGCAGTCATCGCGAGTGTCAGTTTGATTTTGCTGCAGTGAATCATGTCCGCTGTCCTTCCTGATTAAGTTATTCAAGGCTACCAGTGACGGCCGTGTTGCCAAATTCTTGGCTTTGGCGCGTCAACTCCGCAGCTGGTAGCGGCCCACAAAAAACCCCGCTTTGATGCGGGGCTCTGTTGTCGTCGGCGCTGGACTATTCAGTCTTTTCCTGGCTGGGCCAGCGATGCTGGCTGATTTCGCTGCTCTACCAGCTGGCCTATGGCTTGGAGCAATGCTTTCGCAGGCTGGGCGCCTTTGACCAGGATCTTCTGGCCATTGGTGTTGTCCACGACGACTGTTGCAGGCGTGCCCGTCACGCCCATAGCGGTACCGCGATCCATCTGATCCTGGATCTTCTGCTTGAACTTGCCGCTGGCCATGCATGCATCAAATGCCTTCGAGTCTGCGCCGACTTCTCGTGCCAACCGACCGAAATCATCAATGCCTTGGCCGTTCATAGCGCTGCGCTCGAACCATTGCCCGGTGAATGCCCAGAAAGCCTGGTTGCCCGCAATTTCGCTGACACACTCTGCCGCGTGTGCAGCCTTTGCGGCCGTGGGGTTGTGGAACTGCAGCGGGTAATGCTGCCACTCCCAGTTGATCTTGCCACCGGCCTGCTCAACGAGTGACTTAGGTGTGTCATGGAAGCGTTTACAGAAGGGGCACTCCAGATCGCTGAACTCCACAAGGGTGAACTCGGCGTCTGCCTTACCGTAGATGTTGCGGCCTTTGACCTCGATGTCTGAGGCGGCAGACCATTGCGAAAGGATCTGTAGCTTGGCAGCCGCGACCTCGGCCTGTTCTTTCGCGTCAAGTGCAGCGGCGACGCCAGCCGGCAACTGCTCAGCTATCGCTTGGTTGATCGCATGCTCGGTGTACATGACGCTGGCGCCGAGGGCGGCCACTGCGAAAAGCGCGGAAAGACCTACGGTCAAAGGGAGTCGGTTTTTTGAGCTGGGCATGGGGTTCACTTTGAGAGGCTGTTGAAGGTCGGTTGTAGACGAAGTGGTACGTCCTTGGGTGTGCCATGCACTAGAACTTCCCACTCTTCGTAGGTGAGGCGTTCTGCGCCGCTGCAGAGCTTGTTGCGAACGCGGATATAGTCACTGACCGATCCGGTGCTGTTCGCCAGTGTCACGATCTGAGTTACGTCTGCGGGACCACTGGGCGTCATAACGCGGACGTGATCAGGCGTTTGATTCTCCTCCGGTTGATCCAGGCAGGTTCCAGACCGTAGCGCCGGTGGTACAGCGATGCTGGCTGTAACCTCTTGCGCGATGTTCTGCAGCTCTGGGTGCAACTTGCCAGCGCGTGTATCCAGCTCATCCGGGCTGCCGAGTACGGGTTGATAGGACGGCTTTCTCAGTGCTGCCCCTCCACGGCCGGAGTGCCCCCAGCTGGTGTGGTGACCGCGTAGATCCGGCTCGTACTGCTGGACCTCAAATGGGGTGCCTGTATAAGGCTCGGGTGCGGGCTCTTTGCTAGAGCAGCCTGAGAGCATGCCGAGGGCTGCGGTGATTGCCAGCGGTATGCGCAGTCGAGAGAAATGCATCGGTTGAACCTCGATCCGGGGGATGAGGTATTTTGTGGGAACCAGATCGCGATGAGGCGGCTAAACCTACACGATTCTTGTAAGATAAAAAAATTCTAAGATCGTGGCATACCCTCTTGCGCATTAGCGCGATTGGGGGCATGCTTTCGCCAAGCCTTAATGGCAATAACCTCAGAAAGCGCAGCTTCACTCTCGCGCCTTGGGCCACGAGCCTGTCAAGATTCTCCAAATTAAGTCGTTCTGCATGTGCAGATCGATTTAGTCATGCACTTCGGTGCATGGTCGGCAAGTTGGCCGTCTGTCAAATACAACCTAACTAATTGAAATGAAAACCTTTCGGGGCAGCGATATTCCCCGTCAGGGGTTTACGTCGCCCTGTGTTTTACTCTGAATGGAGAATAATCATGGCTCGTGGCGTAAACAAAGTAATCCTTATCGGCAATGTTGGCGGTGATCCTGAAACTCGCTACATGCCCAACGGGAATGCGGTTACCAATATCACATTGGCAACTACCGATAGCTGGAAGGACAAACAGTCTGGTCAGCTTCAAGAAAGAACCGAGTGGCACCGTGTTGTGCTATTTGGGAAGGTTGCTGAGATTGCCGGTGAGTACCTTCGTAAGGGCTCGCAGTGCTATATCGAAGGCAGACTACAAACCCGCGAATGGGAGAAGGATGGAGTCAAGCGTTATACCACTGAGATTGTGGTTGATATGCAAGGCACCATGCAGCTCCTTGGCGGTAAGCAGGCAGATAACGGTGGTGATGGTGCTCCTCGCTCTAGCGGGAGGAATCAAGCACAGCGTTCTCCGCAGCAACCCAACCGTCAACCGACTCAAGCGCCGACTTCTGATCCGCATTACGATTCGTTTGACGATGACATCCCCTTGCGCCCATTAGCCGAGTTCTTCTGAACATCATCTAACGGGTCAATCAGTTGCAAATAAATACGCGCCTTCGGGCGCGTTTTTGTTCAGGGGGTTTCATAATGTCTAGTGCTAACTATCAAAACGCTGTAGCCGTAATTGCAAAGCAAGAGGATAAGTTTCTTGAGTTGGTGAAGGCAGCAAAAACAGATGTCGTGTTCAAGCAAGAGATGCTTTATGCAGCTCAAGCCATGATGAACAATGACTACCTGTGCACTGTCGCTATCAACAATCCGCTGTCTCTTCGCAATGCATTTGGCCAAGTGGCCGCCTGTGGCCTAACGCTGAACCCTGCAAGGGGTTTGTGCTACCTGGTGCCACGGGACGGGCAAGTGGTTCTGGATGTGTCATACAAAGGCATGATCAAAACCGCTGTAAATGACGGCGCAATACGTGACTGTATTGTTGAGTTGGTCTACTCGAATGATCAGTTTAAGTACAAGGGTAAGCGTCATAGCCCTGTGCATGAATTCGATCCGTTCGACACTGAAGAGCGCGGCGAATTCCGTGGTGTCTATGTGGAAGTAACCCTGCCTGATGGCCGGGTCCATGTGGAAGCTGTAACAGCCAAGGAGATCTACAAAGCGCGTGATGCAAGTGATTTGTGGAAGCGCAAGAAGAAAGGCCCTTGGGTTGACTTCGAAACTTCCATGTTCAAAAAAACCGGCATCAAAATCGCTAAGAAATACTGGCCCCAAGTCGGCGAAAAACTCGACACGGTTATTCAGTATCTCAACACAACGGCAGGGGAGGGGTTTGCATCTCATGATGTCCCGATCTCTGTTGTAGAGCGTTATATGGGTGCAGCTGAAGTAGTCGATGAAGCCCAGCCACTCCCGACCTCGAATGAGGTTGAAGAGCAGGTGCCGGCATCTGAGACAACGCAAGTTGAGCCTGAAGATGCTCAAGCTCAGGTCGCAGAACCGCTGGAAGGCGAAGTGCTTCAGGCTTCAAATGATGAGAGCCAGGCACCTGTAGATCTACCTCCCAAAGTCCTGAAAAAGACTCAAGCGGTGGTCAATCGGGCGCGTGAATCGCAAGGCTGGAAAGCTGCGCGTGATTATGTAAGTGCGTGGCCTGCTGAGGCTCGTGATTACGCTCTGCGACTCCTGTCTGCAGCGGAATACCAAGCTGCTCAGGGTGAGTGACGATGGTTCATCTGTCGATTAGATCCCTGTTAGAAGGCAATACCTTCTGCAGCCAGACACGATCAGAAGTGTTCAGAAAGGGAGAAGAGGTTTTTCACCCCAATGTCCAGCTTCTGGAAAAGACTGGCTACAGAAACAAAATCTGCTCCGAGTGTCTTGCGATTTGGGATAACCCGGAGTCTCCAACCAACCCTGTGCAGGGCATCCCTTTGCACAGGGCTGCTGCTGGCAATAAATGAGGAAACTGAGATGGCTGAGATTATTATCAACCTGATCATGCTGTTCTTTAACTAAGAACAGCGAACTCACAATAAACCCTGACGGGGCACCTGCCCCTCAGGGGTTAGTTGCCTTCGTCGTACTGAAAAGGAAAACGAAATGGCAACTGCTAACTCAAGCTGCATCATCAAACTCGTCCATGACCATGACGCAGAAAGTCCGCGTGAATGGGACAACCTAGGATCGATGGTATGCGCTCATCGGCGCTATCGTTTGGGTGATGAGAATGGGGCTGCGAAAGCATTGGAAGTGATCTACAAGCACCTGTCTGATAAGCAGCTGGGGCAGATCGATTTCAATGCCAATCACATCCCAGATGTTGAGCGTGCGCTGGAGATGACGGGGCAAGCAATTATGCTTCCACTTTATCTTTATGATCACTCTGGCATCACAATGAAAACCTCCCCTTTTAGCTGTCGATGGGACAGTGGCAAGGTTGGCTTTATCTTTGTGTCTAAAGATAAAGCCCGCTCCGAGCTTGGTTGGAAACATCTCACGAAGCCGCGCATTGAGAAGCTGGAAACATATCTGGACGGAGAGGTCGAATCATACGATCAATACCTGACGGGGAATGTTTGGGGGTATCAAGTGATCGAGGATGACGAAGTTGTTGATAGCTGCTGGGGATTCTTTGGTAGCGATCCAATGACAAATGGCGTTCTGGATCATCTAAGTAATCAGCATCAGGCAATGATACAGGCTGGCAATTATCAGCGTGTCTATTCCTGAGTTTAAATAACCCATCTGACTGCGTATAAGTTGATCAGATAAATCTAACCCTGTAGGGACTTTCCCTACAGGGGATTGCTCCGTTTCAGGGATGAAAAGGAGAAATTAAAATGCGTACTTACATACTCGCTATGTGCGATATGCGTACCAAGCGTTACACCCGCTTTCAGTGCCAAGCCAACAGCTTCAATGAAGCAGTTGAAAAGGCCCAGAAGACTCTCAATGGGGGCTTTCCTGGGTTTGCAATGGGTGCTGCAAATGGAGGTCGCCATGCGTCCTTCAACGGTTGAATCGCTTAAAGAGTCTCTTGCCATCTGGCAGGAGCTTGAAGCTGGTGATCTGGCTCAGCGCAGCCTGGTCACTGAAATGGCCGGAGAGATCCAGAGGAAGATTCTTTCCCTGGAATCCCTACTGGGACTGTACGCGGTGCACGGGCTTGGGTTGACGCTCAAGCACTGCCGGACTGACTCGTGGGGGATTCTTTCCGAAGATTCTTCCGAGCCCGGACGGTACCGCTGGACGATGTTCGGCAAGGATGGTTTCACGGGTCATTGCACCCAGGACACCGCCGAGCTGTGCATTGGCGACATGCTCGATGATGGCTTCATGATCCCTGACATGGGAGCGCTGGAGCGATTGTCTTGCACAACTGAATGGCAGCGCGGGATGGAAGTTTGCGCAGTGATTCAGGCCTGCAATGCAGGCCGGATGAGCTGGCAGGAAGCGAACGACCGTTATGCCGAAATTGACCAGCGATACAGGAGCGCCGCATGAGCTACATGGCGATCCTCAAGCTGGTTCCTTCTGGCCGAAATATCGCCGTGTTTGGCCCCACCCCGCAAATTTGCGGTCAACGGCTGTTCAACCAGCTCCTGAGCTGGTACGGCGATGAAAACCGGCCTGTGAATGAGCAAACCTGCCGCCTCTTTGAGGTGGTGCAAGCAGCTCCGCACATGGAGACGAGAGTCGAAATGTTCGGTGCTAGCAAAACCAACGCTCTGCGCTTACTGCGCCAGGGCATCGCCGGCTGACGTACTGGCTGACGAACCAAACCCCCAGGGGGGCAACCCCCCTTTGGGGGTTTGCCTTTCCGGGATTTGCCCTTGGGATTTTCAACCCAGGTGGTGAAGTACCTAGAAAGGAGAATGAGATGAAAACCTTCGAAGCTGGCTGCAAGGCCTACCATGCCGCCAATAGCGAACTGGAAGCCCACTACGGCTCAGAGCAAGGGATTGAGATCCGCAATAAAGTGCCGCATGTGGATCTCAGCCTGTATCTGGACCTCAGTAACACACCACACGCCTATGCGTTGCCGGCTATTGCTGCAGCGCAGAAAGCATCACTCGATGAGCAGGGGTCTGACTTCACGAAGAAGTATGAAGCCTTCAAAAATCGTACCGAGATGCTGGTCCAGGCTCGGTATCAAGCGTTTTGTGATGCTCTTGGGCTGCTTGGCGAAGAAATGGGTGCTGAGTACGAGTTCAATACCTCAGGGCCTCTGGATCAACGCATCGCAGACGTGCTCACCAAGGGTGACTTGCTTCGCAAGACCCTCTTGGATGGGTTTGGCTATGTCGATCTCCTCGATCTTGAAAGCAGCTTCTCAAAGGGCTTTTTCACGGTGACGGGGCTGACAAAAATAAAGCTCTACAACGACCTCAAGCTTTGTTCCCAGATCCGTGAAGGCGGAATCAGGATCAGCGCTGAGGAAAGAGTACGGCTTGGCTTTCATCAGGAGTAATCAGGATGAAAGTAATCGACGTCCAACAGCGCTCTGCCGAGTGGCACGCGTGGAGAAAGGGTGGTGTCAGCGCAACCAGTTGCGCGGTCATCATGGATCAGAATCCTGACAAGACGAAGCTTCAGTTGTGGCGTGAGCTGGTTGGACTTGATACACCCCCCGATCTTGCCTGCATTCCTCAGGTAAGGCGGGGCGTCAAGTTTGAGCCGGTTGCGCTTCAGGCGTTTGAAGAGCGGTACGGTCAGCTGGGGCTCCCGATCTGCGCAGAGTCTAGCGATTACCCGTTCATGCGGGCTTCGTTCGACGGGCTTCTGGCAGGTAATGAGCCGGTGGAGATCAAGAACCTCTCCGATGACAATCATCTGGAGGTTCTGGCGCTTCGAGAGAAGAGCAAGGCGTACAGGCTCTACCGCTGGCAGCTGTTGCACCAAATGATCGTTAGCGGGGCTTCACGGGGCTACCTGTGGTGCTGGTCGCCCAAGCATGAGCCTATCTGCCTGGTGGTTGATCTCAATGAAGCTGTTGCGCAGCAGATCATTGCTGCGGAAAGGCGCTTCTGGGATATGGTCGAGTCGCTTACGCCTCCCGAGGCGGACCCGAAACGCGACCTGATGCCTCACGCAAAGATCGACCACGACCGTTGGTCAACCCTCGCAGCGGTCAGGCGAGACAAAGAGAACGCAGCTTTGGCTGCAAAAAAGGCGCTGGAAGAGCTTCAAAACGAGATAACGGTCATTGATGACCAGATTCTCGCGTTGATGGGCGATTTCAAGCGCGCAGATGCGTATGGCGTTCGTGTTATTCAGTATGAGGTTCAAGGCAGGGTCAACTGGAAGGCCGTCGCAGAGAGTGTCTGTGCCGCAATCCCAGCGGATGTTGTCGAGTACCACCGTGCTGACTCGCGCACTGCAACGCGAATCTCGGTTGATGCCGAGTTCGACGAAACCACCTATAAGCCAGAAGTCATGCCGCAACCGCGCATGGCGAAAGGCCCCGTAGACACGCAAGCACTGCTTTCCGCAGGCGTGTTCACCTTCTAACCCAGCCCGGCCTCGTGCCGGGTTTTTTTATGACCAGAATCTTGTAGGTTTAGGCCGCAAATCGCATTCGCAAACAGACATGATGCTCGGGTGAAAAGTCGGAGCATTCCTGTTCATGTTCAAGTTATTCAAGCAGCTCTTTGCGGGCAAACGCCGTCCCAGTCGGCTCATCAACCCGCCGCCCGACCCGCGTTTCGAGCACCCCGCATATAAGAACATCCCGGACGATATCCGACGCGTGCTGAGCGATCCGTCGATCCTCAGAAACCCTCCCTACCAGGAAGGCTATTACGGCCTGATCTCGGGAGAGTTCTGCATGTATGAGTTCCAGTCGCGCCTTGTAAACAAGATTGAAGCTCAGGCTGGATTGGCGCCTGATGACTACGAGGCGTACCTGAAGCCCATGTTCGTGGCGTATGCCGAGTTGGTTCACCTGCTCCCTGCCTCGGAGAATCACCACCACAACACACCAGGCGGGCTGCTGCGCCACGGCCTGGAGTGCGCGGCTTTTATGCTGGACTGGATGGTTCTGACCAAGTTCGACCACGAATTGACGCCAGGTGAAGCAAGCAAACGTCTTCGCCGCTGGTATGTGGCTGGCATCGTGGCGGCACTGTTCCATGACGCGGGTAAGCCTCTGACGGACGTTATCGTCATGTCGTTCGACGGCACGAAGAAATGGGTAATGGGCACCGAAACCATTCATGAGTGGGCGGTGGCGAATAACCTGACTCGCTACTTCATCAACTGGGAGCGCGGGCGTCAGAACAAGCACATCACGCACACCAACACTCTAATCGGAATCTACACCAGCGTTGAGCTGCGAAAGTGGCTGCTCGAAGGCGGGGCAGATATTTGGCAGGCACTATTGGACGCTGTGGCAGGCCAGCCTGGACCCTTGACCGAAGCGGTGAGGGTTGCGGACTCGCGCTCAGTAAAAGCAGACCGCGAGCGCGGTGCAGTGGCCGGCGCCAATACCAACACCGGCGTGCCGGTGCAGCGTCTGTGCGTAGATGCGATGCGACAGTTGGTCGAAGAAGGAAGCTGGACGCTCAACGAACCCGGCTCGCGGCTCTGGCTGAGCACCAAAGGACTATTCCTCGCTTGGAGCACCGGCTCCGAGGACATCATCCATCAGGTAGTCAAGGACAAGGTAGGAGGCTTCCCGCGAGCGGAAAACACCCTACTGGCTGCTATGTCCGAGTACGAGCTGTTTGAGAAAAATGCAGACGGTTCGCCCATCTGGTTCGTGGCGCCACACCCACTGCTCAAGAACGGAAAGGCGCCGTCCATCCGCTGCGTCAAATTCAAGAACCCCGACAACGTGTTCCCGTTCCTGGACGGAAACATCGCCCCGGTTTCTGTGACCATCGGCCGGGATGATAACGCCAAGGAATACCTGACCAAGGAAGACGCAATCGCGCGAAAGGAACAGGAGAAGAAAGGAACGCAGGAAGACCTTTTTGGTGCGACACCACTGCCGGCCGCCGCAGCGACTGAGAGCCCCAAGGGAAAAAATCGCCCCAAAAAGCCAGTCCCGGAGCGTACCGGCGTATCTCTGCCGCCCAACCTGGAAGAGCGAGCGCGCCTCCTCAAGCAGGGCGCACAGCAGCCGGTAGACGATGTTGCTGATCAAGCGCCCGAGCAGCAGCAGGACAATGCGCTCGATGACAACACTCTTGCCGCCATGTTGCACGAAATCAACGGCACAACACCCGATCCGGCGCCGCTTCTATGTTCAGTCAATGATGACGAGCCCACGGATGAGCAAGACCTTCACTCGGTGGAACCGGAAGAGCCGGTTCAAAAGGTAAAACTCACCTTCAACGACATGATCACCAAGAAGCCCACCAGAGTAGATAGGGGCAACGTAGGCAAGCCCAAGGCTTCGGTTGAAACCGCAACCCCAGAGCAAAGCACCGATGCACTCGATATTCCGCCAAAATTTAAGAGCCTGCTGACAGATCAGGATCGGGCTTTATTGCAACGCAACCCAGAACTTGGCAGCCGCCTTCTGCGCGTGTTCGCCGGCGACACGGCGATCAAAGAAGTTCGCAATCGGATATTCATTCCCCTGGTTGGGGAAATCACGCTGGGCGATCTGCCGGCCATCGACCGTGCAGAGTGGTTGTGGCGCGACTTCACGAGCGCTGAGGAGCAGATAACACGAACTCTAAGAGGAGTTGAAGGCTTCCTCGCAAGCATAGAAATCTCCCTGCTCTACTGCCGACTAAGCGACGCCAAGTGGCACCCCTGCTGTATCGAAACGCTACCGGCCGAGTACCGCAGTAAAGCCTTTCGGGTTGCACAGTCCTTCAAAGAAGCCGCTGCGCCGGAGCCTGGCAAAGGTGCGGATATTTACTCCGTATCGTTTTGGACCCGAGAAAAGGTTGCAGAGGCGGCAGGAGTGGATCTTGAGACTTCTGAAGCCGCGCTTTTCTATTGTCTCGAAGCCGTAAAAGTGGGCCGCGAGAAAAAATATTACTTCCAGCTGGATAGCAAGGTGAACCGCTGATGGGTGACTGGAATTATACAAACCTCTGGCGCACAAATTACGAAGCCAGGGAAGTCGGAGCCTGGGGAGCTTCAATGCTAGCCAGCACAGGGGTCCAGGTACTAACTGGCATGCCGATGATGCCGTACCTGATCACGATGGGTGTTCAGGCTGGGTTCGCCCTATCTGCACTGCCGAGGGCAGTTCGTGTCTATCGAGCGAAAAAGTCCCTTCTCGGTTCTCCATTGTCGTTTACCAGCATTGGGGACATTGCAAAGATCGTCGAGAAGCACCCCGACAGTTTTTACTACGGTCAGGCCTTTCAGTGGCGGCAGCAACACGGCCAACACGCATTTGAACTGCAATCGAGGGACATGTCTGCGGTCCTTGGAAAGAAAGGTCTGCGCGACCCGAACGTAAAAGGTAGCCGTTGGATTCATGGCCTCGGCATGGTTGAAGAAGAGGAATGCTTGCGCCCAGCGGGGATGCGAGACATCCATACCCTGGTTACCGGCACGACTGGCGCCGGGAAGACCCGCCTGTTTGACTTAGCCATTACCCAATGCATCTTGCGTGGTGAGGCCGTCATCATCATCGACCCGAAGGGTGACAAAGGGCTGGCCGAGACATGCCGGCGCACCTGTGCGCTGATGAACAAGCCGAATCGCTTTCGCTACTTTCATCCAGCATTCCCGGACGAGTCGATCCGTCTTTCGCTGACGCGCAACTATGGCAGGGCGACAGAGCTTGCATCGCGAGTCGCCGTGCTTATGGCGTCGGAGTCTGGCGATCCGTTCCAGGCATTCGCGATGATGGCGCTCAACAACGTGATCCAAGCAATGCTAATTATCGGAGAACTCCCGAGCCTGCTTAGTTTGCGCCGGACGCTAGAAGGCGACATCCCAGGCCTGACCATTCGAGTGCTCACAGCCTACGGAAGGATGGTGCGAGGGGAAAAAGTGTTTGACGCAGCGGTTGAACAGGCCTGCGCAACGGCCAAGGTGAAAAATCCTGAGGACAAAGCCAAGGCCCTGCGCAAGCTGTACTACGCGGACCTGATACACGATGCGCCGAACTCCGACCTTGAAGGGCTGCTGACGATGCTCGAACACGAGCGCGCTCACTTCAGCAAGATGATCGCCGGTTTGCTGCCGATCCTGGTCATGCTCACGGCCGGCAGGATGAGCGATCTTCTTTCGCCTGCGCATACTGTCGATGGAACGGATGCGTACCAAGACTTCAGCGACATGAATACCGTGATCAACGGTAAGCAGGTGCTCTACATGGGGCTCGACTCATTGTCGGACCCCATGGTGGGCTCTGCTCTTGGTTCGCTGGCTTTGGCAGACCTCGCATCTACTGCGGGAGAGATCTACAACCACAGGCTTCCGGTGCCGGTGAACATCTTCGTGGATGAAGCGGCCGAGGTGATCAATGACCAGCTGATCCAGCTGCTCAATAAGGGTCGCGGCGCCGGCATCAACCTGTTCATCGCAACCCAGACGATTGCGGATTTCAAGGCGCGCATGGGTGATGAATCGAAAGCCATGCAGGTGCTGGCGAACGCGAACAACATCATTTCCCTGCGGGTGCTGGACACCGACACCCAAGAATTCATCGCCAAGAAACTGCCCATGACCCGCTACAAGTACGTCATGCGCACCCAGGGCAACAGCGCCGGTGAGGGCGGTGTCATCACCGGGGGCAACCAGGGTGAGCGACTGATGGAGGAAGAGGGCGAGCTATTCCCTTCGGCACTGCTAGGCAATCTGCCTGACCTCGAATACCTGGCCATTTTCGCGGGCGGTGACGTGCGAAAAGGTCGTCTGCCAATTCTCAATTTCCAATCGAAGTAAGGGCTTGATCATGTCCATTACCCGGATCATCGAGATTCAGCGCAGCCTGCAGCTGGACGATAAGACCATGGTTATCCTGCGCAATTTCGACATTGACTGGAATTGCGGAACACGTTTCATCCTGGCGCTCATCAAAAGCGGCGTAACCGGCCGGCCGGTGGCAAACGCGCTCAGCGAGGCGCTGTTTGAGTACAAGATCATGTGCCAGCTGGGCGTCAGCGATTACGAGCGCCTGTACCACCTCTTCTACCAGCTTTTCGCCAAGCTGCAGTCGCAAGGGGTATCGGTGACCAACGACACGATCTCAAGCCTGTGTCAGCTTGCAGTAGTGCCTGATCCGATTCGGGAGCAACTGATCAATGGCTGAGGTTATTGAAGAGAAGTGGCCGAAAGGGCTCGTAGCGTCCCTTTTCTTCCTGTTCATCATGGTGCTCATGCTTGCGGTTTTTGCGCCCAACCCCATGATCGATACCGTGATGCAGAAAGAACGGCAGTGGAGCGTGTCGCTGCTGCCTCAGGACGATCTGAAGCGCATAGATGAAACCACGGCCAGCATCTACACCGCTCTGGTCATCGACTCGGGACTCAAGTACCACATATCCGGGATGTTCATGCGCAGCGGCCCCTCTACCGTGGACTCCTTTGAAGAAAAGGTGGGCTGGTGGTTTGAATACCTGGATTCACGA
Source organism: Stutzerimonas tianxiuensis (assembly GCF_053470365.1). Lineage (NCBI taxonomy): Bacteria > Pseudomonadati > Pseudomonadota > Gammaproteobacteria > Pseudomonadales > Pseudomonadaceae > Stutzerimonas > Stutzerimonas tianxiuensis. Next base: position 2,705 of record NZ_JBPVWS010000026.1, on the reverse strand, counting down.
GGTGTGGCACTGCAGAAGATCACCTATCAGATCCTCTATCGGGCGGTGCTGATGACGTACTGGATGCCGTTCTTCGCCGTAATGGCAGTGCCGGCTATTTTCGCCGGGGTCATGCGCTGGCAGGCGAAGAGGCACGGCTTCGATTACTCATCGCCGTTCTGGAATAACAACGCGGTAAGCCTGATGGGATGGGGCGGCATCATGCTTGCGCTCAGCCTGTTGGCGCCGCTACCACTGCCTCCAATGGTGGTTTGCACAGCGCTGATCATCATTCTGCCAATCCTGCTGTCGGTCCTGATCAGAAACCTGCCCAAGCAAATCTAAACCTACAACAAACGTGTCAGATTAGAGGCCAATTTGGGCGTTGAGCAATTCACACTTTGCACAACGCCCAGATAGGTTCTGATCCATGTCCGCATCTATACCCTTGATCATCATCTCCACCGGCCTTGCTACTGCGCTAGCGGTAGGCGCTTACCAGCATTTTGAGACTGTGGGGGCACTTCAAGATCAGATTTCAGAGCTTGAGGTCGCGACTCAAAAACCTCTGACCTTTGAAGAAATGGACGAGCTGAAAAACATGTTCATCGGTGAAACGAGCAAGAGCGCTCCCAGCCAGGGGCAGGACGGTTCGGCCCCGGATAACTGGATCTATGGCAACACCAAAGCCCGCTTCACCCTGGTCGAGATGACGGATACCGAATGTCCCTACTGCAAGCAGCATTTCCCCGTTATCAAGTCGCTCATCGACTCATCTGGCGGGCATATCAACGCTGCGTTGATGCATGTGCCGGCCTTGTCTGAGGCATCCCGGCAGCAGGCGCTGGCGATTGAATGCGCCGGAGAGCAGGGTGGTTCAGAAACGGCATGGAAGTTTGCGCAGCGAGTGTTCGACACGACGAGGGGAAATGGGCAGGGAGTCGCCGCATCATTGAGCAGTTATGCAGCTGAGATGGACATCGACCGGCAGCGCTTCAGTCAATGCATGGATTCTTCGCAGGTAGTAGAGCGTGTCATCGCCGATATGGATCACGCGATTCGACTGGATATCAAGCAAACCCCCTCGACGATGGTGATCGACAACCTCACCGGCAACTCGATTGTTCTGCAGGGGGACAACTCATCCCATAAGGGCATCCTCGATGCCATGGAACAGGTCAGCAAAACAGGAGCTGCACAGTGAGTGACGAACCTACCAAGATCCCCGCGCATATCGACGAGCCGCCCTATCTGCTGTTCTGGCGTATAGACGAGGTTCTGCCCATCGGCGTTGGCCTGGTTGCCGGCATCCTGCTCGCACAGCTCACCATTTGCCTCGGCCTGGGGCTGGTCCTGGCGCGCATCTATCGTCGCTACTGTGACAACCGACCCGATGGCTATCTACTGCATGCAATCTACTGGTACATGGGAGCCATTGGCTTCAAGCGCAACCGCAGCATGCCTAACTCATACGAGCGAGATTTTATCTGATGCTTCTATCCAATCTGAAAAACTCATTCGACGGGATGCGTGGAGAAAACAAATTCCTGCGGCTGATCCTTTTTGCGATGACTGTCGCGCTGATTGCAAGCTCGTGCTCTGCCATGAAGAAAGATCAGATCATCACGGTGGTACCTCCGACGCTGACTGAGACGGCGTGGGTCAGCAAGACCCAGAGCAGCAGTGAGTACACGACCGCGTGGGCCATGTATGTAGGCATGCTGCTGGGAAACGTGACGCCTGAGAACGCAACCATTATCAAGGATGCCCTGGGGCCTATCCTCCACCCTGATATTTACCAGTCCACGATGGAAGTGCTGGACAAGCAGATATTTCAGATACGTCAGGACAGGGTGACCCTCTCGTTTGAGCCGCAGAAAGTGCTGCGCGATACCGTCAATGAGCACCGCTTCTTCATCACAGGCAACTCAGTCAGCGAAGGCCCAGCAGGTGGAAAGCGGCGATCAAACCGGACCTACGAGGTGGACCTTCAGATCAAAAACTACAAGCCAGTTATTACTTGGATAAGCACAAATACCGGCGATGCGCGAACACAGGACGTGATTGATCGTGAGGCCAAGATGGAACAGAAGCTCAAGGAACGTGAGGAGCGTCGTCGTGGCTGAAATTAGTCAGGAAGAGGGGACAGCGATGATGGAAGGTCAGTGCGAGTTGTGTCGTGAAAAAAGCAAGCCGTTTTCTCAGTGGCCCAGAAAGCAGCAGATTGCGGTAATCGTAGCGGTAACGATCTTCTTCGGAATGATCATCATCCTCCCCCCCAACAGCCCCTTTTCCGACTGGCTCCAAGAAAAATCACGAGAAGAAAAGGTTGAGCTGATCGGCCAAAGGATGAGCGTGATGGCTGACGCCGGCAGGCCGGAAGCGGTCATTTGGATGGCCCGGCATTTTCCAGATGTGCCAGAGCGGCGCAAAGCGCTCGAATCCCTGGCATCGTCCGGTCACGGTGAGGCGTTGGTGCTGCTCGCAGTGCTCACAGGCCGTACCGATCCGGCGAAGGCCCGGCGTTTCATTGCCAAAGCAGCAGAGGCTGGGAACCCTGAAGCGGTACTAGCCGTCGCACGTAACCCAGAACGCTTCAAATAGCACGTTGGGGCCAAGCCAGTGACAAGAAACCCGGCGCCTGCCGGGTTTTTTTTGGTGCGCCAGGCATGGCGCGTTGCGCGCAAGCGCAACCAGCTTGGCTGTGGTGGCCACGCTGGTGACTG
>NZ_JBPVWS010000025.1:0-44260 GCF_053470365.1 Stutzerimonas tianxiuensis | reverse complement strand
CGCCGGACTGACGGAAATCACGGTTCATGTAAAAGTTACGCAGCTCGACGGTGGCCTTGCTGTCATCGAGAAACGCGGCGGATGCCATGGTTGAGGTACCTAGCGCAGATGCTGCCAGGCTGCTGAAGAGGAAGAAACGGCTCAGGGGTTTCAATTGCATGATCATCTCTCTTGTTATTGTCTTCGTTGGTGCAGCTGATGGACCCGACCTCGCTCCTGTCGAGCCTCATTTACCGTCAGAGCGGTAAATCTCTTTACTGCCGCTCAATTCGCGACAGCCTTGGGCACCCGGCCCAGCAAATAGAATTCGTCGTTGGGCGGTGTTCTCGCCATCGACACCAGACGATTGGAAAGACCGAACAGCGCGGCAATCGCGCCAATGTCCCAAATGTCGTTTAGAGTGAAGCCCATCTTTTCCAGTCGCGCCTGCCACGCGTCATCCAGCACGCCACGCTCAGCGGCGAGATGCAGCGCAAAATCGAGCATAGCCTGCTGACGCTCACTGATTGTCGCGGTGCGGTAATTGACCGATATCTGGTCGGCGAGCAACGGATCCTTGGCGAGAATTCTCAGAATCGCGCCGTGCGCCACGACGCAGTACAGACAGCCGTGATCGGCACTAACCGCCACGACGATCATCTCCTTCTCGGCTTTGGTCAGGCTGTCACCTTCCCTTTCCATCAAAGCATCGTGGTAGTTAAAGAAGGCACGAAATTCATCGGGTCGATGAGCCAACATAAGAAAAACGTTAGGCACAAAGCCTGCTTTTTCCTGCACGGCGACAATCCGCTCGCGGATATCTGCCGGTAGCGCGTCCAGGTCATCGACCATTGGAAAACGACTGATGGCTTGAGTCATATGGCGCTCCGAACAGATACAGGGATGAACTACCGGCCGACCTCTGCCGACCGGGTAACCGTTCTAGTCGGCAAGCCCCAGCTCGGCGACGCTCACCTCACGCATGCGAAATTTCTGCACCTTGCCGCTGATCGTCATTGGAAACTCTTCCACGAACTTGATGTGCCTAGGCGTTTTGAAGTGCGCGATGCGGCCTTTGCAGAAACCGCGCAGATCGTCAGCACTGGCCTCATGACCCGGATGCAGTTTGACCCAGGCAACGATCTCTTCACCGTAGGTCTTGTCAGGCACGCCGATCACCTGCACGTCTGCGACGGCCGGATGGGTAAACAGGAACTCCTCGACTTCCCGCGGATAAACGTTCTCACCGCCGCGAATAATCATGTCCTTGTTACGTCCGACGATCTTGATATAGCCCTCGTCGTCCATGATTGCCAGGTCGCCGGTATGCATCCAGCGCGCACCGTCAATCGCGCCAGCAGTAGCCTCCGGATTGTTCCAGTAGCCGAGCATCACGCTGTAGCCGCGTGTGCACAGCTCGCCGATCTGCCCGCGCGGAACGATGCGGTTGTGCTCGTCGACCACCTTGCTTTCCAGATGCGGCTGGGTACGCCCAACGCTGGTGACGCGGCGATCGAGGTCATCATCCGGGCCGGTTTGGGTCGAGACAGGACTGGTTTCCGTCATGCCGTAGGCAATCTGCATCTCGGCCAGGTGCATGTCGTCGATGACGCGCTTCATGACTTCGATCGGGCAGGTGGAACCGGCCATGATTCCGGTACGCAGGTTGCTCAGATCCAGCGACTGCCGCTCCGGGTGGTCGAGCATGGCGATGAACATGGTCGGCACGCCGTACATGCCAGTGGCCTTTTCTTCGGCCGCTGCCTGCAGCGCCGCAAGCGGTTCGAACGCGGCACTTGGATAGACCATCGTGGTGCCGTGGGTGACGCAACCCAGATTGCCCATGACCATGCCAAAGCAGTGATAAAGCGGGACCGGAATCACCAGCCGGTCATGCTCGCTGAGTTTGAGGCTCTCACCGACCATGTAACCGTTATTGAGGATGTTGTAATGACTGAGCGTGGCGCCCTTGGGGAAGCCTGTGGTGCCGGAGGTGTACTGGATGTTGATCGGGTCATCGAACTGCAGCTGCTCACCGCACTGGCGCAGTTGTTCCGGGCCTACGTTATCAGCCATGTCCATCAGACCCTTCCACAGCAACATGCCATCTACCGGTTTGTCGCACAGGCTGATGACGCCACGTAGCTCCGGCAGCATATGACTCTGCAGCGCGCCGATAGCGGAGCGCTCCAGCTCCGGCAGCAGCTCATGGAGCATCGCGTGATAGTCGGAAGTCTTGAACGCATCTGCGCAGATCAACCAACGGCAGCCGGACTGCTTCAGCGCGTATTCGAGTTCGTTCAGGCGATAGGCCGGGTTGATGTTCACCAGCACCACGCCCACCTTGGCGGTTGCAAACTGAGTGATGCACCACTGCGCATTGTTGGGCGACCAGATGCCCACCCGCTCGCCAGGCTTAAGGCCGAGCGCCAGCAAGCCTCGTGCGCAACGGTCCACTTCATCGGCCAGTTGTGCCCAGGTGTAACGCAGGTTCTGGTGACGAACGACCAAGGCCTCACGATCGGAGAACCGCTCGACAGCCCGGTCGAACGCCGCACCGATGGTCATCGGCAACAGGGGTTTGGTCTGCGGTCCGCAGGTGTAGCTCGGAAGACTCATGTCGAAATTCCTCAGTCTTATGTTTGTTATGAGGCCTTACTGCCACGACGGCTGCAGTTGACAGTCATTCGGGACGTAGTTACGTTAACGTAAAGGTAACAGCGTGACAACCCACCGCACCCTACGCCTAAAGTCGGTATGGAAGCGGGACAAACGACAGGCTGAACCACAGGTGAAAACCGGCTCCTACTCCCTTCGGCGGCCGGATGAGAACAACTACAAAGACAGACAGGTGGCACATGAACTATTCAGGCCTCAACTTCGCTCTCGGTGAAACCGTGGACATGCTCCGCGACCAGACCCGCGGTTTCGTTGCGAATGAACTGGCGCCCCGCGCCGAAGCCATCGACCGTGACAACCTTTTCCCCAGCGACATGTGGCGCAAGTTCGGCGACATGGGCCTGCTCGGTATCACCATAGACGAGGAATACGGCGGCGCTGGCATGGGTTACCTGGCGCATGTCATCGCCATCGAGGAGATCAGCCGCGGTTCAGCCTCGGTGGGCCTGTCCTACGGCGCGCATTCCAACCTCTGCGTCAACCAGATCAACCGCAACGGCACACCAGAGCAGAAGGCGAAGTACCTGCCCAAGCTGATTTCCGGTGAGCATGTCGGCGCACTGGCCATGAGCGAGCCCAACGCCGGCTCCGACGTGGTCTCGATGAAGCTGCGCGCCGACAAGAAAGGCGACCGCTACGTACTCAACGGCAGCAAGACCTGGATCACCAATGGTCCGGATGCCAACACCTACGTGATCTACGCCAAGACCGACCTCGACAAGGGCGCCCATGGCATCACCGCATTCATCGTCGAGCGCGACTGGAAGGGGTTCTCACGCGGCAGCAAATTCGACAAGCTCGGCATGCGCGGCTCCAACACCTGCGAGCTGTTCTTCGATGACGTCGAGGTGCCGGAAGAGAACGTGCTGGGCGCCGAAAATGGCGGCGTCAAAGTACTGATGAGCGGCCTGGACTATGAGCGCGTGGTGCTTGCCGGCGGCCCGGTCGGGATCATGCAGGCCTGCCTGGATGTCGTGGTGCCTTACATCCACGACCGCAAACAATTCGGCCAGAGCATCGGCGAGTTCCAGTTCATCCAGGGCAAGGTGGCCGACATGTACACCCAGCTCAACGCCAGCCGCGCCTACCTCTACACGGTCGCGCAGGCTTGCGACCGTGGCGAAACCACCCGCAAGGATGCCGCCGGGGTCATTCTCTACACCGCCGAAGCGGCCACGCAAATGGCGCTTCAGGCTATCCAGATTCTCGGCGGCAACGGATATATCAACGAATTCCCCACCGGCCGCCTGCTGCGAGATGCCAAGCTCTACGAGATTGGCGCTGGCACCAGCGAGATTCGTCGGATGCTGATCGGCCGCGAGTTGTTCAACGAAACCAAATAAAAGGGCTGGAGGCGAACTCAGTAGGGTGGGCTTTCGCCCACCTTCCCCTGTCACGGCGGTGGGCTAAAGCGGAACGCCGCCCGGCCCACCCTACGCGACCGAGCGCATCCACCCCGCGGATTGAACCGGAGCCGAACATGGCCATCCTGAACACCCAGATCAACACCCGCTCGCCCGAATTCGCCGCCAACCGCGACGCCATGCTCGAGCAGGTGGAAAGCCTCCGCACGCTGCTCGGCAAGGTCAGCGAAGGCGGTGGTGAGAAGTCCCAGCAGCGCCATGTCGCTCGCGGCAAGCTGCTGGTGCGTGACCGCATCAACGCCCTCCTCGACCCTGGCTCGGCCTTTCTCGAGGTCGCGCCACTGGCCGCCCACGAGGTGTATGGCGAGGACGTCGCTGCCGCCGGCGTGGTTGCCGGTATCGGTCGAGTCGAGGGCGTCGAATGCATGATCATTGCAAACGACGCCACGGTAAAAGGCGGCAGCTACTACCCGCTCACCGTTAAAAAGCACCTCCGTGCTCAAGCTATCGCCCAGCAGAATCGCTTGCCATGCATCTACCTGGTGGATTCCGGCGGAGCCAACCTGCCGCGCCAGGATGAAGTATTCCCTGACCGCGAACACTTCGGCCGAATTTTCTTCAACCAGGCCAACATGAGCGCCATTGGCATTCCGCAGATTGCCGTGGTGATGGGCTCCTGTACTGCAGGTGGCGCTTATGTACCGGCGATGGCCGACGAAACCATCATGGTGCGCAACCAGGCGACCATCTTCCTCGCCGGCCCGCCGCTGGTGAAGGCGGCGACCGGGGAAGTGGTGACTGCTGAAGACTTGGGCGGCGCCGATGTGCACTGCAAAACCTCCGGCGTGGCCGACCACTATGCCGAGAGCGATGAGCACGCCCTGGCCATTGCCCGGCGCTGCGTCGCCAACCTCAACTGGAAAAAGCTTGGCCAGGTACAGCCGCGCCAACCGCGTGCGCCGCTGTATGCCGCGGACGAGCTTTATGGCGTGATCCCCGCACAATCCAAGCAGCCCTACGACGTGCGCGAAGTCATCGCGCGGCTGGTCGATGGCAGCGAATTCGACGAGTTCAAGGCGCTGTTCGGGACCACACTGGTCTGCGGCTTTGCCACGCTGCACGGCTACCCGATCGCGATCCTGGCGAACAACGGCATTCTGTTCGCCGAAGCCGCTCAGAAAGGTGCGCACTTTATCGAACTGGCCTGCCAGCGCGGCATCCCGCTGCTGTTCCTGCAGAACATCACAGGATTCATGGTTGGCCAGAAATACGAAACCGGCGGCATTGCCAAGCACGGCGCCAAGCTGGTCACTGCGGTCGCCTGCGCCCAGGTGCCGAAATTCACCGTGGTCATCGGCGGCAGTTTCGGTGCCGGCAACTACGGCATGTGCGGCCGAGCCTACGACCCGCGCTTCCTGTGGATGTGGCCCAACGCCCGTATCGGCGTGATGGGTGGCGAGCAGGCTGCCGGGGTATTGGTGCAGGTGAAGCGAGAGCAGGCCGAGCGCAGCGGACAGACCTTTTCGGAGCAAGACGAGGCGCAACTTAAACAGCCGATCCTCGAGCAATACGAGCACCAGGGGCACCCCTACTACTCCAGCGCGCGACTGTGGGATGACGGTGTTATTGATCCGGCGCAGACGCGCGACCTGCTGGGCCTGGCAATCTCGGCGAGTCTCAACGCACCGATTGAACCGACCCGGTTCGGCGTATTCCGGATGTAAGGCCCGCGACAGAGCGCAGTACTGACCGCTGGCTGGCTCGTATAGGAGAAGCAGATGACCGATTTCCAGACCATCGAATTGAACAAAGACGCGCGCGGCTTCGCCACCCTGTGGCTCAACCGACCGGAAAAGAACAACGCCTTCAACGCCGAAATGATCCGCGAGCTGGTACAGGCAATCGACACGGTGCAGGCGGACAAGAGCTTGCGGTTCCTGCTGCTTCGCGGCCGCGGCAAGCATTTTTCGGCCGGGGCGGATCTGGCCTGGATGCAACAGTCGGCGAAGCTGGATTTCGATGCCAACCTTACCGACGCCCGCGAACTGGCCGAACTGATGTACAGCCTCTACCACCTCAAACTGCCGACGTTGGCGGTGGTGCAAGGCGCAGCCTTCGGCGGTGCGGTCGGACTGGTGGCCTGCTGCGACATGGCCATCGGTGCGCACGACGCGCTGTTTTCCCTCTCCGAAGTGCGCATCGGTCTAGCACCCGCGGTGATCAGCCCCTTCGTGGTCAAGGCCATGGGCGAACGCGCCACACGCCGCTACGCCATGACGGGCGAACGCTTCAGTGGCGAGCGCGCCCGCGACCTCGGCCTGTTGTCCGACACCTACGCCGCCGCCGAACTGGATGACGCCTTGCACGGCTGGCTCGACAACCTGTTGCTCAACAGCCCGCAGGCCATGCGAGCCAGCAAGGATCTCTTACGCGAAGCCGCCAGCATCTCGCTGAGCCCGGCGCTGCGTCGCTACACCGAAAATGCCATTGCGCGCATACGGGTCAGCCCCGAAGGACAGGAAGGCCTCAACGCCTTTCTGGAGAAGCGCAAACCCAATTGGACGCAGGAGCCAGAACGATGATAACTACCCTGCTGGTCGCAAACCGGGGCGAAATCGCCTGCCGCGTGATGCGTACCGCCAAGGCCATGGGCCTCACCACCGTAGCTGTGCACAGCGCCATCGACCGTGATGCCCGGCATGCCCGCGAAGCCGACATTCGCGTTGACCTCGGCGGCGCCAAGCCGGCCGACAGTTACCTTTTGATCGACAAACTGATCGCCGCCGCCAAGGCCAGCGGCGCGCAGGCGATCCATCCGGGCTACGGCTTCCTTTCCGAGAATGCCGATTTCGCTCGCGCCATCGAGGATGCCGGCCTGATATTCCTTGGCCCGCCTGCCTCGGCCATCGATGCCATGGGCAGCAAATCGGCGGCCAAGGCACTGATGGAAAAGGCCGGCGTGCCACTGGTGCCCGGCTATCACGGCGAAGCCCAGGACGTGGAAACCTTCCGCATCGCTGCAGAAAAGATTGGCTACCCGGTATTGCTCAAGGCCACTGCAGGCGGTGGCGGCAAAGGCATGAAGGTGGTCGAGCGCGAGGCTGATCTGGCCGAGGCGCTGCAATCGGCCCAGCGCGAGGCGCAGTCGTCGTTTGGCGACTCGCGCATGCTGGTCGAGAAATACGTCCTCAAGCCGCGTCACGTCGAGATCCAGGTGTTCGCCGATCAGCATGGCAACTGCCTCTACCTCAATGAGCGCGATTGTTCGATCCAGCGCCGGCACCAGAAGGTCGTCGAGGAAGCGCCCGCCCCGGGCCTCTCCGCTGAGCTGCGCCGGGCCATGGGCGAAGCCGCGGTCAAGGCTGCGCAGGCCATCGGCTACGTCGGCGCCGGGACGGTCGAGTTCCTGCTCGATGCCCGTGGCGAGTTCTTCTTCATGGAAATGAACACCCGCCTGCAGGTCGAGCACCCGGTCACCGAGGCCATCACCGGACTCGATCTGGTGGCCTGGCAGATCCGCGTAGCCCGTGGCGAACCGCTGCCAATCACCCAGGATCAGGTACCGCTCACAGGCCACGCCATCGAAGTGCGGCTGTATGCCGAAGATCCGGACAACGACTTCCTGCCGGCCACCGGTACGCTCGACCTCTACCGCGAATCGGCCGCAGGGCCTGGGCGTCGGGTCGACAGCGGCGTGACAGAAGGAGACACCGTTTCGCCGTTCTACGACCCGATGCTCGGCAAACTCATCGCCTGGGGTGAAAACCGTGAAGAAGCACGCCTGCGTTTGCTGGCGATGCTGGATGAGACCTGCGTTGGCGGCGTGCGCACCAACCTTGCTTTTCTGCGTCGCGTAATTGGGCATCCGGCTTTCGCAGCGGCAGAGCTGGACACCGGCTTCATCCCGCGCCACGAAACCGAGCTGATGCGCGCACCCGGCGAACTGCCCGACGCGTTCTGGCAGCTGGCCGCCGGGCTGTTCGTGCAGACCGAGCCAGCGAAAATTCGTGAGGACGACCTTCATTCGCCTTGGGCAAAGCGCGATGGCCTGCGCTTCGGTATGCCGGAGCGGATCGGCGTGCACCTGCAATGCAACGGTGAAAGCCGACTGGTGCGCATCGATACTGCCACCGCCAGAAGCGAGTTGGCCGCCTCGCAAGCCAGCCGTCAGCCAAAGACCATCCGAAAGGACGAAACGCTTTACCTTGAATGGAATGGCGAGTTGCAGGCGGTCACCGCGTTCGATCCCATCGCTGAAGTCGAGGCCAGCCACCAACATCACGGCGGCCTCACCGCCCCCATGAATGGCAGCATTGTTCGCGTACTGGTCGAGGCCGGGCAGACCGTGGAGGCCGGCACCACACTGGTCGTGCTGGAAGCGATGAAGATGGAGCACAGCATCCGAGCCGCCGAAGCGGGCGTGGTGAAAGCCGTCTACTGCACTGAAGGCGAGATGATCAGTGAAGGCACCACTTTGGTAGAGCTTGAGTGATGAAAGCCGCCGCAGGCCAGGCAATCGGGCAGGCTCTGCCGGCCTCGCCAGGCGCTGGTGGCGTAGGTCCGGCCGCTCAATGCGGCAGTTGTAGAAGCGAGCCTGCTTGCGAAGGCAGCTACCCGAGAGGTCGCCGCTCTCGCGGACGAGCAATAAATCGCCCTTCACGCTCCGGGAGCTGCGCAGTCACTGCGCAGCGGCTACATCCGGAAACGACGCACCAGTCCATTCAGATCTACCGCCAGGCGCGACAGCTCCTGAGTGGCCACACTGGTTTGCTGGGCGCCAGCAGAGGTTTGCACCGAGAGATCACGAATGCTGACCAGGTTTCGATCTATCTCACGGGCGACCTGCGCCTGCTCCTCCGACGCACTGGCGATAACCAGGTTGCGCTCGTTGATTCCGGCGACCGTCTCGGCAATCCGCACCAGGGCAACGCCAGCCGCTTCAGCCTTGTCCAGGGTGGTCTGCGCGCGCGAGGCGCCTTGTTGCAGCGCTTCGACTGTCAGCCCGGTGCCTTGCTGAATGCTGCCAAGCATCGACTCGATTTCTCGGGTCGACTCACCGGTACGTTTCGCCAACGCTCGCACCTCATCCGCCACCACGGCGAAGCCGCGGCCGGCGTCTCCGGCTCGCGCCGCCTCAATGGCAGCGTTCAGGGCCAGCAGGTTGGTCTGCTCGGCCACCGCGCGAATTACATCCAGCACACGGGTGATGTTGTGGGTCTGATCGGCCAGCTCACCGGCACGGGCCGAGGCGCTGACAACATCAGCCGCCAACGCCTGTATCGATGCAATGGCGTCTTCGAGCTGCATACGTCCCTGCTGAGCCGACTCGCTGGAAGCCCGCGACGCCTCGGAGGTGGATACGGCATTGCTGGCCACCTCTTCGACCGCACAAGTCATCTCATTCACCGCCGTGGCGGCCTGTTCAATCTGATCGTTCTGCCGCTGCAAGCCCTCGGTGCTGTCCAGCATGACAGCGCTCATTTCTTCGGCCGAAGCCGTCAGCACATGGGCCGAATCGTTGATCTGCCCGATGATGCTACGCAGGTTGGCCTGCATCTCGCTCAGCGAGGTCAGCAGCTCAGTGGCTTCGTCGTTGCCATTAACATGAACTTCATGGGTGAGGTCGCCTTTGGCAATCTGATTCGAAACGGCGACAGCGCGACGCATGGGCCGCACGATGCTGGCGGTCAACAGCAGCGCCAGCGCAACGGTCGAGACCAACGCAACCAGGATTACCGAGGCGATCACCCTCTGCGCGTTCCGATAAACGGACGTGGCCGCCTCGACAGCATGATGGGCGCCCTCCTCGTTAAACGACCGGAGTTCCAACAAAGCCTGTTCGAGCTGGTGGCTAAGCTCGCTAACCCGCGCGTTCACCGCGGCAGCCCTGTCCTCGCTCGGGTTGGCGGCAAGCACGCGCTGGCGATCCTGAAGCGCTTGGGGATAGCTGGCGTATACATTTTTGACGACACCGAACACGCGAGCCTCATCAGGATTGGATATGTGCTCCTCGTAACGAGCCATCAGCTGGCTGAGCTTGGTCATTGCTGCAGCGATCTGCTCGTCGCTCTTGCGAAGCGTTTCGGCGTCTTGGAAGGCCAACTGCCGCATGGATTCGATCCGCACGTGAGCAAGATTCAGCGCCATATCGTCAGCGGCCGCCTGGCTTGGCATCCAATCGGAGTCGATCTCGCTGCCCGCAGCACGTATCGCGGACATCTGCATCAGGCTGAACAACCCAAGCGCGGCCAGCAGCACGGCTACAAGCGCAAAGAACAGCAGCGTGCGATGGGAGATTTTCAATTTGCGTAGCATGGCGGTTCTCAAACGTGGTGCCGCCAGCAAGAGGCGGGGCTTCCAGTTTTATCTGCCATGCTGTTGATAACTTGAGCCGCTGAGTCTTGCTATGACCTGCATCGGCTTTCACCGCACGGCGCTCGAACTTGTTCATGAGGACAACCAATGACTCCAACCACTGAAATGCCACGTCGGGTACGCCTTGTGGAAGTCGGCCCCCGCGACGGCCTGCAGAACGAAAAGCAGCCCATCAGCGTCGCCGACAAGGTCCGCCTGGTCGACGACCTTAGCGCCGCCGGGCTGCAGTACATCGAAGTCGGCAGCTTCGTCTCGCCCAAGTGGGTGCCGCAGATGGCCGGGTCTGCCGAGGTTTTCTCACAGATCAGGCAAAAGCAGGGCGTCACCTACGCCGCGCTGACGCCCAATATGAAAGGACTCGAAGCAGCCATCGAAGCCGGCGTCAGTGAAGTGGCTGTGTTTGGCGCCGCCTCGGAAGCCTTCTCGCAAAAGAACATCAACTGCTCCATCGACGAAAGCCTGGCGCGCTTCGCTCCGCTGATGACTGCAGCGCGCGAGAACGGCATTCAGGTACGCGGCTACGTCTCTTGCGTGTTGGGCTGCCCTTACGAAGGCGAAGTAGACCCCAAGCGCGTCGCGCATGTGGCGCACGAGCTGTTCGCCATGGGCTGCTATGAGGTTTCGCTGGGCGACACCATCGGTGCTGGCACACCGGGCAAAACCCGTCAGCTGATCGAGGCGGTCAGTCGCGAGGTTCCGCGTGACAAGCTCGCCGGTCACTTTCACGACACCTATGGTCAGGCGCTGGCGAACATCTACGCTAGCCTGCTGGAAGGCGTCGGCACCTTCGACAGTTCGGTCGCAGGCCTCGGCGGTTGCCCCTATGCCAAAGGCGCCAGCGGCAATGTGGCCAGTGAAGACGTGCTCTACATGCTCGACGGCCTGGGCATTCAGACCGGCATCGACCTGAACGCGCTGATCGCGGCCGGTCAGCGCATCAGCGATGTGCTGGGTCGTCCCAACGGATCACGCGTCGCGCGGGCCCGACTGAGCGCGGAGTAACCCAACTCTGTAGCCAACCTCAGATAACAAGAGGCATTTCATGAACAAGATCTATCCCAACGCCAAGCAGGCGCTCGACGGCCTGGTCGAGGACGGCATGACCCTCGCCGTTGGCGGTTTTGGCCTGTGCGGCATTCCCGAGGCACTGATCGAGGCACTGCGCGACACGGGCAAGAAAGACCTCACCGTGATCAGCAACAACGCCGGCGTCGACGGCTTTGGCCTCGGTCTGCTGCTCGAGACGCGCCAGGTGCGCAAGATGATTTCCTCCTACGTCGGTGAGAACAAGGAGTTCGAGCGCCAGTACCTGGCCGGCGAATTGGCACTCGAATTCACCCCGCAAGGCACCCTGGCCGAGAAACTGCGCGCCGCTGGCTCCGGCATACCCGCCTTCTATACCCGTACCGGTTACGGCACGCTGATCGCCGAAGGCAAGGAAACCCGCCAGTTCAATGGCGAGTGGTACGTGATGGAAGAGTCGCTGCCCGCCGACGTATCGCTGGTCAAAGCTTACAAGGCGGACAAGGCTGGCAACCTGGTTTTCAACAAGACCGCGCGCAACTTCAACCCGCTGGCGGCCATGGCAGGCAAGGTCTGCGTGGTCGAGGTTGATCATCTGGTGGAAACCGGAGAACTGGACGCCGACCGGATCCACCTGCCGGGCATCTACGTGCAGCGCATCATCCACAACCCGAACGCCGAGAAGCGCATCGAAAAACGTACGGTGAGGAGCTGATCATGGCCTGGACACGCGAACAGATGGCGCAACGCGCCGCGCAGGAGCTGCAGGACGGTTTCTACGTCAACCTGGGCATAGGCTTGCCGACTCTCGTCGCCAACTACATTCCCGAAGGGATGGACGTCTGGCTGCAGAGTGAGAATGGTCTGCTCGGCATCGGCCCCTTCCCTACCGAAGACGAGATCGACCCGGACCTGATCAATGCCGGCAAGCAGACCGTCACCGCCCTCCCCGGCAGCGCCTTCTTCGACAATGCAATGAGTTTCGGCATGATCCGCGGCGGCCATATCAATCTGGCCATCCTTGGCGCCATGCAGGTCTCAGAGAAAGGCGACCTGGCGAACTGGATGATCCCCGGCAAGATGGTCAAGGGCATGGGCGGTGCGATGGATCTGGTGGCTGGGGTCAAGCGCGTGGTCGTCTTGATGGAGCACACCGCCAAGGGCGCGCACAAGATCATCAAGCAGTGCGACCTGCCACTGACCGGCGTCGGTGTAGTCAACCGGATCATTACCGATCTGGGCGTGCTTGACGTGACCGAGCAAGGCCTGAAGCTGGTAGAGCTGGCCGACGGGGTGAGCTTCGAGGAGCTGCAAGACGCCACCGGTTGTTCGATCCAGCAGTGAGTGGCGCGATATGGCCCGACGCCACTGTGCACCGGGCCAACGCAGCGTGTAGCCTTGACTCGCTTTCAAACCGTAGTAAACGCGCCCGGCTCCCCGTGAGTCGTGGGTGGATAGGCAGAACTGGATACCTTCATGGCAAAGCAGACGTACAGCATTTCCGATTTGGCCAACGAGCTCGATATCACCACCCGCGCCATACGCTTCTATGAAGAACAAGGCATGCTCTCGCCGAAGCGGCGCGGCCAGGAGCGTATCTACACCCCCAAGGACCGTGTCGCCCTGAAGCTCATCCTGCGTGGCAAGCGCATCGGCTTCTCGCTCGCCGAATGCAAGACGCTGATCGAACTCTACGACCCCAAGGCCGGCAATCAGAAACAGCTGAACATCATGCTTGGCATGATTGCCGAACGCCGCCAGCAGCTCGAACAGCAATTGCTTGATATTCAGCAAATGCAGCTGGAACTCGATACCGCCGAAGAACGTTGCCTCACCGCGCTGAAGGCGACCGTGGAAAAGGACGTGGGCTGAGTCCGCCCGCGCTTTCGCTAAAAGCACCCTAGAGAGAAAGATCGCAGCGCCCTCAACGTCATGCTTGCTGCCGGATTGAGCGTCTGAAGTCCAGATAAATAGACATCAGTCCAGAGGTTTGGACAGCCCTTCGGTCGGCCCGGATGAGTGTCCGGCCAGTTGGACACATGCAAAATTGGCTGAAAGCCGAAAAGCCTCTGGCCCGTGGGTTATCAGGTTTTCCCACAGTCAGGCACAGAACCTGCTAAGTAATACAGGCAAGACGCCAGAACACCTGGCGGGACGAAAAATCAGTGCTGCCTCGTCCCGCTTTCCGGCCAACAGAACGCCGGCCCGCGCCTCTGGTTACCAAAACAAAAAAAAGAAGGAAACCTGCAATGTCGATATCCAAAAAGCTGTCCCGACTCGCCTGCGCCATCGGTGCTACCACCCTTCTCAGCGCCAGCCTGATCAGCGCTGACGTCATGGCAGCCGAGAAGATTCGCTGGCAAGTGCCCCTGGCCTTTCCCTCTCACCTGGTCGGTCTGACCACACCTATCAAGCATCTCTCAGAATCCCTCAAAGCCATTTCTGGCGGTGATATCCAGCTGCGCTACTACGAGCCTGGCGAGCTGGTGCCACCCTTCGAAATCATGGATGCAGTCAGCAACGGCAAGTACCCCGCTGGCTACACCTGGATCGGCTACGACCAGGGCACCATTGCCTCACTACCGCTGTATTCCGGCGCACCCTTCAACATGGAGCCGCCAGCCTATCTGGCCTGGTACTACGAGGGTGATGGCAAGAAGCTGCTGGAAGAGATTTATGCCGAGCGCAACATTCACCCGATGCTCTGCAGCATCATCGGTCCTGAGGGTGCGGGTTGGTTTGCCCAGCCAATCGAGAAGCTGGAAGACTTCGATGGCCTGCGCATCCGCTTTGCCGGCATCGGCGGCAAGGTACTGGAGAAGCTCGGCGCCTCGGTCACCATGATCCCCGGCGGCGAGATCTATCAGGCGCTGGAGCGCAAGACCATCGACGCCACCGAGTTCTCGCAGCCTGCAATCGACAAGATGCTGGGCCTCGATCAGATCATCAAGAACTACATCATGCCGGGCTGGCACCAGACGCTGACCACTTCACACCTGCTGGTCAACAAGGACGTCTGGGACAAGCTTGAGCCACAGAGCCGCGCGTTGATCGAGATGGGTTGCGAGTCGGCCACGCTCAAAGGCTTTGCAGAGAGCGAGTGGGCCCAGCCGACCGCCTTGCGCGAGTACGAAAAGCAAGGCGTGAAGGCCCAGGTGCTGCCTGAAGAAGTACTGCGTGAGCTGGAGCGCGTAACCAACGAAGTGCTCGACGAAATCGCCGCCAAGGACGAGATGTTCAACCGCGTTCTGAGCAGCCAGCGCGACTTCATGAAGCATCACTCGATCTGGCACGGCAAAGGCTACTTGCCGCGCGATTACTACCAGTACGAGTGATCCACTCAGCAAAGCCTAGTACCCGCTAGGGTTGGCCTTTCATCAACGTTTGGATCCTGCTGTGCTGAGGTCTCTGCGGTCGGTCGGCAACTGCCGAAGCGCAGTAACGCAGTCTTAGCACAGTAGGTGAAGAATCTTGCCGACCTGACAGGTCTCTAGCGCACGGTTCGTGCCGTGCTTTCTCCTGGTTCGGATCTCCGAGGTGGCCGTGTCCGCTCATCCCGTTTCCCCTAATGACGCAGTGCCTGCCGCTCAAGCGGATGCATTGCCTCACAACAAACTGTCCTGGTGGCTGGACAAGGCGCTGGTCGCCATTGGCGAAGCCAGCGCATGGATCTGGCTGCTGGTCCTGGCGGTGGTGCTGACCAACGTGTTCAGCCGCTTCGTGCTGTCTCGCGGCTCGATTGCATTGGAAGAATTGTCCTGGCATCTGTTCGGTGCCGCTTTGATGCTCGCCCTGGCCTATGCCGTGGTGCGTGACGACCATGTCCGCGTCGACGTGCTGCGCGAGAAATTCACGCTGCGCAGCCAGGCCATCATCGAACTGCTGGCGATCCTGATATTGGCATTGCCGATCGTGGTGTTGATGGTCGACGCGCTGGTGCCCTTCGCCTACCAAGCCTTCATCTATGACGAGCGTTCTCAGGCGCCAAGTGGGCTGCCGCACCGGTATATCTTCAAGAGCGTATTGCCCATCGGGCTGACGCTGGTTGCGCTGGCCTTGCTGTCACGGGCCACACGCTGCAGCACGCTGCTATTCAACTTTCCCCGGGCCTTTATAGCCCCGACGCATGACCGCGACCGCGGCCATTCGCAGCCCTGATGGAGTAGCCGTAATCATGGGTCTGGAAGAAATTCTCGTCATCAGCATGTTCGCCACCTTCATGGGGCTACTGCTGCTTGGCTTCCCGGTCGCCTGGTCACTGGCCGGCATCGGATTGTTGTTCGCGGTACTCGGGCACGTCATGGTCGAACACTTCGATGCTGACCTCTGGTTCACCTGGGACGGCACCATTGGGGTACTGGACGCACGCATCTACGGCATCGTCGCCAATGAGCTGATGGTTGCCCTTCCGCTGTTCATCTTCATGGGCATCATGCTCGACCGCTCCGGCATCGCCGAGCGGCTGATGCACAGCCTGGTCCGGGTGCTCGGTCCGTTGCGTGGTGGTTACGCCGTAACGGTCGTGCTGGTGGGCATCCTGCTGGCCGCTTCTACCGGTATCGTCGGCGCCTCGGTGGCCCTGCTCGGCATGCTCTCGATCGGGCCGATGCTGCAGGCCAAATACAACAAGAGCCTTGCCGTCGGCACCGCTTGTTCGGTCGGTACGCTGGGCATTCTGATTCCGCCTAGCATCATGCTGGTCCTGATGGCCGACCGACTCGGCACCTCCGAAGCCTCGGTGGGCAAGCTGTTCATGGGTGCTCTGGTACCCGGGATGATGCTGGCCCTGATGTACATCCTCTACATCGTGGTGGTGTCGTGGCTGAAGAAGGACTTTGCGCCTGCTCCTGCCAATCGCCAGAAGCTTGATGCCAAGGCGCTGATCGATGTGTTCTGGGCAGTGGTGCCGCCCTTCGTCCTGATTCTGGCCGTGCTCGGCTCGATCTTCTTCGGTATTGCTACAACGACGGAAGCGTCTGCGGTCGGTGCGTTTGGTGCGGTGCTGATGGCGGCCCTCAGCCGCAAGCTGAACATGGCGGTGTTGAAGGAAGCGCTCTACCAGACCAGCCGCACCTCGGCATTCATCTTCGGCATCTTTATCGGCGCCACGGTGTTCGCCGCGGTGCTGCGCGGCCTGGGCGGTGATGACGTGATCCGTGCCGCGCTCACGGGTTTGCCGTTCGGTCAGACCGGCGTGCTGCTAACCGTACTGTTCATCACCTTCCTGCTGGGCTTTTTCCTGGACTGGGTGGAAATCACGCTGATCATCCTGCCGCTGGTTGCGCCGGTACTGTTTTCCATGGGCGTCGACCCGCTGTGGTTCGCGGTGCTCTTCGCGCTGTGCCTGCAGACCTCCTTCCTGACTCCGCCCGTGGGCTTCGCGCTGTTCTACATCAAAGGCGTCTGCCCTCCGGAGGTCACGACGCGAGACGTCTATCTCGGCGTTATGCCCTACATCCTGATTCAGCTGCTCGGCCTGGCATTGGTGTTCTTCTTTGCGCCGTTGGCCACGTGGCTGCCCAACGAGGTGTACGGACTCTGAGCCCGGACCGGCTGCCTTGCCCACGGCAGCCGGCGCCTTCCATAATCGGCCGAACCTCACCGGACAGCTCGAACCCATGGCAATCGCCCGCAACGACCTTGACCTCAACGGCCTGACCATCGGCGTATCTCCCGAACGCTTCCGGGCGGTGGCCATGCCGCTGCTGTTCGACCACCTCAATGCCCAGTGCGAAGGCACCATCGCGGTCAATCGCCAGGCGCGTATCGTCTGGATCAATGACAAATACGCGGAAAAGATAGGCATCAGCGACCCGCGCAGTGTTCTCGGCAAGGAAATCGAAGAAGTGCTGCCCGCCAGCCGCTTGCGCGAAGTGGTGGAGAGCGGCCAGCCGAGCATGCTCGATCTGATGGCCTTCGGCAGCGAGCATTTTGTCGTGACGCGAATCCCGCTTCGTGACGAGGACGGCACCCTGGTCGGCGCCCTGGGTTTCGTGCTATTCGACCGAGCCCGGCACCTGAAGCCCTTGATGTCCAAGTTCACCACGCTGCAGACGCAGCTGGTCGCGACCCAGAACGAACTGGCCAAGGCTCGCCGGGCGCGCTACACCATTGCAGGCTTTATCGGCACCAGTCCGGCCGCCAGTGAAGTTAAACGTCAGGCTCGTCGCGCCGCACAGCTGGACGCCACCGTGCTGATCCGCGGCGAGACCGGCACCGGCAAGGAGCTGCTGGCTCAGGGCATTCATAACCTGTCGCCGCGCGCCAATGGGCCTTTCGTTGCCGTCAACGTCGCGGCAATTCCCGAGACGCTGGTCGAAGCCGAGCTGTTCGGCACCGCGCCTGGCGCCTTTACTGGTGCAGATCGCAAGGCGCGCATCGGCAAGTTCGAAGTGGCCAACGGCGGCACGCTTTTTCTCGACGAAATCGGCGATCTGCCGTTGGCCCTGCAAGCCAAGCTGTTGCGGGTGCTGCAGGAGCAGGAAATCGAGCCGCTGGGCTCCAACCAGGTCAAGCCACTGAACGTGCGGGTGATCGCCGCCACGCATATCGATCTGGAAGCCAAGGTCGCCGCCGGCGAGTTTCGCGATGACCTCTACTATCGGCTCAACGTGCTGGCGCTGCAGGTGCCGCCGTTGCGCGACCGTGCCGCTGACATACCGGCCGTGATCGAACATCTGCTCGATGACATTGCCAACCGCTCCGGACAAGCACCAATGGAACTTGCACCGAGTGCCATTGCATTGCTCTGTAACCAGCCCTGGCGCGGCAACGTGCGCGAATTGGGCAACCTGCTGGAACGCGCACAGCTGAGCGCGGATGGCACACCGCTGGAAGCGCGCCATTTCCTGCCGCTGTTGGGCGCGAAGACTGCCGCCGCGCCGCAGGCTGCCTTCACCCCCAGTGAGCCGATGCTTGCTGAACCCACTCCGGAACCCAACGCCCCCCTGCAACTCCTCGCAGAGAGCATCGCCCAGGCTGAACGCCGCGCCTTGCAGACCGCCCTGCTCGCCTGCAAAGGCAACCGCCGCCGCGCAGCGGTCGAGCTGGGCATCTCCAGAGCAAGCCTGTACTCAAAGCTTCAGTTGCATGGCTTGAGCGAGCGCTGAAGTCACGCCGCAAGATCATCGAGATACGCCACGAACTCGTGAACAGGTCAACGCGCCGCTGCACGCGGTCGGCTGCTTCGTCCCAAGCCGTCCAGAAAACTTGCCGCAGGGTGTGAGTGATCGCGTCTCTCCGTCCGCACCCTGCGGCAGCTCAGCGGAACCGGTTGGAACCGTACCGCTGCACCATGGTTTTTTCAGGCAGCTACTGCGCGACCCAGCCGCCATCCATGTTCCAGGCGACACCACGCACCTGAATGGCTGCATCGCTACACAGGAACAGCGTCAATTCACCGAGTTGCTCCGGCGTCACGAAGTCCAGTGACGGCTGTTTCTCCATCAACAACTCACGCGTTGCACGCTTGGGGTCGCCATGGGTTTTGGCAATGCTGTCGATCTGCTGCTGCACCAGAGGCGTCAGCACCCAACCCGGGCAGATGGCGTTGCAGGTTATTCCGGTAGTGGCGGTTTCCAGCGCGACACTTTTGGTCAATCCGACCAAGCCGTGCTTGGCCGCCACGTAGGCAGACTTCTGAGCCGAAGCCACCAGCCCGTGGGCCGAGGAAACGTTGATGATCCGCCCCCAGTTGCGCTGCCGCATTCCGGGCAAGGCCAGGCGGATGGTGTGAAAGGCCGAAGACAGATTGATGGCGATGATGCTGTTCCAACGCTCTGCCGGAAAGCTCTCGATCGGCGCAACGTGCTGGATACCCGCGTTGTTCACCAGCACGTCCAGGGTGCCGAATTCGCGCTCGGTCTCGGCGACCATTTCCGCAATCTGATCGGCGTCCGACACGTCAGCTGGGTGATGCAGGACGCGGGTGCCATACGCTGATACTTGCGCAACGGCGGCATCGACATCGCCAAAACCATTGAGCATCACATTCGCGCCCGCCTCCGCCAGCTTGCACGCGATGCCGAGCCCTATTCCGCTGGTCGAGCCAGTTACGAGAGCCGATCGGCCGTTGAGTTTCATACTGGCCTCCGCAGGCGCACAGCGTCACCTATGGCGGCGCGGGACATACCGCGCGTGCAATACACAGCATGGGCCATTAAGGGTAAGACGGAGACAGACGACACAAAGCAAACTGACGCGTCAGCAGATTCGGGACGGGGCTTCATTGCAAGATTCCTTATTGTTCTGGCGCCACATTTGGCGGTCCGGTTCGCTGAAAGGTACCGAGCGAACAGGCAAGACCCAGACAATGGAGCGAAAGCCGTGCCAATAGGTTGGATGAGCTATAAAAGCCTCAGGCGTCCCTGAAATCGCCACGTTGCAGGGCTTTTTAAAAGGTTACGTGACTCAACGACAGCCGACCCGATGTCTAGGAATCTGTACATGCGTACCCTGGCATACATAGCGCAACGCCAGTGTCCGATTGGCTGGACGCCCTTGCGTTCAATGACGCCGAAGGGGTGAGGTGCTTGGTCTGATAGAGCCTGAGACAAGCAGAGCACCCGTGTTTGCTGCTTCGCCTTGGCTCAGTTGCGCCTGTGACGGCGAGAATCCGGCCAGCTGCGGCCAGCCTGTTTACGCTGCATTTAGTAGGTACTCGATGAGCGTGCGCGCACAGGCGTGCATGCCGTCATCGGTAATCAACTCGTAGCCGTGCGTATTTTCCGTTGGAATAGCCAGGCAACCGGCTTGAGGCGAAGAGCCCGAGCTGAGCACTGCGCTGGCATCGGAGGCAAAGCCGGGCATCAGCGCCGGTTGAGGGGTGTAGCCACAGCGGATGGCCGCGCCCAACAGATCATCGGAGACGGACTTGGTGTACAGGCCCTTCTCGTCCCCGGTCAGGATGATCGGGTCCGCGCACAACCGCGTGCCGTACTCTTGCGCGATGGGTCCCACTTCAATCGCGATGCACACCACGCCCGGCAGTGTTCGCGCCGCGTACTGCGCGCCCGAGTTGGTTTCCTCTTCGTTGGTGGTCAACACGAAATACAGGTCCTGTTCGAGCTCGCCCTTGCGCTCAGCCAGCGCCTCGGCTGCACGCAGAACGGCAACCACCGGCGCGCGGTCATCGAGGAAGTGGCCGGCAATGGCGTCGTGTACGCGGAATGGTCGACGCCAATGTTGACTCAGAACGACCCGAGTGCCCGGTCTTACGCCCATTTGCGCCAGCTCGTCTCTGGTTCGCCGGGTGATGACGTGTACATCGCGCCACTGCACATTGCCGCTGAGGATATCCATCGACTGGGTCGATTCGGCTGTCCCGTGCATGGTGCCAAACGACAGCACCCCCGCCAGATTCTGCGATTCGCCCATCACATCGACCGGACACATCCCGAAGTTCACCGGAAAGGCCCCACCCAGCGCAACGACGTGAAGCCGCCCATCGTCGCCGATGCGTTTGACCACCATCGCGATCTCATCCTGATGTGCCATGACCCGAATCGCTCGTGACTGCGCCGTTTCTCGCGCCACGTTTGCAGCACGGATCACCCCGATCAGGTTGTTCGCTGCATCGACCCAGACCTCATCGCAGCTCGCTTCAAGCTCCGCGCGGCACACCGCCCGGACTTCCTCTTCCTGGCCGCCAGGCCCGCGGGCTAGCAACAGTGATTCAAGCAGTGAAAAATCCGCCTCGACCGACATGCACCCTCCTGTTCTGTCTACTCCTCGGTGTGACAGCAAGGCATCCGCAGGGTGCGACAGTGGTTACGCGCGCTCCCGACGCGCAACCGGCGCTTGCTGAGCCATCAGCTCAGCGATCCAGTCGATGAAGACGCGCACCTTCAGGCTGACGTGCCGGTTCGGTGGGAAGGCGACATACAGCGGCATCGGCTCAAGGCGCCAGTCTTCAAACAATGGCACCAAGTCGCCATTTTCCAGATGAGCGTGGGACAGGTAGTCAGGCAGCCATAACACACCCAATCCCGCCAGGCCGGCAGCCAGATAGGCGTTGCCGTCGTCCACAGAAAGCACGTAACGACCCATGACGCTGACGCGTTCGCCGTCGCGATGCATGGCGTAGGGAAAGACCTTCCCGGTGCGCGCCCACAAAAAGCCCACGATGCGGTGATGCGTGTCCTCCAGCTCACGTGGATGGGACGGCGTTCCTGCTCGCTCGAGGTAGCTGGGTGCGGCATAGACCCCCAGCTGGAGGTCACCAATGTGTCGAGCCATGAGTGACAGGTCGGTGAGTTCCCCCCCGCGCACCACGCAATCGACGTTCTCGTCGATCAGATCCACCATCCGGTCGCTGACACCCAGGTCCAGCTGAATTTCCGGATACCTCGCATGAAAGGTGGGAAGCGCCGGTATCAGGATGGAACGCGCAAACGGGCTGGGCACGTCCACCCTGAGACGACCACGCGGCGATGTCGACGCACTGGACAGGCTGGTTTCGGCATCATCCAGATCCGCCAATAACCGCACCACGCGCTCGTAATACGC
This sequence comes from Stutzerimonas tianxiuensis, assembly GCF_053470365.1. Classification (NCBI taxonomy): domain Bacteria; kingdom Pseudomonadati; phylum Pseudomonadota; class Gammaproteobacteria; order Pseudomonadales; family Pseudomonadaceae; genus Stutzerimonas; species Stutzerimonas tianxiuensis. The sequence continues at coordinate 22,334 of NZ_JBPVWS010000025.1, read as the reverse complement.
GGCACCATCGGCGGTGACATTGACTTTGCGTGTCGTTCGGTTGAGCAGCTTTACGCGCAGCCGCGCTTCGAGCTGTTGCACCAGTTGGGTCACGCTAGTTTTACTCAGGTGCAGTGTGTCGGCAGCTTTGGTGAAGCTGCCGGTTTCGACCACTCGAGCAAAGGCCTGCATCGCGACAAAGCGGTCCATGTCGGCTCCGGTGCTGAGATTGTTTGGAGTTTGAGAACAGTGCTGAACAGGCTGGCGAGTTTATCCCTGCAACGGGCAGCTCTACAGTCTCCATCGAGATCAACCGACGCAAGAGGCTCTTATGAACACACGTGACGTGGTTTTCCCTGCTGGGCGACAAGCACTTTATGAGCAGAACCGTTACTCGCCGGCCGTTCGATCCAATGGAATGCTGTTCGTATCGGGCCAGGTCGGCAGCCGCGAGGACGGATCGCCGGAACCCGAACTTGAAGCTCAGGTAAGACTCGCCTTTGAGAACCTGAACGCGGTGCTCAAGGCTGCCAGTTGCACGTTTGACGATGTGGTTGACGTGACCGTCTTTATGGTCGACCCACAGGCCATTTTCGAGCGAGTCTGGAGCGTTGTGCCGGAATATTGGGGCAGCGCGCCGCACCCTACCGTGACGGCCGTTGGCGTGACCTGGCTTTATGGGTTTCAGTTCGAAATCAAGGTGATCGCGAAGCTGCCCGAGTCATCTACCCACTGACGTCAGCCTTCAGACAGGCGCAAGCCGCCATCGCTAACGGTGCTCCTGCCCGACAGGCTACCGAGTCATCAGCCCCTGAACCCTGGTGGTAAGCGTGTCGATAGCGAACGGCTTCGTCAGCACCTGCATCCCTGGCCCAAGCGTTTGATACCCAAGGGCTGCGCTCTCTGCGTAACCGGTGATGAACAAAGTTTTCAGATCGGCACGGACTTCCCGGCCCGCATCGGCCATCTGCCGTCCATTCATGCCGCCGGGCAAGCCGACGTCGGTGATGAGCAGATCGATGTTGACGTCCGATTGCAGCACCTTGAGGCCGCCGATGCTGTCGGCCGCTTCAATCAGCGTATAGCCAAGTTCGCCCAGTACATCCATGAGAAACAAGCGCACGGTGGGTTCGTCATCGACAATCAGAATGGTCCCCCTGGCTTCGCCGAGGACACTATCAGTGCACGCCGGGGCAACTAGGGGCTCGGTCACGTCGCCTCTATAGCGCGGCAGGAACAGCGACACCCGGGTACCGCGCCCGACCTCTGAATCAATACGAACCTGACCACCAGACTGATTGGCGAAGCCATAGATCATCGACAGTCCCAGGCCTGTACCCTGACCGATCGGCTTGGTCGTGAAAAAGGGTTCGAAGGCCTTGGTAATCACTGCAGGCGTCATGCCCGTTCCGGTGTCGGTAACGCTCAATGACAGATATTGGCCTTCAGGAACATTGTAGGCACGGGCCGATTCGCCCTCGAGCCATCTGTTGGCCGTCTCGATGGTGATCCGTCCGCCGTCCGGCATGGCATCGCGTGAATTGAGGCACAGGTTGAGGATGGCACTCTCAAGCTGGCTGGCGTCGACGGACGCCGACCACAGGTCATCTGCACTGACAGTGTTGACCTGGATGCCAGGGCCGACCGTGCGCTGAATCAGCTCTGTCATGCCCTCCACCAGCAGATTTGCGTCGATCGGCCGTGGATCGAGCGTCTGCCTCCGTGAAAACGCCAGAAGCCGGTGGGTCACACTGGCTGCGCGTTTTGCAGCGCCCTGGGCGGTCGCCAGGTATCGGTCGATATCGTCCAGACGGCCTTGGGACAAACGCAGGCTCATCAGCTCCAATGCACCCGAGATACCCGCGAGCAGGTTGTTGAAGTCATGGGCGAGCCCGCCAGTGAGCTGTCCGACTGCTTCCATCTTCTGCGCCTGTCGCAGCTTGTCTTCAGCCTGCATCAGTGCTGCAGTCCGGTCGGCCACACGTTGTTCCAACGTGTCATTGAGCGTTCTCAGTGCTGCGGTTGCCCGGTCGCGCTCTGCCTCGATCGACCGCTTGTGCTCGACATCGATCAGAACGCCCGGGAAATTTTGAGGGGTACCGTCCAGGGCATGATCGACACGTCCATTCGCCTCTATCCAGTAGTACCTGCCGTCAGCACGCCGTACCCGGTATTGGTGGGCATAGGCACCGCCGCGGGAAATTGCTTCCGCAATGGCAGCCTGCAGTCCTTCCCGGTCCTCGGCGTGCACAGTGGCGATGACCTGCGCAAGGCTCAGACCTTCACGACCTAAAGCCGGGTCGAGGCCGAAGGCACGGGCAAAGCCTTCATCGACCGTGAACCGGTCGTTCGGCAGATGCCAGTTCCAGGTGCCGATGATCGCGCCCGCCGCCAGGGCAAGCTGAACGCGCTGAATGTTTTCTCGCGCCAGCGCTTCACTGATGCGCAGACGCTCTTCGGCAGCTCGCCTTTGCGTGACATCGCTGAATAGAATCGCGATCTGGCGCTCGGCGGGGTCTCCGACCCGAACCGCCCTGACATCGAACCAACGCTCGAATGCTTCCGCATAATTCTCGAAACTGGCCGGTTCACCGGTTTTGGCAACATGGCCGTAGGTTTCAAACCAGAACTGCTCCAGCTCCGGGGCGAATTCAGTAACCCATTTGCCTCTCAGATCGACGCCAGCCTGCCGTTCGAAGGCTGGGTTGGCCTCCACGAACATGTAATCCACGGGCTGATCATTGGCATCGAATTTGACCTGAACAATCGCGAACGCTGCTTCGATCGTTTCCAGAATGGTCCTGAAACGCTCCTCACTCTGACGTAACGCTATTTCCACGGCGCGCAGGCGCGTCAGATCAAGCATCGCCCCAATCATGCGAACCGCCCGACCTGCAGCGTTGCGAATGACCTGGCCGCGGTCGATTACCTCGGCGTATGTGCCGTCCTGACGTAGAAAGCGGTACTCATCTGTCCATGTGGCCCCGTTTCCATCGATAACGGCGTAGATCGATGAATGAATCCGTGTGCGGTCGTCGGGGTGGATGCGGCCGATCCACCACTCTGCCGCATTGTCGACGTCCGCTAGCGAGTAGCCATACGCCTGTTCCAACGCTTCGTTCCAAAGCACTTGGTTGCTGCTCAGATCCCAATCCCAGATGGCGTCATTGGTAGCTTCTGCAGCCAGGCGATAGCGCTGTTGGGATTCCTCGATAGCACGGCCCGCCAGTTGTTCGCTGGTTCGGTCCTGGAGCACTTTCATGTAGCCGATGTGGCTTCGATCATCGGCATACAGCGGCGACATTGCCTCCGACATCCAGTACTGCTGACCATCCTTGTGCAGATGCCAACGTTCATGGGTCATGCGACCCTGGTGGAGGGCATCGTCCATTTCCTGTTTGGCCCGATGCGTGGCTCGATCGGCGGCCGTAAAGATACGTTCGATGCTCTGGCCGATCATTTCTTCCGCGCGCCACCCCATCACCCGCTCGGCGCCCGCATTCCAGTCGGTAACGACACCGGCCGGGTCGGTCAGGATAATCGCCAGCTCGTCGAGGTTGTGGAACACCGCAAGTCGGCGTGCGTCGGTACTGACACGCGCGCCCGAACTGGTAGCAGTTTCCCCGGCAGGTCCCTGCACATGCGCCGGACCGTCCGCGCTTGTCGCCTGAGTCATCATTCCGGCAGCCGGCTGCGGGAGATCGGGGCACGTCTGCTGCTCAGCATTGGTTCCTGCCTGCTTTATCTCTGCCTCAAGCGCCTCTCGGGTATGGTCTTTCAAGCGATACCTTTCTCTCTGATGACGGCGGCGGCCAATCTCCGCGACCTGCTGGCTAGATGACCTGTTGGCCTTATTCAGCCTTCATACGACACAAGCACAATCACCCCGGCTTTGGCGGAGCGAGCCCAAATGGACGTCAGGCCGCACGACAACCTGATTGCATCCACCGCCATTACACCGAACGCGTTCACACCCTCAGCTGGGAATCGTGCCCCAGCTGAGGTGTGTGCTTCAGGTCGCGCCGAGAGTAAACGGCTCCGCTGCCAGGAGCTGACGTTTGAGTTGCACCAAACAAACGCCTGCTCCGTTCAAACCAACCTGCAACACCTTGCCGCCCAAGCAGTGCAGAAACTTTTATTCTGCGAGCACGTTGTCGACAAGCGCCTTGGCCTCGTCCTGAATGCGCTTGAGGTGAGCGTCGCCCTCGAAACTCTCCGCATAGATTTTGTAGACGTCCTCGGTACCGGACGGCCGCGCGGCAAACCAGCCGTTGTCGGTTACCACCTTGAGGCCGCCAATGGCGGCGCCGTTGCCTGGAGCTTCGGTAAGGATCTGGGTAATTGGCTGACCCGCCAGTTCGCCCGCCGTGACCTGAGACGCCGAGAGCTTGCCGAGTTTGGCCTTCTGCTCACGGTTGGCAGGAGCATCGATACGCTGATAGACCGGAGCGCCGAAACGTTCGGTCAGCGCCTGATAGCGCTCGCCTGGGTCCTTGCCGGTCACTGCGGTGATCTCTGCCGCCAGCAGGCCGAGGATCAGGCCATCCTTGTCCGTTGACCAGGCGCCACCCTGCTTGCGCAGGAAAGACGCGCCAGCGGATTCTTCACCACCGAAGCCCAGGCTGCCGTCCATCAAACCGTCGACGAACCACTTGAAGCCCACCGGCACCTCGACGACCTTGCGGTCGATGCCTTTGGCGACGCGGTCGATCATCGAAGACGACACCAACGTCTTGCCGATGCCGGCAGTGGCGCTCCACTCGGGGCGATGGGTGAACAGGTATTCGATGGCAACCGACAGGTAGTGATTGGGGTTCAACAGACCCACCGAGCGCGCGACGATACCGTGGCGGTCGTGGTCGGTGTCGCAGGCAAAGGAGACGTCGAAGCGGTCCTTGTTCTCGATCAGACCAGCCATGGCATGCGGTGAACTGCAGTCCATACGGATCTTGCCGTCCCAGTCCAGGCGCATGAAGCGGAAGGTGGGATCCACGCGGGTCGAGAGCACTTCAAGCGGCAGGCTGTAGCGCTCGGCAATGCGCGTCCAGTAGTGCACACCAGCCCCGCCCAGCGGATCGACGCCAAACTTCAGCCCGGAATTACGGATCGCTTCGAGATCGATCACCTGCTCCAGGCCGCTTACATAGCTGTCGATGAAATCGAAGCGCTGAGTAGTGGGCGCCTTGAGCGCCTGGGCGTAATCCATTCGCTGGACGCCCTTGAGCCCGGCGACCAGCAGCGCATTGGCACGCTCCTGGATCCACTTGGTCACGCCGGTATCGGCCGGGCCGCCGTTGGTGGGGTTGTATTTGAAGCCGCCGTCAGCGGGCGGATTGTGCGACGGCGTGATGACAATGCCGTCAGCCAGGCCGCTGCTGCGACCGACGTTGTACTCGAGAATGGCGTTGGAAATAGCAGGCGTCGGCGTATAGCCCGGCTCGCCATTGGTTTCGCTGCAGCCGGCGTCGATGCGCGTCTCGACGCCATTGGCGGCCAGTACTTCCAGCGCGGAGACGAATGCCGGCTCGGACAACGCATGGGTGTCCATGCCCACGAAGATCGGGCCATTTATGCCCTGCTCCCGGCGATAGTCACAGATCGCCTGGGTGGTCGCCAGGATGTGCCACTCGTTGAAGCTCGCCTTCAGCGAGGAGCCGCGATGCCCGGAGGTGCCGAAAGAAACCTGCTGCGCTGGATCGGACGGATCTGGTCGCTCGCTGTAGTAGCGCGAGATCAGGCGCGGAATGTTGGTTAGCGAATGTTCTTCCGGGAGGCGTCCTGCGTTGAGGTCGATGCTCATCTATCGTTCCTTTGAAGGGTAAGTAGGTCGCCTCAGGCAACAGCGCCGCACGGGAGGCAATCGAAAACCACGACCGGTGGTGGTCATTGTCTAGGCGCTTCGACCCTCATAGATCCGGCTTTGGTTCCCCAGCCGTCGCGATGAAAGTGCAAGCGTCCCGTCGGCGCATGATAGTTGCCTTTGCGAACCAGGCGTAGCGCGCTAAACGCAGCCGCGAGAAAGCGCCTTACATCAGCAGGCTGCTCCATGCCGAGACAAGCAGCAGCAGCGCCATGGCCTGATTGAAACGCCGCAGCGACGCTCTGGAGCGCAGCAGTTTGGCCGCCCCACGGCCGAGCGCGGCCCACCCGATCAGGCAAGGCATCGCTATGCCAAGAAAGACGAGCGCGTAGACCGCGTATCCTGCCAGACCTGCGTCAGCGCCCGCGAATACGCTGACTACCGCAAGTGCCATCATCCACGTCTTCGGGTTTATCAGCTGCAAAGCCGCCCCGCCCCATGCCCCGATGCGTATGCCTGCCGAGTCTGTGTCCAAGGGCTCATCGGCGCTGCGCCAGAGTTTCCAGGCCAACAGCGTGATCCAGCCAACGCCCAACCAGGCCATCGCATGTTGCACAGCTGGTAGCCGCATCAGAACTTCGCCCAACCCCAGGCCGACCAGCATGACGATCAGCGCGGCGCTTAGGCAGGCGCCCGTCAGCAGAGGGAGAGCGGCGCGCCAACCGAAACGGGCGCTGCTGCTGAGCACGAGCATGTTGGTGGGCCCAGGGGTGATCGAAGCGACAAAGGTGAAGAGTACAAACGGAAGAAGCTGGTTCATCGCTGCACCCTGACAACGGTTCGGGTGGCGATAAATGAATGTAAATCGGCGGAAGGCATGGGCAGGTCTCCAGTTTCGGTCCTGCCACTTTGTGTCTGTTCGATTCAGCAGTCTGGAAGGTTTGAGCAGCTTTTTCGATACGCCGCTGGACTAAGCCCGTAAGTGCGTCGAAACCACCGTCCGAGGTGGCTCTGGTCCGCGAAGCCCAGCTCCATAGCGACGTTAGCGGGTGCCAAACCCTGCCGCAGCAGCTTGCGAGCGGCGCTTAGCCGGAGCTGAACGAGATAGGCGTGGGGTGCCAGTCCGAAGGAAGCCTTGAACGCACGGGTCAAGCGGAAGCGGTCTACCCCGGCTACGGCTGCAAGCTCGTCGAGGCCGATGTCCTGGTCAAGATGGGCATGGAGGTAGTCCCTGGTCCTGACCGCAACTGCCGGCAGCGGCGCGGAAGTCTCCAGACGCTTGCGCCAGTGCATCCGCCTCGACAGCACATCCAGCAGACCGTCGAGTGCGGCATGGCGCACGATGCGTATCTCGTTGAGGTGAACGGCCTGAAATGCGTAGGCGATGTGCTTCACCAGGCCCGGCTCATCGGCAAGGGTTTCCTTGAAACTGGGCAGGCAATCGCTCGGTGCGTCTTCGAACAGCCCGCGCAGCTGGGCCTCCAGCCAATGGGGCTGCAGGTAGAAGGTCGAGTAGGTGAAGCCGCCGGGAGTCGGCGCACGGCCATCGTGGATCTCGCCCGGCTCCAGCAGAAACGCCTGACCTACAATGCTGCTGTGCAGGGCCCTACGGCAGTGGAACTGCTGAACGCCTTGCTCCGTGAAGCCGATGAGGTAGCTGTCATGCCAATGCGGATCGTAGGCATGGCCTTCGAAATGCGCGCGGATGGTCTCGATGCCTGTTTCGGCATCCAACTTCAGGTCGATCCAGCTGCTGTCATTCATGTCGCCCCCGGCTTCTGGCCACCGCGTATCCAACGGAGATTATCGACTCGCGGAGGAGCAGGCGAGCTAGAACGTTTGTGCAGCGATAGGAATCGTGCCTCGCGCCATCGGTCGGAATCTGCCGACCAGCACAGCGGCAAGACGGGCTTCAGCCGATACAGACCGTGCAAGCGTTCTCAGCGCAACTCACTCGAGCCCGGCCATATCGATGATACGTCCCATCGCAACTAGCATCCCCAACGAAGCCGCGGGCTACACCGCCATGACCCGCCGGGCGTCGATCGGCTTTATCTATGTGGTCGCTGCGCTTTTCATCACCGTCGCCCTGGCGCTGGTCTATCTGTGCATGGAGTTGGACGAACAACAGGTACAGCACAGCGAAACAGACGCAGCCAAGGCAATGGAGAGCCGGCGAGACAAGATCGGCACCGCGCTGGCCGACTACGCTTTCTGGAACGACGCCTACAAGCATATGAGCGACGAAGTGGATGTAGGCTGGGCGTTCGAAGGCGATAACATCGGCCCGTCGCTGTTTTCGAAGTACGGCCTGGACGGCGTTTTCGTTCTGGGTCCCGACGCATCGACCCGCTATGCCATCGTCGATGGCGAGTTGAGCGACGTCGAAGCGCACGACTGGATAGCCGGCGACCTGCCCGCGCTGTTGGCCAGCGCCCGCAGCCGGTCTGCCGAAGACGGTGTCACGCAGGTCTACTTTTCAGTCACAGGAATGCCGGCGGTTGTGTCAGCCGCTGTGATACGGCCAGACAGCTCTTACGACGATTTCGACAACCTGTCCTATCTCGTCTATGTCGACGTGCTGACCGGCCCAAAACTGAAAGTGATGGACGAAGCGTTCGACCTGATCGGCCTCACCGCTACCGTCGGCACCGTTCCCGACGGCTCGAGACCCATGCTGACGCTGCAAGAAAGCATCGGCATGGCGACCACTTTGCAATGGCAAAGCGAGGCGCTGGGCAGGTCGGTGCTGGAGACATTCCTGCCGATGTGGTCGCTGCTCGGAACACTGGTCGCCATGCTGATGTTCTGGCTGCGTCGGCGCGTTATCCATGCAGCGGATATGATCGATACCTCTCAGCAAGCGTTACGGGTCAGCGAGCAGCGCTTCAAGAATATTTCGGAGGCGTCCTCGGATTGGATCTGGGAAACCGATTCAGAACAGCGGCTGACGTTTCTGTCCGAGCGTTTCACGCAGGTCACGGGGCTAGCCTGCCACGCCTGGATAGGGCGTCCGCTCACCGAGTTGCTGGCGTACGACAAACAGCTGATGGCAGCCATTGCCGAAGGCGGCGTCGCTGCCGGTCGCAGACCCATTCCATGTGAAATGCGCGACGACCACCAGAGCCCACGCTATTGCCAGCTCTCCGCCCGCGCCGTGCGGGTTGCAGAACAGTTGCAGGGTTATCAGGGCACTGTCTGCGACATCACCGAGGAAATCGAAGCCAAAGCGCACATCGAGCACATCAGCCAGCACGATGCCCTAACGGGACTGGCCAATCGTCACCGTCTGAACAATTTTCTCAACACCCGCTTGAGCGAAGGCCTGAGTGGTGACCACCCCGTGTTTCTTCTCGCTCTGGATCTGGACCGCTTCAAGCCTGTCAACGACACCTTTGGTCACGCTGCGGGCGATGTGGTGCTTCGCGAAGTGGCCAAAGCGCTCACCGGCGGCACACGGGAGACAGACCTGGTAGCAAGGCTTGGCGGCGACGAGTTCATCGTTGTGGCCACCGACTGCCGCACCCAGGAGCAGGCAGAGCGCCTATGCCTGCGGCTGATCGAGCAGATCAACCAACCTATACGAATCGGAACCAACGACGTCAGCGTAGGCGCCAGCATCGGTATCGTTTCGGCGCCCTTCGACGGGCTGACCGCGGAGGACCTGCTGCGCTATGCCGACATCGCGCTGTACGAAGCCAAGTCCAGCGGCCGTAACCTGTTCCGGTTTTACGAGCCGGCGATGAACGAGCGCATCATGGAGCGTCGCCAACTCGAAATGGACATGCGGCAGGCGTTGCGCCGCCATGAGTTCCGCCTCGATTTCCAGCCGCGCTACGATGCGTCTTCGCAAACCATCGTCGGTGCCGAGGCCCTCGTGCGCTGGCAGCATCCAATCCGCGACCTGCTCAGCCCGGCCTGTTTCATACCCTTGGCCGAGGAAACCGGCTTGATAGTGGAGCTCAGCGACTGGGTGCTGCGTGAAGCCTGCCTTAACGCCCTAAGCTGGGGCGACGAGCTGATGGTTTCGGTGAACCTGTCTCCGGTTGAGTTTCAGCGCAGTGATCTAGTCGACCGTATCGCAACCGTTCTCAAGAGCACGGGCATTGCGCCGCAGCGCCTTGAGCTGGAAATCACCGAAAGCGTCATGCTCGAAGATGCCGCCTCGGCGCTGACGACCATGAACGCGCTCAAGGCGCTGGGAACTCGCCTGTCCATGGATGACTTTGGCACTGGCTATTCGTCCCTGAGCTACCTTCGCAGCTATCCGTTCGACGGCATCAAGATCGACCGCAGCTTCATCTCCGGACTTGACCAGTCACAAAGCAGCGAAGCAATCGTCCACGCCATTGTCAGCATGGGTCACGCCCTCTCGCTGACCGTTACCGCCGAAGGTATCGAGACAGTTGCACAGCTTGGAAAGCTGACCGAGCTTGCGTGTGACCAGGCGCAGGGCTTCTATCTCGGTCGCCCCATGTCACCGCTGCTGTTCCAGCAGGTCCTGGCGGATGCGCGGGTGGAGCATGTCGTCGAGGTCGGCGGGTGCTAAACGGCGATCAAGCCAGCAGGCACTGGCCAGTGCCTGCGCCTGCCCGTTGCGTGCGTGCGTCTTCAAACAGCGCCCGATGCAGCCTGCGCTTCAAAGGCGGCTGAAACCGTATCTGCCAGATGCTCGAGCGTGAAAGGTTTGGTCATCATGCTCATCCCCACGCCGAGAAACTCGGATCGAATCGCCGCGTTTTCCGCGTAGCCACTGATAAACAGGACGGGCAGATCTGGCCGTTTCTGCTGGATGATTTCTGCCAGCTGGCGACCGTTCAGGCCAGGCAACCCGACGTCGGTTATCAACAAGTCCAACGCCTGCAAGCCCTCGAGCAGACTCAACGCCTGCTGACCGTCTTCAGCGAGGTGGACTTGATAGCCAAAGTCTCCCAGCGCCGCGGCTAGCAGCAGGCGTACCGAATCATCGTCCTCGACCACCAGGATCGTCTGCCTTTTACCGCAGGTAAAATCCACGGGTGCGACGGTCGATGCCTTCTCGACAGCAGACGTCTGCGCCAGTGGTATATACAAGGTGATCGACGTACCGGCGCCCTCCTCGCTGGTTACCGAGACGAACCCGCTGCTCTGCTGGACGAATCCGTAAACCATGGAAAGGCCCAGCCCAGTACCTTGTCCCAAAGGTTTGGTCGTGAAGAACGGTTCGAAAATTTTCCCCAGCACAGACTCAGGGATACCAACCCCGGTGTCCGATACCCTGATGCTGACATAGCAGCCCTTGTTACCACCCAGACGAATCGCGTCTGCCTCGTCGACATCAGCTCGGCTGGTCACAATCGCCAGCGTGCCCCCGTCGGGCATGGCATCACGCGCATTGATGCAGAGGTTCAACAAGGCGTTTTCAAGCTGATTGGGGTCGACCAATGCCAGTCCAGCATTGTCGTCAAGCTGAAGCTCAAGCTTGATTCGCTCCGTCATGGTCCGTTTGAGCAAATCACCTAACGACAGGATCAGTGGGTTCACCGACGTAGCGCGGGCTTCCAGCGACTGTCGGCGGGAGAACGCCAATAAACGCTGGGTCAGGGCCGCCGCTCGGCTGGCGGACGTGTGAGCGGCCGTCATGTAGCGATCCAGATCGCCGTATTGCTGCCGACCAATACGAAGGCGCATCAGGTCCAGCGCGCCGATCACACCGGTCAGCATGTTGTTAAAGTCATGAGCGATGCCACCCGTGAGCTGACCCACCGCGTCCATCTTCATGGATTGACGGAGCTGCTCTTCGGTTCGGGCGCGCTCCTGGCTCTCCTGCGTCAGCTTTTCCAATGCCTCTTCCAGCGCACAGGTGCGTGCCTTTACCTGGTACTCGAGATCATCGTTGAAACGGCGCAGCATCTCTTCGTTCTGCTTTTCAGCGTTTATGTCGATGACCACCAGAGCGGCGCCTTTGATCTTCCGCTGGCTGTCATACAACGGCACGGCATTGACGCGCGTCCACAGCTCGGGCCCTTCGTCTGGGTAGTAGCGGAAATCCGCTCCTTCCACCGTTTCTCCGCGCAGCGCACGGGCGCCGGCGAACCGATTGCGCGGTATCAGTTGACCCTCGCTGTCCAGCCCCACCCACCGTTCGGCATGCTGAGTGTCGGCAGATGGGATTCTGCGATTGGGCACATACCGCTCGTAGGTGGGATTGCTGAGTACGGTGGTCCCGTTCACGTCGATCAGGCATATGCCAACCGGAAGATGTTCGACCAGCCTCTCTAGCGTCGCCTGCTGCTCAGCAAGTTCGACAAGGCGGTTTGCAATTTCGAACTGACGGAGCCGTGAGCGCCAAGCCATCGCCACAGTACTCAGCAGAGCTGCCGGTGTTACCGGTTGCTCAAGAATCACCAGGTCCGTTAACCATGCAGGCAACCGCTCCTTGATCGCGGTGAAGTCGTCGCGTGATTCACTCCGGATGTCGGAAATCAGGATAAACGGGATATCCGCTTTGTCGCTTGGCTCCGCGATGGCGCCGCCGCTCGCCATCGCCGATGCAAGGAACCGGTCGGTGGCGATCACCGCACCTACACGGTGATCCAGCTGTTGAAAAAAACTGTCGCTGGAGCAGAAAGCGATCTCATAGCCCTCTTCGTCCAGTAGCTGGATCAGGTGAGAGAAATCGACGCCGCAGCCAGTGCCAATCAATAGCCGCCTGGCCTCGGATGAAATGTCAGCAGTCACGTCGGTGCTTTCCGGTAGTTAGGAACAGGTGAGGTTGCCCTTCGCGTCCGTTTAGCACTCAAACGTCTGCATAGAAGAAGCCACTACGTAAGCGCCCTATAGTCTGAAGGGGCTGCTGTGCTGGACAGCAGTGCGCCAGTCAGCCGCCGCTCTAATGTAGTGGTGTAGGCAAATGGTACAGAGCCGACCGTGCGGGCAGAAGCCACCGTGCATCTGATTCCTACAAGAAACGAGTGCAGCGCGGGCAGTAACGGCGTAAAGCTCAACTCGCCCGGCGATCGATGATGTAGTCCCCCAGCTTGGTCAGCGGCATGGGCTGGGCGAACAGATAGCCCTGCGCCTCGTCGCATGACGACCGCATCAACTGACGCAGCATATCGGCATCCTCCACACCTTCGGCCACAACGCGCATGCCAAGCGAGTGACACATTTCGGTCACTGCCTTGATGAAGTCGAGACAGTTGTCGGCCTTGCTCGAGGGGCAGAGAAATGTCCTGTCGAGCTTCACGACATCAATAGGGTACTGGCGCAAATAGGCGATTCCGGCGTATCCGGTGCCAAAGTCATCGATGGCAAGCCGCACGCCGATGGCCCCAAGGTTTCTCAGCAGCTGATGAGACGTGTCGGTGTCTTCGATAAGCCCGGACTCGGTCAGCTCCAGTTCAAGACGGTGCGTATCCAACCCGGCCGCACTTAATGCTCCACTGACTTCGCTGCACAATGTCGGCGATTTGAGCTGCACCGGTGACACGTTGACCGATAACATCAACTCGGTACCGATGCGCTCGGTCAACTGCTGAATGTCTTTGCACGCCTGCTGCAGCACCCAGTTACCAATCTTGCAGATGAGGCCCGTGGCCTCAGCGATGGGAATGAACACTGCCGGTGAAACCAGTCCCTTGCTTGGGTGGTTCCAACGGATCAGCGCTTCCACACCGCACGGGGTGTCGTCGTCCAGGCAGATGCGCGGCTGGTAATGCAGCACGAACTCGTTTCGTTCCAGCGCTTCGCGCAAATCGAGCTCCAGCGCCATGCGGTTCTTCGTCTCGATGCTCATCTCGGCGGAGAAGAACTGCATCCCGGTGCCGCCGGCATCCTTGGCGCGATACATGGCGATATCGGCGTGCTGTAGCAGTTCGTCGATGGTGGTGTCAGGGTTTGGATACAGACACATGCCCATCGATGCCGAGGGGTAGTAACGGGTGCCGAGTACATCGCAGGGCACCTGGATCGCACGCAGCAGGTCGGTCGCCAGCCGCTCGGCCGAGCGCACGCCGTCAGGTAAATGGGCCACCACCACAAATTCGTCCCCGCCCAGGCGCGCCACCAAATCACCGGATGGCAGCGCCTCACGCAGGCGATGGGCAATCTGCACCAACAGCACGTCGCCGTAGCCATGCCCCATCGAGTCGTTCACTTCCTTGAAGCGATCCAGGTCGATCAGCATGATCATCAGCTGCTGGTTTTCCGGGATGAAATTGACCAATTCGCGCAAGTGATCGTTGAGGTAGGTTCGGTTGGGAAGTCCCGTCAAGGAGTCATGCGTGGCCATGTGGTGCAGCCGGTGCTCGACCTGCTTGCGGTCGGTGATGTCGGTCAGCCCGCCTGACCATTCCTTCATAATTCCGCGGTCATCGAAGATGGGCACGGCATGACCGGACATATGCCGATACTCGCCGTCCGCCCGACGAATGCGGTACTCCGCGCGCTTGTTGGTATAGACCGAACGCATTTCTTCCATGACGGATTCAAGCTCGGCGCGATCTTCTGGATGCACGGCCTCAAGCCAGCCCTTGCCCCGCGACTGCTCAAACGTCTGGCCTGTGAATTCAATCCAGTCAGGCTGTGGCTCGACGATGTCCACCAGCGGGCTGGTCGACCAGACCAGACTGTTAGTGGCCCTGACCAGCCCCCTGAAGCGGCGCTCGTTGGCTGCCATTTTTCGCTCAACCTTGACTCGCGCCCGGTTGGCTCGATCTCGCTGCACCACCAATGCCGCCGTGTTGGCCAGGAGGGTGATGCCTTCCTGCTCCAAAGACGATGGCGCTGCACAGACAGTGCTGTAACAGGCGATGGTGCCCATCACCTCGCCGCCGTCGGAAAGCACGGGTGTCGACCAGCAGGCACGCAGGCCATTTTCGAGCGCCTTGTCCCGGTGCGTGGCCCAGTACGGATCGCTACCGATATCCACGGCAACACTTGGCTTGCCGGTGCTTACCGCCAAGCTGCAACTCGATTCATTGGAACCGGCATCCATTTCATCTACCGCTGCGACAAAATCCGCTGGGAGGCTGGAGGCTTCAACGAATCGCAGCTTGCCGTCCTCATCCAGGCGCATGATCGCTGCACGAATGGTTCCAGCCGACTGCTTTTGCGCCGAGCGGGTAAGTTCAACCAGCACCTCCGTCAAAGGTGCACCGGCCACCGCCAGCTCGAGTGAGCGCATCTGCCCTTCGGCAATCGCCTCGGAGCGGCGGCAGTCAGTCACGTCCTGGCTGATGAAGTGCAGCGCGCGTAGTTCGGGATGGGCAGTGGAGCGACCAGACACGCTGACCATCTGCACGCCGCTGTCGCCCACCAGAACACGGCATTCGAAGCGCACCTCATTACCGGTCGAAAGGGCGATGGCGACATGCTCGGCAACCGGATCGCGGTCGTCGGGATGGATATGTTCAAGAAATTCGGTGAGCGAGGTGCTGCCTAACGAACAGGCATCGAGCGCATGGGTAACGGCTTCGACCGTCGCCTGGGTATCGCTCAGCGAATCGTCCAGTTCGACGTACCACTCCAGCAATCCAGCCGATTGCAGCGTGAAAGCAAGCCGGGATTGCAGATCTGGTTGGGCCATGCAGATTATCCAATGGAGTGTATGGCGGGCTTCAGGTTGGACCCACAGAGTCGGTTACCGTTCTGAGGCGAATCCATATGCGCGGCATTGCATTGCCTTCCACCTTGACTAGGGTAGCCCGAGAGCCCGGCATGCCCCGGAAAAAGCCTTCTGTAGCCGACGTTCGGCGCGGCAGGCAGACGCTCTATCTCGTCGATTCACCAAGCCGGGGCCGGACGTCCCTGCTCCGCCAGCACTTCCCGCACACAGCGGCGAAACAGCTGCTGCACCGGCAGCTGTCGGGCGCTGTGTCGGCCAACCAAGACCAGCTCCCGGTGAAAGGTCGCGCCCCCCAGACGCAGGACGCGAACGGTCGGCTGACGCTCGAGCCATAAGCCGGCCTCTGGCACCAGCGCGACGCCTAAACCACAGGCGACCATCTTGACGATGGCGTCCAGCTCATCGAGTTCCAGGCCTGGGCGTACATCCAGGTGATGTTTGCGCAAGAACTGACTCACCTGCCGACCGCCAAAAGAGCTGCGGTCGTAACGCACGAAAGGCTGCTCGACGAGCAGTTTCAGCGGGTCATCACCGGCTACGTCGAGCGGCGTGATCAGCACGAACGGCTCGCGTTGAATCAGCTCGGCATGCAGTTCCTTGGGCAGGGCGAACGGCGGTCGGATCATGATGGCCAGGTCGATCTCGCCAGCATCGACCTGCGACAGCAGATTCAGCGAAACGCCGGGAATCAGCTTTGGCGCGACACCCGGCGCTTGTTCCAGCAAGCGAAGCAGCACTGACGGTAACAGTCCGGTCTGTACGGTCCCGATCGCGCCGATGCGCAGTTCGCCCCGGTAGTCTTCGAGAGAGTCCGGCTGCCCCATCAGACTGAACGTCTCCAGGATCTGCTCGGCCATCGGCACGGCGCGCAGCCCGGCCGGGTTGAGATAAGCCGAGCGGCCCGTTCGATCAAACAAACGCAGGCCCAGCGCCGTTTCGAGATTCTTGATCTGAGCGCTGACAGCGGATTGAGTCAGGCCGACCTTGTTGCCTGCAGCAGCAAAACTGCCGCAGCGGGCGACTGCGAGAAAAGTTCTCAGTTCACGGATCATAAAGACCTAGATTGATCGAAATATTCGAGGCTCGACATGAACGATATCCGCTGTTGACGGGTGCGACAAATCGGCAAGATGGCACTCAAGGCCCCACAACAGAAGGAAGCCCTGATGAGCCTCTCCCCTTTTCACCTTGCGATTCCCGTCTACGACTTGCCCGCCGCGCGCCGCTTTTACGGTGAAGTCTTCGGCCTGGCCGAAGGACGATCGTCCGAGCACTGGGTCGACTTCGATTTCTACGGCCATCAACTGGTCATTCACGAGCACCCGCGCACTGCTACGCAGGAAGCCGCACACACCAACGCGGTAGACGGTCACGACGTCCCGGTCCCGCATTTCGGCATCGTGCTCATCTGGCCCGAGTGGGAAGCCTTGGCAGAGCGCCTGCGCGCCCGCGGCACTCAGTTCGTGATCGAACCCTATGTGCGTTTTCAAGGCCAGGTAGGCGAACAGGCCACCATGTTCCTCTTCGACCCCTGCGGCAATGCCCTGGAATTCAAAGCCTTCAAGGACATGAGCCAGCTGTTTGCCAAATGACGTTAATGGTCTGGCTGATTGAGCATCGTCGGCTACGCCGAGCAACTATTAATGGACGGCCTTGAACCGCTGGACCTTCCGCTTTCGGGCTGACGCCCCTGTGCTTGATCAGAGGCATGCAGCAGATCACGTTGAAGCCTCGCGGCGGATTGCTTACTGATGCTCAAACCCCGCTGCGAGCGAGTGCCGGTGCAACGCCGGCCGGAACGCACTCGTGCTGGTCTGTGGGTGTGGTTGGACTCCAACGACTAAGCGGGCTTCCGCATCTGATTCCGAGACGGCGTCCGCCAGAGCGTCATCCGTTCGCTGCAGGCTGCTGTCTCCCCGCACGCCTTCGTTCTGCTCGTGTACGCCCCGACGGTTATGCGATCACCTACACCGGGAATGGTGGCAGCGACAAAGGCATTCAGCAGATAAGAGCTGCGTGACGGACAAACTTTTCGCGCGCTCGGGGCTAAACAAAACCCTCGATCAACCGATAACCCGTCATGCCAAGCGAAGGCTGAACAGCTCACAGCTGTAAGCCTCGCGCGGTGCTACCTCGCGGATTTCGTCCTGATGCGTATTGATCGCTTCAGCCCGAAATGCGCAACCACCACCCTGCAGACGGAAGCCATTACCGTGCAACTCATCGATAACCGAGCGCTGATCAACGATGCCTTGAGCCAGTCTGCGGAACTGACGGGGGGGCGTTTCGATCATCGCTATTGGTTGAGCAAGGTGGCGGATGTAAAGCTGCTGATCATCTCCAAGCCGGAAGTGCTTTTCGATCTTTCGGTCAAGGTCTACATCCCCTTACCAGCCGGGCAGCACACGCCGCTGACCTATGGCGATGGCTGGTTCAACTGGCACTTTCTCGGCAGCAAGAGCGCGGTTGTCACCATTGCTCGCGAGATTCTGGCGATCGCGATGCGCAACCGGAAATCTCACTCTCCGGTGCTGCAGGCCTGGTTGACCCAGCTGGTGGCGTTCAAGCACAGCGACCATACGATCGCCGTACTTGAACCCGAGCAACAACAGGACTCGGTAGGCGGTTAGACGCTCTCACCAGCGCCCAGCGCAGCCTCTTCGTAATCGAGTTCACGTAGCAGCGTCTGCAGCATCTGCTCGTCGATCTCGTGCCGCTTTCTCATCCGGTACATTTCCTTGCGCTGCACAGCAATGGCGTTGAGGCGGATATCGCGCTCCAGCGCCATGGTTTCACGTGCCTGATTCGCCCGGCCGTGATGATCCATCAGGGCCTCGATGTCGTGCCGGTAGGATTCGGTAACCCGCGCCGTGACTTCACTGCGCAGCAGCATCTCGTCCGGGTTCTCGACCGGGTTGGCCTGTTTCCAGTTCTCCAGCCAGCTGACCGCCGCCTGAGCGGCGATTCGGCGGGCTTTTTTCAACTCTTCCCGATGTTCTTCGAAGTCGTTGTTGGGTAACTGCTTGAGGAAATAGGGAATACCCAGCGCCCCGATCAGCAGGGACAGGATGATCACCGCCGCGGCGAGGAAGATCATCAGATCCCGGCCGGGAAACGGCGTGTCGCCAATCATCAATGGGATCGAGAGCACACCGGCCAGGGTGATCGCGCCGCGCACGCCAGCCACCGCGCTGAGTGCCGAGAACAAGCCAAGGGGCTTGGGCTGAACCGTCTTGCCTAGCAGGCGGCGCACCCGGGCCTCGCCCCAGTGATAGGCAAACACGAACCCGAAGCGCACTACCAGCAGCAGCGCCATGATCGCCAGCGCACTGAACACCAGCATCGGCATGCTGTAGGTCTCGTGCCCGGCCGCTTGCCAGACACGCTCAACGATCCGCGGGAACTGCAGACCCAGCAACAGGAACACCAGTCCGTTGAAGCTGAAATCGAGCATTTCCCAGATGCTACGGTTGAGGATGCGGGTGCTGGTTTTGACCGGCAGCATGTCGATGCGGCTCTGCACCATGCCTGCTGCCACTGCCGAAAGAATGCCGGACATGCCGGCATGCTCAGCCAGGAAGAACGCAGCGAACGGCAGCAGCAGGATCATCACCACGTAGGTCGACGGATCGAACAGGTCCCGCGCGGTCATCCACTGCTTGGCCTTGCCCACCGACCAGCTCAGTCCTGCTCCGATTGCCAGCCCGCCCAGCGCAATAACGAAGAACTCTCCGGTGACGTTCAATAGAGAGAACGAACCGGTGATGGCCGCAGCCAAGGCGAACTTGAACGAGACCAGGCCTGTGGCGTCGTTCATCATCGCCTCACCTTCCAGCTGGTGAGACATATGCCGTGGCAGCCGGCCCTGGGCGATGGCGATCACCGCCAGCGCATCGGTTGGCGAAAGGATCGCGGCCAGGGCGAAACTGGCGCCCAGCGGGATGGCCGGCAACAACCAGTGAATGAAATAGCCCACCACCACGAGAATGATCAGCACCAGCACCAGCGCCATGGCGGTCATTTCCGGACCGTGCTCGGTAAATTCGCGCTTGGGTATCTTCCAGCCGTCGTAGAACAACAGCGGGGGAATGAACAGCAGCATGAAGATCTCGGGCCGCAGTTCCACGCCCATACCAAACGGCGGGAGCGCCAGCACGCTGCCCATGATGATCTGCATGATCGGCAGTGGTAGCGGAACGACATTGGCCAGGATGCGACTTGCGCCGACTGCGAGCAGCAGCAGGAAGATGAGGTAAAGCGTTTCCATGGGGCGGGCTGATCTCTACAAAAAATAGGCGGGGGCATGCGGCCTGTGCGCGCACGCGACGAAAGTATAGTCGGGAGGTTTTGGAATAGCCGGTTCGCGGATCAGATCCGCTTGGACTAACTGGCGACAACCGCGACGCTTCGCGTGCTACAAGCACAGACGTCATCGCTCAGGCGCCCCGTCACGCCTGAACGCAGCTTTTCTGCGACTCTCCCCGCACCGCCTGTCGAAAAAGTCCGAGTAGCCATACAGAGTGTCCAGACGGGACGACATTGCGCCTGTCCATGTCCTGCAACCTGGACAGACGAGATCGTCAGAGAGCACCGCGTTCAGCCTGCTGCTCGACGCGCTAGAGCGGTCCGCAGGTGATCTGGTGACCGGTCATCGGCCTCGTCCTCCACCCACGTATGACTGGCACAGCTTTGGCTCAACCTCCAGGCCCGGTTGCAGCGCTGTCTTCTCGGGTATCCACCTTGTGGCGTCAGCTGCAAGGCATGACAACAAGAAGAAGGAAACGCCAGATGAAAGCACCCCATGCACCCCGCTTTCGCTACGCCACATCCCAGCGGCTGCGGCTGACGATCCCGGCCTTACTCGCGCTGGCAGCGGCCGAACCGACGCTCGCTGCCAGTTGCGCTGAGTTGGGCGGTGCCCGGATTCCTGCCGCTGCGATAGCTCTGCCGACCTCTGGTGCGAGAGTCACCGCTGCGACGTTGGTGCCAGGCGGTGGCAGCGCACCGCAAACCTTTGGCCCATATTGCGACCTGAGCGTGGAGATCGCGCCGATTGACCGGAGCGCACCCAACATCAGGATGCGCATCGTTCTGCCTGAACAATGGAACAGCAAAGCGATGATGTATGGCGGTGGCGGCTATAACGGCACCGTGCCAAACGTGGCCGGCAATGTTCCGGCCGGCCCGGTCGACCAGCCGACGCCGCTGGGCCGGGGCTATGCGGTGTTCGCCAGCGACTCTGGCCACGTGGCCAATCCCCTCAACCCCGGCGACTTCGCCTGGAACGAAGAGGCCTTGGCCAACTACGGTCACGATGCCTTGAAGAAAACCCGTGATACGGCGATGTACCTGATCGAGCAACGCTACGGCCAGCCTCCGGTGCGCAGCTACTTCGCCGGCGGTTCCACCGGCGGCCGAGAGGCGCTTGCGGTGGTGCAGCAGTGGCCAACGGATTTTCACGGCGCGATCGTGCTCTACCCGGCCTACAACGCCGCCGCACTCGATCTGCAATTTGGCCGCATTACCCGCGCGCTAGCCTCGCTGGGCGCCTACCCCAGCCTGGAAAAGCGCTCTGCCCTGCTGGAAGCCTCGATGCAGGCCTGCGACGGGCTTGATGGCGTGCGCGACAGGGTGATCAGCAACCAGGCGGCATGTAACGCCCAGTTCGATCCAGCAATCGCCAAGCTCAACGGCCGCCCCTTGCGCTGCCCCGATGGCGCTGACACGGGTCGCAACTGCTTGTCCGATGCGCAGATCAGTGCGCTCAAGGTGTTCGATACGCCGATCCGTTTCAGCCAGCCCCTGGCCAGTGGCGAACGCGGCTACCCCGGCTTCAATACCTGGGGCACCGATCTGGGTCGGCCTGGCGAAGGCCTGCAAGCGATCGTCAACCGGCTTGGCCTCAATACCCTGCAGCCCGACTATCCGATGCCGGTACACGGCACAGGCTTTACCGAGGGCGCGCCCTACCACTCCGGGTTCTGGGATGAGTGGGTGCGCTATTTCGTGACCCGCAATCCGGCATTCAATTCGTTGACCCTTGACCCCGCCAACCTTGGCCCGTGGCAAGCGCGAGTCGATGCGCTGTCGTTGCGTCAGGACGTCAACCAGACTGATCTGTCGGCATTCGTTGCCAATGGCGGCAAGATTCTGATGGCTCACGGCACTTCGGATCAGCTGGTCAGCACCCGCGCCACGGCTGAGTACTACCGGCGCGTACAACAGGACATGGGCGTCGGGCAGACACGTCGGTTCATGCGCTACTACGAGATCCCTGGCTACGCCCATGCGGCCAGCACGGTGTTCAACGCCGCCTGGGACTCGCTGTCAGCGCTGGAGAACTGGGTCGAGCTGGGCGTGGCACCCAAGCGCCAGGTCGTCACTGACACCGTCGCCGTCCCCGGTCGCACTCGCCCACTTTGTGAATACCCAGGCTGGCCGAAGTACAAGCGACGCGGCGATGTAAACGACGCCTCCAGCTTTGTATGCGTGAAGAGCCATCAAGGCCGGCACTGAAGCCGCCGCCGCATTCATGCTGCTCAGGATGAATGCGGCGCTTCATAGCCTCCCCGACAAGCGTCCAGCGGACTGAACACTTCCTGGCTCCTGCCCTGAACATGTCCGCACCATTGGACATCCGATCCGTCGCCGCTGCCTCAGATCCTCGGCGCAGCAACTGCACATCCTGCTCCGATGACGCTCTGCGCACGCTGTTCCGGGATTTGTTAGCGCGCCCTGCCAGAGCTGGCACGGCATTCGCTGAGGCCAACCCAATAACAACAAGAGGAAAGACCATGCAAGACCACCGCAAGACCACCCGAAGCCTCCTTTGCCTAGGCGTTGCGTTAGGCACTGCCGGCACCGCCAACGCCGCATTTCTCGATGACAGCAAGGCCACCGTCGAGCTGCGTAACTTCTACATGAACCGTGATTTCCGTCAGTCCGGCT
>NZ_JBPVWS010000024.1:0-58539 GCF_053470365.1 Stutzerimonas tianxiuensis | reverse complement strand
CTCAAATAGTGGGCAATTCGCTTTGTCTTTGTCGCGCTCTGTCCATTTATGAATTCAAGTCCGACAGGCTGCTAGGTGGCCCCGTGACACCCTACAGCCATCAATACAGCTCGATGGCTACCGCCGTGGCCTCACCGCCGCCGATGCACACCGCGGCCACGCCGCGCTTGTAGCCGCGCTGCTGCAGCGCCGCGAGCAGGGTCACCAGAATGCGCGCGCCGGACGCGCCGATCGGGTGGCCGAGGGCGCAAGCGCCGCCGTGCACGTTGAGCCTGGCGTGGGGGATGTCCAGATCGCGCATGGCGACCATGGGCACCACGGCAAAGGCCTCGTTGATCTCGAACAGGTCCACCTCGTCCAGGCTCCAGCCGCTGCGCGCCAGCACACGCTGGATCGCGGTGACCGGCGCGCTGGTGAACAGGTTCGGCGCCTGGGCGTGGCCGGCATGGGCGACGATGCGCGCCAGCGGGCTCAGGCCGCGCCGCTCAGCCTCGGACTGGCGCATCAGCAGCAGGGCCGCGGCGCCGTCGGAGATCGAGCTGGAGTTGGCCGCGGTCACCGTGCCGCCGTCGCGGAACGCCGGCTTGAGCGTGGGGATTTTCTCCGGCCTGGCCTTGGGCGGCTGCTCGTCGGCGGCGATCAGGCGCCGCTCGCGCCCGGCCGGAGCCTCGACCGCGACGATCTCGTCGGCAAAATGGCCGGCCTCCATCGCCTGCTGCGCCCGGCGCAGCGACTCCAAGGCGTAGGCGTCCTGCTCCTGGCGGGTGAAACCGTAGCTCTGCGCGCAGTCCTCGGCGAAGGTACCCATCAGCCGGCCGCGCTCGTAGGCGTCTTCCAGGCCGTCGAGGAACATATGGTCGAGCACCTGGCCGTGGCCCATGCGATAGCCAGCGCGGGCGCGCGGTAGCAGGTAAGGCGCGTTGGACATGCTCTCCATGCCGCCGGCCACCAACACCTCGGCGCTGCCGGCCAGCAGCTGGTCGTGGCCGAGCATCAGCGCCTGCATGCCCGAGCCGCACATCTTGTTTAACGTGGTGCACTGCGCCGCCTGGCTCAGGCCCGCGCCGAGCGCTGCCTGGCGCGCCGGGGCCTGCCCCTGGCCGGCCTGCAGCACGCAGCCCATCAGCACGGTATCCACCGCCTCGGCCGCGAGGCCGGCGCGCTCCAGGGTGGCGCGAATGGCGGCGGCGCCCAGTTCGGCGGCGGACAGGCCGGCCAGGTCACCGAGAAAACCGCCCATGGGGGTACGGGCGGCGCTGACGATCACGACCGGATCGGTTGCAGACATGGTTGTCTCCTGAAAGTCGTTGGGGTGCCATGGGTTGCGGTCAAGCCGCAATCCGGGTCATGTGTCGGTTACTTCGCCGCCATACGCAGCGCGCCATCGAGGCGGATCACCTCGCCGTTGAGCATGGGGTTCTCGACGATGTGGCGCACCAGCGCGGCGTATTCCTCGGGGCGGCCCAGGCGCGGCGGGAACGGCACGCCGGCGGCCAGCGAGTCGCGCACCTCCTGCGGCATGCCGGCCATCATCGGCGTCTCGAAGATGCCCGGGGCGATGCACATCACGCGGATGCCCGAGCGCGCCAGCTCGCGCGCCGCCGGCAGGGTCATGGCGGCCACCCCGCCCTTGGAGGCGGCATAGGCGGCCTGACCGATCTGCCCGTCGAAGGCCGCCACCGAAGCGGTATTGACGATCACCCCGCGCTCGCCCTCGGCATTCGGCGGGTTCTGCGCCATGGCCTCGGCGGCCAGGCGTAGCAGGTTGAAACTGCCGATCAGGTTGACCTCGACGGTGCGGCGGAAGCTGTCCAGGCCATGCACGCCACTGCGCCCCAGTATCTTCTCGGCCGGTGCGATACCGGCGCAGTTGACCAGCCCGTGCACGGCGCCAAAGGCCTCCAGTGCCTGCGCCACGGCCACACGGCCATCCTCCTCGCGGGTGATGTCGGCCTGCACGAAGCGGGCGCCCTCGCCCAGCTCTGCGGCAGCGCGCTGCCCCGCTTCGGCATTGATATCCAGCAGCAGCACCTTGCCGCCCTGGCCCAGCAGCTGACGGGCAGCGGCCAGGCCCAGGCCAGAGCCGCCACCGGTGATCATAAATACGGAATCTTCGATACGCATAGCACGCTCCAGCAACGAGTCAGAACCATGCTCGCGCCGAGCGCCGCCGTCGACAATGGCGAAAGTCGTCTATCGATCTGAGCGCTTTGGACAATCGGGCGTCGGGTGCATCAACGCGCGGTACTGCCCCGGCGTAGAGCCGGTCCACTTCTTGAACGCCTTGTAGAAGGCGCTGATATCGGCGAAACCGAGCACGCCGGCCAGCTCGACGAAATCGCCCTCGCCGGCATCCAGGCGGGTGATAGCCAGTTCGCGCCGCACCTGATCCTTGAGCCCCTGGTACGACTGGCCCTCCTGGGCCAACTTGCGGCGCAGGGTCGAGGGCGCCATGTAGAAGTGGCTGCTGAGCGCCTCGAAGTCGGGCCAGCGTGCGGCGCTCAGCGAGCGCAGATAGGCACGAATACGCGCCCCCAGGCTTTGCGGGTCGCGGTAGCGCACCAGGATATTGGCTGGTGCGCCGGCCAGAAAGCGCTTCAGTTCGCGCTCGCTGCGGCGCACCGGCTGCGCCAAGCAGTCGGCGTTGAACAGCAGGCGGCTGGAGGGGCGCTCGAAGCGCAGGTTGTCGCAGAACATCACCCGGTAGTCTTCGAGATAGCCCGGCGCGGGACAGCGCAGGTCGATGCCGAGGATCGGCAGGCGCCGGCCGGCCAGCCAGCACAGCAGGCCATGCACCATCAGCCACAGGGTGAAGTAGGCGAAGGCCCGACTGTGCTGACCGTCCGGCTCGTCCAGGGCGATTTCGGCCAGGCTGCCCTGCTGCACCAGGCGCGGGCTGAGGCCGTCGAAGACCAGGCCGCAGAAGGCCAGCACCCGTTCCAGCGCCGCGCCCAGGGTGGGCTCGCGCAGGGCGATGGCAGCCATGAAGGAGAAGCTGCCGGCCTTCATGCGCCGGGCGTTCATGCCGAAGAACTCGTCGTCCATGCTCGCCGCCAGAGCGCGCCAGAGCTGGCCGTAGAGCGCCGAAGGCACACGCCCGTAGGGGCGCTCCAGCGCCTGTGCAGGCAGGCCGACGCGCTCCAGCAGCGCCGCCACGTCGAGCCCGCGGCGGCGCG
Source organism: Stutzerimonas tianxiuensis (assembly GCF_053470365.1). Classification (NCBI taxonomy): domain Bacteria; kingdom Pseudomonadati; phylum Pseudomonadota; class Gammaproteobacteria; order Pseudomonadales; family Pseudomonadaceae; genus Stutzerimonas; species Stutzerimonas tianxiuensis. The sequence continues at coordinate 55,363 of NZ_JBPVWS010000024.1, read as the reverse complement.
CCTCGAGCAACGCCTCGCCGACCAGTTGTACCGAGATGGTGCCCTTCTCCACTGCCATGCCGCCCCGCGTCAGCCCCGTCCTGCAACGCGGCCCAGTTTGCCTGCGCCGCCGACGCGAGGCCAGCCGCTCAGCGGCCGACCAGGCGCAGCGGCGGTGCCAGCTCAGCCTGCATCAGTTCGCGCATGCGAAACTTCTGCACCTTGCCGGTTACTGTCATGGGGAACTCCTCGACGAAGCGGAAGTGGCGCGGCACCTTGAAGTGCGCGATGCGCCCCTTGCAGTACTCGGCGAGCGCCTCGGCGGTGAGTGCCTGATCCGGGTGCAGCTTGACCCAGGCGGCCACTTCCTCGCCGTACTTGCTGTCGGGAATGCCGATCACCTGCACGTCGGCCACCGCCGGGTGGGTGAAGAGGAACTCCTCGATCTCGCGCGGATAGATGTTCTCGCCGCCGCGGATGATCATGTCCTTGCTGCGCCCGACAATCTTCAGGTAGCCCGCCTCGTCCATCACCGCCAGATCGCCGCTGTGCATCCACTTGGCCTCGTCGATGCTCTCCTGGGTCGCCTCCTGGTTGTTCCAGTAGCCCAGCATCACGCTGTAGCCGCGGGTGCAGAGTTCACCGATCTGCCCGCGCGGCACCACGTTGCCCTGTTCGTCGACCAGCTTGGTCTCCAGGTGCGGTTGGGTGCGACCGACACTGGCCACGCGCAGCTCCAGCGGATCGTCGGCGGCGCTCTGGGTCGACACCGGGCTGGTCTCGGTCATGCCATAGGCGATCTGCACCTCGGCCATATGCATCTGCTCGATCACCCGCTTCATCACCTCGATCGGGCAGGTGGCACCGGCCATGATTCCTGTGCGCAGGCTGGACAGATCGAATTCGGCGCGGCGCGGGTGATCCAGCTCGGCGATGAACATGGTGGGCACGCCATACAGCACCGTGGCGCGCTCCTCGGCCACCGCCTGCAGGGTGCTCAGCGGCTCGAAGGCCGGGCCGGGATAGATCATGGTGCTGCCGTGGGTCATGCAACCGAGATTGCCCATCACCATGCCGAAACAGTGGTACAGCGGCACCGGGATCACCATGCGGTCCTGTTCGCTCAGCCCCAGACTCTCGCCGACCATGTAGCCGTTGTTGAGGATGTTGTAGTGGCTCAGCGTCGCGCCCTTGGGAAAGCCGGTGGTACCCGAGGTGTACTGGATGTTGATCGGGTCGTCGAACTGCAACTGGGCCTGGCGGCGACGCAGCACGTCGCGCGAGATCTGCCCGGCCAGGCCAAGCAGCTTGGCCCAGCCGAGCATCCCGGCGGTCGGCGTGCGCCCCAGGCTGATCACTCCGCGCAGGTCGGCAAGCCGCGTGGCATGCAGCCCACCGGGCGGGCTATCGGCCAACTCCGGGATCAGCTCGGCGAGCATGGCGTGGTAGTCGGAACTCTTGAACTGCTCGGCACAAATCAGCCAGCGGCAGCCGGACTGCTTCAGTACGTACTCCAGCTCGCTAAGACGGTAGGCCGGATTGATGTTGACCAGGATCGCGCCGACCTTCGCCATGGCGAACTGAGCGATGCACCACTCGGCGCAGTTCGGTGCCCAGATGCCGACCCGATCGCCCGGCAGCAGGCCGAGGGCGAGCAGGCCGCGGGCGCAGCCCTCGACTACCTCGGCTAGTTCGCCCCAGCTGTAACGAAGACTCTGATGGCGCACTACTAGCGCCTCTCTGCGTGCGTGCAGGCGCACCGTAGCGTCGAAGGCTTCGCCTATGGTCATGGCCAGCAGGGGGTTGTCCTGCGGGCCGCGGGTGTAGCTGAGCTGAGTCATGTCGGTACCCATTTGTTGTGCTTGTTATGGGGAATCCGCGAGCGCGGAGATCGCCGGCACTCCCAACAGGAAGCATGCCAAGGAGACGCAAGCCGTCTGTTCCCAGCGCCTGCTACCGCTGCGCGGTTTCAATCGGAGCGGTGCAGCTGTCTCGTTTTGCGACAGCTGTATGTCTTCGATACAGCCTGGCCAGCCCCGCGACCGCCAGCGGAAGCCCGCAGACGCAATCTGGCACGGCCTTGCCGGCACTGGCACAGGCGTTGCTTAAGCCCCGACACAAAACCACAACAAGAGGCTTCGTCCATGGAAACCCTACCGCTACACCGCAAAACCCTCGATTTCCTTGCCAGACCGCAACGCATGCTGATCGGCGCCCAGTGGCTGGATGCCGCCAACGGCAATAGCCTGCAGGTGCGCAACCCGGCCACCGGCGAGCCGCTGGCCAGCGTACCCTCGGCCAGCGCCGTGGACGTGGATCAGGCAGTGCAGGCTGCCCGCCGCGCCTTCTACGACTCCGCCTGGAGCCGCACCCGCCCGCGCGAGCGGCAGAACCTGCTGTGGCGCCTGGCCGAACTGATCGAGCGCGACGCCGACGTGCTGGCCGAGCTGGAATGCCTGAACAACGGCAAAAGCGCCCAGGTCGCCCGCGCCATGGACGTACAGCTGTGCATCGACTCCCTGCGCTACATGGCCGGCTGGGCCACCAAGATCGAAGGCAGCACGGTGGAACCCTCCCTGCCGTTGATGCCGAACGAGGATTTCCACGCCTATATCCGCCGCGAGGCGGTGGGCGTGGTGGGCGCCATCGTGGCCTGGAACTTCCCGCTGCTGCTGGCCTGCTGGAAGCTCGGTCCGGCACTGGCGAGCGGTTGCACCCTGGTGCTCAAACCGGCCGACGAAACCCCGCTGAGCGCACTGAAGCTCGCCGAACTGGTTCAGGAAGCCGGCTACCCGGCCGGGGTGTTCAACGTGGTCACCGGCACCGGCCTGAACGCCGGCGCGGCGCTGTCCAGCCACCCCGGAGTGGACAAGCTGACCTTCACCGGCTCCACCGAGGTGGGCAAGCAGATCGGCAAGGCGGCCATGGACAACATGACCCGCGTGACCCTGGAACTGGGCGGCAAATCGCCGACCATCGTGCTGGCTGATGCCGACCTGCAGCAGGCCGCCGCCGGCGCCGCCAGCGCCATCTTCTTCAACCAGGGCCAGGTGTGCTGCGCCGGCTCGCGCCTGTACGTGCAGCGCAAGCACTTCGACAACGTGGTGGCCGACATCGCCGCCATCGCCAACGGCATGAAGCTGGGCAACGGCCTCGACCCCAGCGTGCAGATGGGCCCGCTGATCTCCGCCAAGCAGCAGGATCGGGTCACCGGCTACATCAACCTGGGCCGCGAACTGGGCGCCACCGTTGCCTGCGGCGGCGAAGGCTTCGGCCCCGGCTACTTCGTTCAGCCGACGGTGCTGGTGGACGTCGACCAGCGCCACCGCCTGGTCCAGGAGGAAATCTTCGGCCCGGTGCTGGTGGCCATGCCCTTCGACGATATCGACGAGGTGGTGCGCCTGGCCAACGACAACCCCTATGGCCTGGGCGCCAGCATCTGGTCCAACGACCTCGGCGCGGTGCACCGGATGATTCCGCGCATCCGCTCCGGCTCTGTGTGGGTCAACTGCCACAGCGCCCTCGACCCGGCCCTGCCGTTCGGCGGCCACAAGCTCTCCGGCATCGGCCGCGAGATGGGCGCCGCCGCCATCGAGCACTACACCGAACTGAAGACGGTGATGATCAAGCTGTGAGTTTTACGGGTGGGGGGCTGTCCCGAGCGGCCCTCTGCCCTTTTTTATTCCGGGCGCGCCGGTGGCGTGCCAGACACCACGCAGGCGAGCGGCCTGCTACCCCTGTTCCATACCCTTGAGCTTGCGATACAGCGTCGCGCGGGCGATGCCCAGGCTGCGCGCGGCGGCCGAGAGGTTGCCGCCGGCGGCCTCCACCGCGGCGCGAATGGCCCGCGCCTCGGCACGCTGCAGCGTACTCCCCGCCTCCGCCGTCAGCCCTTCGTTCGCCACCGCCGCGGCCTGTTCGCCGCGGCCGGCGCGCACCTCGTCCGGCAGGTGCTGCACGCCGATCTCGCCGTCGTCCTCGGCCAGCGCCGCAGCCAGGCGCAGGCACTGGTAGAGCTGGCGGATATTGCCCGGCCAGTGATAGTCCAGCAGCGCCTGCAGCGCCGCTGGGCTCAGCTGGAGAGGCTGCTGTGCGTCGGTCTCGGCGCGCAGCAGGTGCTGGATCAGCGCCGCCAGGTCGCGCCGCTCGCGCAGTGCCGGCAGGCTCACGCGCAGGCCGTTGATGCGGTAGTAGAGGTCCTCGCGAAAGCCCTGCTCGGCGCTGAGCTGCTGCAGGTCACGGTGGGTGGCGCAGATCAGCGCGCAGTCCACCTTGATCAGCTGGTTGCTGCCCAGGCGGCTCAGGCTGCGCTCCTGCAGCACGCGCAAGAGACGGCCCTGCAGCTCCAGCGGCATGTCGCCGATCTCGTCGAGAAACAGCGTGCCCTTGTGCGCCTGCTCGATCTTGCCGATGGCGCCGCCCTTGCGGCTGCCGGTGAAGGCGCCTTCGACATGGCCGAATAGCTCCGACTCGATCAGGCTGGCCGGAATCGACGAGCAGTTGATCGCCACGAAGGCTTCGCCGGCCCGCGCACTGCCCTCGTGCAGCAAGCGGGCGAAGACCTCCTTGCCGGTGCCCGTCTCGCCGTTGATCAACACCGGGATGTCGCGGGCGAAGGCCTTGCGCGCCCGTGCCAGGGCATCCTGCAGCGCCGGGTCCTGCAGGCAGGGGCCGCTGTGCGGTGTCGGCAGTGGCTCGGCGCTGCGCCGCGGGCGCGGTGCCTCGGCCAGTATCGGCGCCGTTCGCTGAGGCGGGCCCTGAGTGATGCAGGCGTGCAGTTCGCCGCCGTGGTGGCTGCGCAGGCGCAGCGGCGCACTGAGGTCGTGACGGCGAAAACAGGCGGCGTGGGCGAAGGGCATGTCGAACAGCTCGGCGAAGTCCAGGCCGGCGCGCACCTCGCCCAGATGCAGCAACTGGCCGGCGATGCGGTTGGCGCAACGCAGCTTGCCCGCCGGGTCGAAGGCCAACAGACCCTCCAGCGGCGTGCCGAGAATGTCCAGGCGATGGTGCAAATGTACCAGCAGCACCTCGCCAAGCTGGGCGAACAGGCGGTTCTCGATGGCGCGGGCAGCGAACACCAGCGACTCCAGGGTATAGACCGAGGGCGCGCCCTGCCGGCTGCTGGCGTCCAGCACCCCGACTATGCCGCCGTCGAGGCCGAAGATCGGCGTGGCCAGGCAGGAGAACTGGCGGGCCTCCTCCAGATAGTGCTCCTCGCCGACGAAGAACACCGACTCGCGCTCGGCCAGGGCGCAGCCCGGTGCCGTGGTGCCGACGTTCTGCTCGGAAAGCTGCGCGCCGATGCGACACACCTGGCTCAGCTCACGGGTGCCGGCGCCGCGCCCGCTCAGACTGCTGAGCACCACGCCTTCCAGATCGATGCAGGCCAATACCCAATCCTGCGGCGCCAGCGCCGCGTGCAACTGCTGCATCTCGGGCATCGCGCAGTCCAGCAGCAGACGGTAGCGCTCGGCGATCTGCTTGCCACTGGCCACCAATGGCGCCTCGAACAGCAGCTTGTCGCGCTGGCACAGGCCGTAGTGCTGCGAGCGCTGCCAGGAGCGGGCGACTACCTGGGAATCGACCAGATGCTTGCCCGAGGTGGGCGTTGCGGAAGGGTCGCTGGATCTGTGCATGGCATGCGTCTCACGGCCGGGTGTCTCGAACTGCGCCAGCCCGGCCCGAGCCACTGTCTCAGATCGAGACAGCGATACAACGAGACGGCGCCCGCACTCTGTTCGACGACTCTTGTTGTTATATAAGCCATTGATTCAATTAGTCCAATTTGCGAAATAGAAAACTGGCACAGACTCTGCTCAATGACTTCACAGCGTCCGGGAAAAACCGGTACGACTACGATCTTAAACAAAAACAATAAAGGTGATGTCATGAAAATGAGCATAGATGCGGCTCGGCCCAAACCGGCCCGGCAGTGGCTGCATGCTTCGCTGTTCGGCCTGCTGAGCAGCTTTTGCGCCGGTGCCTCGGCGCTCGACGTAGACGCCGGCGATTACACCGCAATGCCTGCCGGCACCAACGTGGGCTTGCTCTACTACCAGCACGCCGAACGCAACCGCCTCTACGCCAACGGCGACAAGCTGCCGCTGGACGCCGGCCTGGATTCGGATATCGGCATCCTGCGCGGCGTGCACTTCATGGAGCTGGGCGGCTACATCGTCGACCCGCAGTTCCTCCTGCCCTTCGGCAACATGCGCGCCAAGGACGACCTGTCGGCCCTGGGCAGCGACAGTGGCACCGGCGACCTGATGCTGGCCGCCACCGTATGGCTGGTGAACCAGCCGGAGCAACGCCGCTACTTCGGCATCAGCCCCCACCTCTGGCTGCCCACCGGCAGCTACGACAACGACCGCGCCATCAACCTCGGCGAGAACCGCTGGAAGGGTGCGCTGCAGGCCGGCTACATCGAGGGCCTGGGCGACAAGTTCAGCCTCGACCTGGTGGGCGACGTGACCTTCTTCGGCAAGAACGACGACTTCGGCCCCGCCAGCCAGACTCTCAAGCAGAAGCCGCTGTTCCAGGCCCAGGCGTTCCTGCGCTACCACGTCAACGAGCGCTTCGACCTGCGTGCCGGCGTCTCGCGCCTGTGGGGCGGCGAGACCGAGGTGGACGGCCTGGACATGGACGACAAACCGAACACCAGCAAGTTCAGCGTCGGGGCTAGCTGGTTCGTCACCCCGAGCGACCAGCTGATGGTCAACTTCGGCCGCGACATCTCGGTGGACAACGGCTTCAAGGAGCAGGGACGGGTCAACCTGCGCCTGCTGCACATCTTCTAAGCACCGCCGCCTGCCTTCCCATTCCAACAACAACAGGAGTTTCGCGTGATGCCTAACCTCACCCAATCACGCCGTCTCGTCTGCCTACTGACCGCGCTGCTGGTCGCCGCCGGCGCCCAGGCCGCCAAGGTCGACGAGGCCGCCATCCGTGCCAGCGAGCAAGACGGCAGCGAATGGCTCAGCCATGGCCGCACCTACGCCGAGCAGCGCTTCAGCCCGCTCAAGCAGATCGACGCCGGCAACGTCGGCAAGCTGGGCCTGGCCTGGTACTTGGATCTGGAAAACAACCGTGGCCTGGAGGCCACCCCGCTGGTGTCCGACGGCGTGCTCTACGCCTCGCTGTCCTGGAGCCGGGTGATGGCCGTGGACCTGCGCAGCGGCAAGCGCCTGTGGCAGTTCGATCCCCAGGTGGATCGCGGCCACTCCCGCTACACCTGCTGCGACGCGGTCAACCGCGGCGTCGCCCTGTGGAACGGCAAGGTCTACGTCGGCGCACTGGACGGTCGCCTGATCGCCCTGGACGCCAAGACCGGCCGCGAGGTCTGGAGCGAGCAGACCACCGACCCGGCCAAGCCCTACAGCATCACCGGCGCGCCGCGTGTGGTGAAGGGCAAGGTGATCATCGGCAACGGCGGCGCCGAGTACGGCGTGCGCGGCTTCTTCTCCGCCTACGATGCCGAGACCGGCAAGATGGCCTGGCGCTTCTACACGGTGCCGGGCGACCCGGCCCAGCCCTACGAGCACCCCGAACTGGCGGCAGCGGCCAAGACCTGGAAGGGCGACCAGTACTGGAAACTCGGCGGCGGCGGTACCGTATGGGACAGCATGGCCTACGACCCGGAGCTGGACCTGCTGTACATCGGCACCGGCAACGGCTCGCCGTGGAACCGCGAGATCCGCAGCCCCGGCGGCGGCGACAACCTGTACCTGTCGTCGATCCTGGCCCTGCGTCCGGACAATGGCAAACTGCTCTGGCATTACCAGACCACGCCGGGCGAGGCTTGGGACTTCACCGCCACCCAGCAGATCACTCTGGCCACCCTGGAGCTGGACGGCAAGCCGCGCAAGGTGCTGATGCAGGCGCCGAAGAACGGCTTCTTCTATGTGCTTGATCGCGCCACCGGCGAACTGCTCTCGGCGGAAAAATTCGGCAAGGTGACCTGGGCCGAGAAGGTCGATCTGGCCACCGGCCGCCCGGTGGAGGTGCCCGGCTCGCGCTACGAGCAGGAGCAGGTGGTGATGTGGCCGAGCTCGTTCGGCGCGCACAACTGGCACTCCATGTCGTTCAACCCGCAGACCGGGCTGATGTACATCCCCTACCAGGAAATCCCAGGCGTCTATCGCAACGAAGGGGCCACGTTCAAGAAGATCGACGGCTTGAACACCGGTACCGGCTTCAGCGACACCCACGAGATACCTCGCGATGCGGTGAGCGGTGCCCTGCTGGCCTGGGACCCGGTACGCCAGCGCGAGGCCTGGCGCGTGCCGCATAGCTTCTACTGGAATGGCGGCACCCTGAGCACCGCCGGCAACCTGGTGTTCCAGGGCACCGCCGACGGCCAGCTGCACGCCTATTCGGCGGACAAGGGGCAGCGCCTGTGGAGCTTCGCCGCGCAGACCGGCATAGTCGCCGCCCCCATCAGCTTCAGCCTGGACGGCGAGCAGTACGTGGCGGTTATGGCCGGCTGGGGCGGCGCGGCGCCGCTGATCGGCGGCGACGCGGCACTGGCGCCCGGAGTGCGCAACCTCAGCCGCCTGCTGGTGTTCAAGCTCGGCGGCCAGAGCAGCCTGCCACCGCTGCCGCAGGCGACCACGATCGCCGTGCAGCGCACGCCGCAAGCGGTCCAGGCGAGCGCCGCGGACCTGGACGCCGGCAAGCTGCTGTACGGCAACTACTGCTCGATATGTCACGGCGTCGGCGCCGTCAGCGGCGGCCTGATCCCCGACCTGCGCCATACGGATCAATGGCGCCGCGACAACTTCCAGCAGATCGTCCGGGACGGCATCCTCCGTCCGCTGGGCATGCCATCCTTCAAGAACTCGCTGAGCGTGGCCGAGGTGGAACAGATCAAGGCCTATGTGATGAGCCGCGAGTACGAGGACCATCTCAAGGCGCAGCAAGCCGCCAGACCCTGACCCCCATGAGCGGGCTCGGCCCGCCCGTGGACACCACCCCAAGCACCGGAGGAACAGCAGCATGTGGACCAAACCTAGCTACACCGACCTGCGCATCGGCTTCGAAGTGACCCTGTACTTCGCCAACCGTTGAGCCTGCCGCGGCGTGCCTGGCGCGCCGCGTTTCCCGCCCCGGCCTGCCGGGGCCTGATTTTTGCCGCGCGAGGCCCAGATGCAAATCCAGATTCTCGGTTCCGCCGCCGGCGGCGGTTTCCCCCAGTGGAACTGCAACTGCCGCAACTGCCGCGGCGTGCGCGCCGGTACCCTGCGGGCGCAGCCGCGTACCCAGTCGTCCATCGCCCTTTCCGATGACGGCGGCGAGTGGATCCTGTGCAACGCCTCGCCGGACATCCGCGCCCAGCTCGAAGCCTTCCCGGCGCTGCAGCCGGCGCGCAAGCTGCGCGACACGGCCATCGCCGGCATCGTCCTGCTCGACAGCCAGATCGACCACTGCACCGGCCTGCTGACCCTGCGCGAAGGCTGCCCGCACCAAGTCTGGTGCACCGAGATGGTCCATCAGGACCTGACCACCGGCTTTCCGCTGTTCAACATGCTCAGCCACTGGAACGGCGGCCTGCAGCACCGGCTGATCGAGCTGGATGCCAAGCCGTTCAGTATCCCCGCCTGCCCGGGGCTGCGCCTCACCGCCATCGCCCTGCGCAGCAGCGCGCCGCCGTATTCGCCGCATCGGGGCAATCCGCACCCGGGCGACAACATCGGCCTGTTCATCGAGGACCTGCGCACGGGCGGGACCTTGTTCTACGCCCCCGGCCTGGGCCAGGTGGACGAGCAACTGCTGGGCTGGATGCGCCGCGCCGACTGCCTGCTGGTCGATGGCACGCTGTGGCGCGACGACGAGATGCGCCGGTGCGAGGTGGGCGACAAGCTCGGCAGCGAGCTGGGCCATCTGCCGCAGAGCGGCCCAGGCGGCATGCTCGAGGTGCTCGATGGCCTGCCGGCGGCGCGCAAGATCCTGATCCATATCAACAACACCAACCCGATTCTCGACCTGGACTCGCCCGAGCGTGCCGAACTGGACGCCCGCGGCATCGAGGTCGCGTTCGATGGGATGAGCATCCACCTGTAACGGGCCGATAACAAAAATCCGGAGAGCCGATGAGCCAGCCTGCCATGAGCCCTGCCGAATTCGAGCAGGCGCTGCGCGCCAAGGGCGCGCTGTACCACATTCACCATCCCTACCACCGGGTCATGTACGAAGGCCGGGCCAGCCGCGAGCAGATCCAGGGCTGGGTGGCCAACCGCTTCTACTATCAGGTCAATATTCCGCTCAAGGACGCCGCGATCATGGCCAACTGCCCGGACCGGGAAACCCGCCGCGAGTGGATTCAGCGCATCCTCGACCACGATGGGGCTCCAGGCGAGGAAGGCGGCATCGAAGCCTGGCTGCGCCTGGCCGAGTCGGTTGGCCTGGAGCGCGAGCAGGTGCTGTCGCAGGAGCTGGTATTGCCCGGTGTGCGCTTCGCCGTCGACGCCTACGTCAACTTCGCCCGCCGAGCCAGTTGGCAGGAAGCGGCCAGCAGCTCGCTGACCGAGCTGTTCGCCCCGACCATCCACCAGTCGCGCCTGGACGCCTGGCCGCAGCACTATCCCTGGATCGACGCGGCCGGCTACGACTACTTCCGCAATCGTCTGAGCCAGGCGCGGCGCGACGTCGAGCATGGCCTGCGCATCACCCTGGAGCACTACCGCACCCGCGAGGCGCAAGAGCGCATGCTAAATATCCTGCAGTTCAAGCTCGACGTGCTGTGGAGCATGCTCGACGCCATGAGCATGGCCTACGAGCTGCAGCGCCCGCCGTACCACACGGTGACGGCCGAGCGTGTCTGGCATCGGGGAATCACCCTGTGAGCGGCTTCGACCGTCGCCTGGTGCCGCGCCTGCGCCCCGGCTACCGCCTGCAATGGGAGCCCGCGCAGCAGGCCCATGTGCTGCTCTACCCGGAGGGCATGGTCAGGCTCAACGACAGCGCCGGTGCCATCGCCAGCCTGATCGACGGCCGGCGCAGCGTCGCGGACATCGTCGCCGAGCTGGAGGCGCGCTATCCCGGCGTCGCGGAACTGGGCGACGATGTGCAACAGTTTATGGAGGTGGCCCGTGACAAGTTCTGGCTGCAACTCGCCTGACACCCCACTCGGCCCGCCGCTCTGGCTGCTGGCCGAACTGACCTACCGCTGCCCGCTGCAGTGCCCCTACTGCTCCAACCCGCTGGACTTCGCCCAGCAGGGCGCCGAGCTCTCCACCGCCGAGTGGATCGAGGTGTTTCGCCAGGCCCGCGCGCTGGGCGCGGTGCAACTGGGCTTTTCCGGTGGCGAGCCGCTGGTGCGCCAGGACCTGGCCGAGCTGATCGCGGCGGCACGTGGCCTGGGCTACTACACCAACCTGATAACCTCCGGCATCGGCCTGACCGAGGCTCGCATCGCCGAGTTCGCCGCGGCGGGCTTGGATCATATCCAGATCAGTTTCCAGGCCGCCGACGAGGAGGTGAACAACCTCTTGGCCGGCTCGCAGAAGGCCTTCGCCCAGAAGCTGGCGATGGCCCGTGCGGTCAAGGCCCACGGCTATCCGATGGTGCTCAACTTCGTCACCCACCGGCACAATATCGACAATATCGAGCGCATCATCAGGCTGTGCCTTGAGCTGGAGGCAGACTTCGTCGAGCTCGCCACCTGTCAGTTCTATGGCTGGGCGGAGCTCAACCGCGCTGGGCTGCTGCCGACCCGTGCGCAGCTGGAACGCGCCGAACGCATTACCAATCAATGGCGTGACAGGCTCGCGGTCGAGAACCACCCGTGCAAGCTGATCTTCGTCACCCCGGATTATTACGAGGAGCGCCCCAAGGCCTGCATGAACGGCTGGGGCAATCTGTTCCTCGACATCACCCCGGATGGTACGGCGCTGCCTTGCCATAGCGCGCGGCAGCTGCCGGTGCAATTTCCCAATGTGCGCGAACACAGTCTGGATTACATTTGGCGCGAATCCTTCGGCTTCAATCGCTTCCGTGGCGATGACTGGATGGCCGAGCCCTGCCGCAACTGCGACGAGAAGCACAAGGACTTCGGCGGCTGTCGCTGTCAGGCCTTCCTGCTCACCGGCGACGCCAGCAATGCCGACCCGGTGTGCAGCAAGTCGCCCCATCACGGCGTGATCCTCGCCGCCCGCGCGGAGGCCGAGCAGGCCGGGCAAGCCATCGCCGAGCTGACCTTCCGCAACGCCGCCACCTCGCGCCTGATCGCCCGGGTTCGCTGAATGCCCAGCCCCCGCGTGCAGCACCTGCGTCTGGGCAACGGCCTGCATCTGACCCAGCTGCATGCGCCCTGGCTGAACCGCGGCGCCGCCGCCCTGCGCATCGGCGCCGGCAGCCACGACGAACCGCCGCAGTACCCGGGACTGGCGCATTTCCTCGAACACCTGGTGTTTCTCGGCAGCCGCCACTTCGCTGCGCAGGACGGCCTGCTGCCCCTGACGATGGAGCACGGCGGCCAGGCCAACGCCAGCACCCGCGAACGCCACACCGACTATTTCTTCGAGCTGCCGACGGCCGCCGTCGACGCCGGCCTGGCGCGGTTGTGCGACATGCTCGCCGCGCCGACCCTGGATCTGCGCCAGCAGCACGCCGAGCGCGAGGTGCTGCACGCCGAATACCTGGCCTGGTCGCGCGACGACCTGAGCGCCGCCAGCCGGGCCCTGGCCGAGGCCGTGCCGGCGCGGCACCCGCTGGCGCGCTGCCACGCCGGCGAGCGCGCCAGCCTGGCGCTGCAGCAAGAGGGGTTTCAGCAGGCCCTGCGCCGCTTCCACCGGGATTTCTACCACGCCGGCCAGGCCCGCCTGGTGCTGCTCGGCCCGCAGCCGCCGGAGCAATTGCGCGAGCTCGCCGAACGCGAGGGCAATCGCCTGCGTGCCGCTACGCCCACGCCGCGCCCGCCGCCGCCGGCCCTGCTGCCGCCGCGCCACAGCCGCGTGGCGATGGCGCGCCCCGGTCTGTGCCTGCTGTTTACCCTGCAGCAACTGCCGGACGGCGCCGCGCCGGCGCTGCAGTGGCTCTGCCAGCAACTGCAGCACGACGCCCCCGGCGGCTGGGCCGCCAGCCTGGCCGAACGCGGCCTGGGCGGTCCGGTACAGGCGAGCCTGGCCTACCACCACCAGGATCAGGCACTGCTGCAACTCGACCTGGGCAGCATCGCCGCGGACGGCGAAACCGCGGTGCTCGAGCTGCTGTTCGACTGGCTGGCGTTCTTCGCCCGCCAGGACTGGGGCGCGCTGAGTACCGAACATCGGCGCTGGCTGGCGCGCCAGGCCTGTGCGGTGGAACCGCTGGGCCTGCTGCGCCACTGGCTGCAGGCCGGCGAGACGCCATCACTGGATGAGGCCGTGCTGCGCGAGATCCTGCCCCAGCTGCATCCCGGCAACCTGCTGCGTCTGGTTGGCCGGTGCGGTGCGCTGGCGCCGTCCGCGTCCGCCCCGCCGCACTGGCAGCTGCCGCCGGCCAATCCCTGGCTGCAGCAGCGCGGCCCGAACCGCGCGACGGCCTCGCCCGAGGCCGCCGGCCTGCGCCGCGAGCACCTGCCCGGCGGCCATGGCCATGGCGCGCTGTTGCTCCGCTGGCAGGCAGCGCCGGGCTGCTCGCCGCCCGGCGGCCTGCTGCAGGGCGCCGTGCAAGCGCTCGCCACGACGACCCGGCGCGCCGGCTTGGAGCTGGGTCTGAGTTCCGGCGGCGAGCTGTGTGAGTTGCGCCTGAGCGGACCCGCGCCGCTGCTGCCGGACCTGCTGCGCGCCAGCCTGGACGCCCTGGACAATGCCCCGCTTCCCCAGCCGGCGCCGACGCCCTCGCCATCCGCGGCGATGTTCCTGCGCCGCCTGTGGCAACGCCTGGAAAGCGAGCTGACGCGCCAGCTGCATCCGCCTGGCGACCCGGTGAGGTTGAGCGATTGCCGCCGCGACGGCCTGGCCCTGGGCCTGGACGACGCGCAGTGGCACGCGGTCTGTGCGCTGTGGAACGCGGCGCCGGGGCAAGCCGGGCGCTGGCCGTCGCAGCGCCCGCGACTGGAGCAGCGGCTGTGGCTGGAGGTCGAGCCGATGGCCGGCGAACAGGCGCTGCTGCTGTTCGTTCCGAGCGGCCAGGGTAGTGCCGCCGAACAGGCGGCCGCGCGCCTGCTCGGCCAGTGGCTGCAGGCGCCCTTCCATCACCACTGGCGTCAGCGACTGGGGCTGGGCTACGGCGTGTTCGCCGGTCATCGGCGCCTGGCCGGGCTGGATGGCCTGTTGTTCGCCGTGCAATCGCCATACGCCGACGCCCACACGCTGCTCGGTCATGTGCAGGCCTTTATCGACGCCCAGCGCGTACCACTGGCAGGTCTCGACCTGGCGCGCCAGCGCGAACTGCTGCTGGCCCGTCTCGCCCCCGCAAAACTAGCCCCGGGCGAGGCCGCGACCCTGCTCTGGCAACTTGGGGACGACGCTGGACAACTGCAGCGGCTGCGCGAGGCGGTGGCCGCGCTCGATTCGGAGGCCCTGGATCGGGCCCTGCTGGCGCTGGGCTCGCCCGCCGCCGGCTGCTTCTGCCTGGCCACCGGCGCGCCTGCCGATTCGCGCTGGCGCCCGTCGGCCTAGAGACTCGGCAGGTAGACCATCTGCGTCGACTCGCCCAGCAGCAGGTCGCGATTGAGTTCGGCGCAGGCACGCAGGTACTCGGCCACCAGGGTGACTCGCTTGAGCTTGCGCAGATCCTCGCTGTAGTACATCCAGAACTGCCGCATCACCTCGACTTCGTCCGGCAGTACCGCCTGCAGGCGCGGATCGGGGCCGGCGAGAAAACACGGCAGTATCGCCAGCGCGCGGCCCTCCAGGGCCGCGTGGTACTGAGCGACCACGCTGGTGCTGCGCAGGCGGCTGTGCGCACCGGGCAGCAGGTCGTTGAGGTACAGCAGCTTGAAGCTGAACGCCAGATCCTCGACGTAGGTGACGAAGGCATGCCCGGCCAGGTCGTCGCGGCTGCGGATCGGCGCGTGGTTGGCCAGGTAGCCGGGCGTGGCGTACAGGCGCAGGCGGTAGTCGCACAGCCGCGAGCAGACATAGGGGCCGCGTTCCGGGCGTTCCAGGGTGATGGCGATGTCCGCCTCGCGCCGCGACAGGCTGATGAAGTGCGGCACCGGCAGGATGTCCACCGAGATGTTCGGGTAGTGGTCGAGAAAATGGCTCATCTGCGCCGTGACGAAGCAGGAGCCGAAGGCCTCGGTGCAACCGATGCGCAGATGCCCGGCGAGCCCGCCGGTGCTGCCGGAGACCTGTTCGCAGGCGACCTGCAGCGTGCCCTCCAGACTCTCCACGTGCCCCAGCAGGCGCTGCCCCTCGCTGGTCAGGACGAAGCCGGCGCTGCGTGACTTCTCGAACAGCAGCGCGCCCAGGCTCTGTTCCAGGCCGCGGATGCGCCGCGACACCGTGGTGTAGTCCACTCCCAGCCGACGCGAAGCCGCGCTGGCGGTGCGACTGCGCGCCACCTCGAGGAAAAAGCGCAGGTCGTCCCAGTTGATTCGCTCCATAGCTGTGCTTTTTTGCATATGAGTCAGGCTTATTTGTCAATTCATAGAGTAAATACGCCTACATATACTCCCTGTCACAACGCCTGACCAGATCGGGCCGGCCCCTCCAACAACAATTCAGGGCTTAGCGCATGAACGCATGGTCCATCACCGGCGTGTGCGGCGGCTGCGGATCGCTCCGCGGCAGCGCCGTCGACGACGACCCGCCTCCCCCCACCCGCCCGGGCACTGCTCTCCCACGTACCCAGCGTCCGCGTCCCACACGCGACGACATCTGCAGCGATCCGACAACAACAACCACGGAGCACCAGCATGAGCAGCCACGCCAACCATGCCCTGACCTGCGCACTGATCCGCAGCAATCCCAAGTTCCAGCGCCTCGCCCGCCGCCGCGCGCGCCTCGCCTGGGCCCTGAGCGCCCTGGTGCTGGCCCTCTACTACAGCTTCATCATGCTGGTGGCCTTCGCTCCCGGTTGGCTGCACCTGCCGCTGTACGCCGGCAGCCACCTGAGCCTGGGCCTGCCGCTGGGAGCTGCGCTGATCCTGCTGTGCTGGCTGCTCACCGCCTGGTACGTGCGCAGCGCCAACCTGCATTTCGACGCCATCAGCGCGCAGATCCTCGAGGAGTCCCAGGTATGAAACGTCCAGCCCTTCTGCTCGCGCTCTGTGCACCACTGGCCGAGGCCGCCCCCCTGACGGCCGAGCAACAGCCGCTCAACCTGCACGCCATCGGCATGTTCTTCGTCTTCGTCCTCGCCACCCTGGCGATCACCTGGTGGGCGGCGCGGCGCACCCGTTCGGCCGCCGATTTCTACAGCGCCGGCGGCGGTATCAGCGGCTTCCAGAACGGTCTGGCGATCGCCGGCGACTACATGTCGGCGGCCACCCTGCTGGGCCTGTCCAGCCTGGTCTTCGCCCGGGGCTACGACGGCTTCGTCTACATCATCGGCTTCTTCGTTGGCTGGCCCATCGTCACCTTCCTCATGGCCGAGCGCCTGCGCAACCTGGGTCGCTACACCTTCGCCGACATCGTCTCCTACCGGCTGGACCAGACCCGCGTGCGCAGCTTCGCCGCGCTCGGCTCGCTGACCGTGGTGTGCTGCTACCTGGTGGTGCAGATGGTCGGCGCCGGCCAATTGATCAAACTGCTGTTCGGCCTCGACTACAGCACCGCGGTAGTGGTGGTCGGCGCGCTGATGCTGGTCTACGTGATTTTCGGCGGCATGCTTCCTCAGTGAAACCACTGATTTTAATGAAGTCAGGATTAACGTACGTGATATGGCTTTGAGGGGAGGTAGTCGAAAGAATATTGGTATCTTTTGGGAGTTCTAAGTTTCGACCCGTCACTGGTAAATTCTGGCGCATAAGAGCCTCAAGGGTTGGCTGTTTTATTTTATTGTATTCGGCATTAAGCCCAATTTCTTTAGCGTTACGATAAAGCTAGCATGGAAACGATAGGTGCAAGCAAGTTAAGGGTTGCATCGCGCATGTCAATCTAGGCTATGCCCTAACTGGGCGTCAGGCCGGAACCTTGGGCAGTGTCAGAATAGGGCCGATTCCAGCATTTTCTGACGACTCGCCTGCAACCTCTAGGGCCTCAACCTGACAGGCCGCACGCTTAGCGTACGATTTTGTCCGTTTTCTCTATCGTCCCCTCCCAGCTCGCATGGCTGTCTGAGATCTCTTCGTCCTCCATTACGGCCTCGGTGAGCTGCGAAACCCCGAGACGAACGGTGCCAAACAGCTCTTCGCCATGCACTTCAACGAATGCTGGAAGCAGCTCAGCCAGCGAAGACTTCAGGAAGGCTTCGCTGTAGTGCCAAAGCGCGACTTCATTCCATACGCCGCACTCGACGGCCAGGTACTGAACTATGGCCAGCTGGTACGGCAGCGGTAATTCAGCGAAGGGCTGGATGGAGTAGGCGTTTGCGACTAGGGCGTTCATGCGGGCGGTCATTTGCGGACTTCCATGCTTGGTCTGTTGATGCCTCTAGGCTCGCACGGGGCTGGGGAATCCCAAGCCCTCGCCGGAGCAGCCGTTGCACCAGCTGACCGACAGGATTTCCCAGCGGATGTTTTTCTCTGGGATTTCGAACGGGCATAGGCTATCGCGGCCGGCATACCGGCAGGCATGCCAATGTTGCAAGGATCTGGCAGGTTTAGACGGAGAGCCGATAGAGCCGCACGGCCTTGCGCTGGGGATTTCGGGAGGGCGTGGAAGTATGGGTGCGACCTAACCGAAACTCTCAAGCAGGCCACCCATGATTCTTTCTGAAAAGTACCTCGCCACACAGGCAAAGCTTCGCGCCAGCCTCTCCACACTCGGCTGGCAAATCACAGACGTAGGCCCTATTGCTCTTGGCACCAAGACCTACCAAACGGCTGTTGGCGAAAAGCAGGCCATCGCCTACCTGCCGCCGTCTGGCGAAAAGGCGGCATTCTTCCAAGCCTCATACTGGAGCGAGGGCCGCAACGTGCTGGCGACGCTGCGGGCCGGCTGGAAGCCCATCACCCACGGTGAGTCGGACGAGGAGCTTCACGAGATGGCGGTAGCGTTCAATGCCGAGGTGGACGCCGAGGTGGCCAAGACCTATGCCATGCGGCTTGCTGCGCCGGAGCAGTAAGGCATCGCCTGGCTGGCACCCTGCAGACTCATGCGGGGTGCTTCTACCCGTTGGCGCCGGTGAGCGCCATGTCTGCAGGCTCAGCCGACACCGCGCCGCGCGACGCCCGAACCGTTGGCTCGACGAACTCGGCATTCAGCAGATCGGCTAGCGCGTCTGCCTCGATTTCGCTCAGGAGAAGTGGCTGAGGCAGGACAAGCACATCCGCCGATAGCCTCAGTTGAATCCAACTGCGCTGACGGTTGATCAGGTGGTCAACGACTTCGTTGACCACCAGCTGCATGCTCTCCCGGTTCTTGAAGAGATGTGCGTCGCCGGAGAACGGGATGTGCAGCTCTACCCCATCGACTGCCAGCAAGTTGGGGCGGATCTCGACGCGGACAGGCTTGGCTTTCACCTTGCGGGTCAGCCATTCGTTTAGCGCGCTCAGCCCGGCAAGCGAGAAACCCGTCACCCCAACGCCGACGAAAAATTCCAGCAAGTAGGGCGGTACCTCGGGTAGGTTCACCAATCCGACAATAGGCAAAAGGGGCATCAGGCCGGCACTGAGAAAGAGCTTGGTCTGAGGGTTCATGTCGTCTGTGCTCCATTGGTTGATTCAGTGACTGTTGCGCTCAGGTGGCCATCTGCAAAGGCCAGATCCAGCCGGCCGGCTGCCCGTGCCTGCTGTGCACTGGTAACGATTTCCCCACCAGGGGAACGGATCAGGGCAAAGCCCCGGCTCAGCAGTGCGAGCGGGTTGGTCTTGTCGTAGAGGGTGCCCGCCAGCGCCAAACGCGCATTTTCCCGTGCGATCAGGGCGAGCGACTGAGCGGAGGCCCTGGAAGCGCCCAGAAGGGCCTTTTGCCGCTCACTGGCGATCAGACCAAGGGTCAAGCGTGAAAAGCGATCCTGCGCAGCCTGCTGCTCGGCCTGTTGCTGGGTAATGAGCCGGGCTCGGCCGCTGTCAAACCGCGACTGACGGTCCAGCAGGTTTCGGTGCTCGGCATGCAGCCGCTCAACCACACGCCGGCTGAAGTAGCCCCATGCACGATCCAGGTACGGCCCCTGCCCGGCCACCAGCCGCTGAATCAAGGCGCTCGCCTGCTCTGCCCGTGCCCGCGCCGCCGATGCCTCGGACATGAGCGCCGTTTTGATGAACCCGATCACCTTTGACGGTGTGTCGAAACGCCGGTGCGCAACCAGATCGAGCACGCATTCGTCCACCTCGTGACCGATGCCGGTGAACACGGGCACCGGCAGCCGGCATACCCACGCCGCGAGGTTCGCATCGTTGAGCCAGGCCAGATCGCTCTTCGCCCCGCCCCCGCGAATGATTGCGACTGCATCGAAGCCCTGAGCCTGGTGACGCTCATGAACCTGCCGCAGAGCATCGCGAATGCTCTCGGAGCAATCCTTCCCCTGGAAGGTCGCTGCGAAATACTCGAACTGGCACACCCCGGCGCCGGCCAGCTGCTCGGCATCACGCCTGAAGTCGGCAAGCCCGGCCGCTTCGTGGGGCGCGACAACCGCCACGCGCCAATACCCACTCGGCGCCGGCAGCCCGCGCTGCAGATCCAGCCAGCCCCGCTCACGTAGAGAGGAAATTATCTTCTGCAATTTTGCCTGCATGTCGCCCAGGGTGTAGCTCGGGTCGATGCCGGTCACCATGAGGCTGAAGCCAAACTGAGGGGAGAAATCCGCCCTGACTTTGAGCAGCACATTCATGCCCGCCTGCGGCAAGCCCCCGGTCGCCTCTTGCCATTGCTGCAGCACCTTGCCGGCGACATTGGCGAACATCGTGCACCGCGCCTTGGCCACCTCGGTACCGTCTCGCGATTCGAGGATATCCATGTAGCAATGCCCATTGGGGCGACGCTTGAAGTCGCTCAGCTCGGCGACCACCCAGCAGCTGTCGGGCATCGCAGCGCGAAACGCCTTCTGGATCTGGGTCAGGTAGGCACTCAGGCTCAGGTGGCCCTCGCCCTCATCAGCCACGCTCAATGCCCCGCTCCCCTTCGGTACCCAGTGTTGCCTGCACAACCTGCTCGATGCGCGACAGCCGGTCTGCGCAGAATGCACGGGCCTTAGCGAACTCCTGAGCTAGTGACTCCAGCTCGTCAATGCTGACCTCGTTGCGCTCCAGGCGCTTAACGGTCTGCTCGATGAAGGCGATGTTCGCTTCGTAGGTGTCTCGGCTCATTGGGGATTCCTGTGACAGGGCAGTTTCGAGCCCATTATCACAGGAATACCGGAACACCCAAGCCAATCAGCGAGTCGGTGGGTACCAGTAGCTTTGACCCTGCTCGATGTGACCTGGCTTGTCGCCGTACTTGGCCAGGAACAGCTCCTTGGCCAGGTTCAGGTGGGGCCGGACCAGGTGGTGCACCATTGCGGCGTACTCGCCGAACGCGGGGTGACGCTTCCAGTACCCGCCGCCGATTGCTGCCGACAGAGATCGATCAAACCAGCCCTGTAGCAGCCGTTCCACGCCGGCCAACTCTTCCTCAGCCGACTTTGCGTCGTCGATCATCTGCCGGCCGTCACGCTTGGCTTGCTCACGCTCGTTGTACGCAGCAGGCAATCGGCCAAGGGCCACAAGCGCCTCCTCGAATGCCAGGTGCCTTTTCTCGTGGGTGATCCGGTCTTCTGCCAGATCCGGCGCGAACTGAAGTCCGCATAACGAACAGGTGACGGTGCCACTGCCAGACCCTGCGCACAGCGCAGCCACCGCATCAGATGCACGCTTGCGCAGCTCATGGTAGTGGCGCACGGCAAAGTGCTCTCGTGCGGTCACGTCCAGACGCTGGGCATGGGTCAGATCAGGGTGTGAGTGCTTGGCCTGCTTGGCGAGCTTCTTGGCGCGCTCAAGGTCAAGAAGGGGGGTGTGCATTTGCATACGGAAACCTCCAAGGGATTGCTCGGTGTCCACTGAAGAGCACCCTGCGAAGGTGCCGGTAGTTGTCTGCTGTGAAGTCGGTAGTGCTTCCGCTTTGCCCGTGTGGACGGCCGGCACCTACCCGGAGTGCCAGCAGAAAATATCTCCTGACGTTGGTCGTCAGTCAAGCCAACCGGCTGATCATTTCTTGAGCACGCCCTGCCGCCTCGGTACCTGCTCGCCTGCCTGAGGTTATCCACAAGGTTGCCCACGCTTTCCGTGGATAAACCGCAGGCAGAAAAAATCCCGCTCAAGGCGGGACTTTTCTGAGGTTCATGTAGACGCCATCAGCGCACGGGACGAATCGCGCCAGATGTCAGAGGGCCGGTACCCGAAAACTCATAGCCCGGCTTGTGGCCATAGAAATCTTCGTACTCGGCGCCCTCCAAGCCCCGCGTCTCGCCCTTCAGCACGCTCACCCAGAGGGAATGATCGTCGTCGATGTGGATGAAGCTCGCCGGGCCGTAGCCGTTCTGTTCCAGCCAGTCTGTCAGCTGCACGAACCGAGCCGGCGCGTAGTTCACCTGCCCTGCTCCCTTGCTGCTCGCCTCGCACACTGGCTCGGGCTGCAGGGTGTTGTGGAAGCGGATCTGGCCTTCGCACACGATGATGTTTGCCAGTACCGGCGTGGGAGCCGCTGCCCATTGCCGGTGACCGATCCTGATATCCAGGTAGTCATCATCGGCAGCGTATGCATCCGGCAGCGTCGCCCTGCTGCATCCGCTCAAAGCGCCCGCAAGTATCAGCGGCACGACGAGCGCGTTCGCAAATCTCTGCCCTTTCATTTCAACCTCCGTTGGCCTGTTGTGCGATCTGGGCCACCTGGTCATGTCCCATCGGGGTGTGCAGCGAAACCCCGGCTCCGTCCTCAAGTCCCTGCTGGTAGGCCCCGTATTCCTGCGGGCTCACCTTGCGGCGCTTCATCTTGCCCACCGGAACATCCGGGTGGTGTTTGCTCATGTAGGCACTGATCGACCGCTCCACCTCCTCGGACACTCCGGCGAACTCCTCTACCCGGCGTGCTACGGAGGTGATCCACGATTCGGCGTACAGGTCACCGGCGCGGCGCTTGTTCGATGGGCTCGCGAGCTGCAATCCAGAAAGATAATTCCTGCGTGAATCGGTCAGCTGTCGAGCCAGCACTTCGTAGGCGTAAGCCGCCATTTCGGCCGTGCCGGTATCACCGATGAAGGTCAGTGTCTGCCCGGATCGACCGTAGCCGTAGAGATTGATGCAGCCAAAGGCCTTCGCCACTGTCGCCGCGAGCATTCGCACCCAGCGCGCCGGCATGCTCTTGCCCTTGCCCACTTTCAGGGTGAATTCTTCTGCCCGAGATGCATGCACATCGCCAAGCTCAAACTTGAACTTGTCCATCAGCTTTTGCGCCTGGCGCATTGCCGCATCAGCTTCGTGAGCATTGCTCGACTTGGCCAGCGCAAAACACTTCTTGATCTTGTCCAGGGCGCGTTTGCGCTTCTCTGGATCGAGTTCGCTCGACATCTCTACAACCTCCGCTTCGCGACACATGTTCGCCATCTAAGTACGCGCGATCAGTGAAGCGCGGTTGTGCAATATCCCAAGCCCACATCAGCCATGCCGATTACGAAGTTCCTCAAGGCCAAAAACCATATCTGCCAGCTCTGCAGGACCTGCGTTACGTGTCGAGCGGAAATAATCCGCACGTATTCCGGGCCGTCCTTCGAGCAGAAGTAAAACCGTCTCGCGCTCAACATCGCTCGCAATTCGCAATTGCTCGATCATGCTCACATACGCTTCGCGACACGCAAGCAGGAACTCGCCGCATCGATCCTTGCGAGTTAGGCCCATGCATCCAGAATGAACTGCAAGCACTGTGTTGATTGAACGAACAACCAGCGGAATCAGCTTGGAGCAGCGCTGAAAGCAGAACATGGCTTCGACCAGGTTCGCGCCAGCCGGGTAATCGCCCTCCAGTTGAGACAGTTGCTGCCAGAAGCGGTCACTATTTGCAGGTAGCTCAAAACTTGAGAGATTCATTTTCTTTTGGTTTCTGCTGCCCTCGATCATCTTCATCAGGCCTTCGAATCGAAAAGCTGGACTTCAGAACTGTCATTACGGGCATCCATTACTTGCGCTGCTATTACCGCTACTTGCTCTTCATCTAACCACTCCCTGATGCGTCCTGCGGAGAGTCGCCCATTATCGCTGTCGGTTCTTAGCGCTTCGTAAGCTTCTTTATTAAGCGGTTGATAACGATTAAAGGCCTCGCGCAGAAGATCGCTCCATGTTGGGCCTTGGAACCATCCCTTACCATTGCATGTTTTAACGCACCAGTTTTCTATAGGCGCAGTGAAATTCGATAGATTGATCCCAGCCAATATATAACAGAGCAAAATCAATACTTTAATGCCATTCACCCACGAGGGGAGTCCCCATTGCTCGACGTTCAGAGTGATCACAAGGAAAAGCACTAGGATATAAATTACACCGACGACGATTGATGCTTTGGAACGTATGGCCTCTTCGCGTGGACCGTTCGTGGTGGAATCATTAATCTCCCACAGATACTTTCGCATCTCGGATAGCTGCTTGCTCCGCTCGTTGGTGCTCACTTCATTCATCACCGCATCCCCAAGAAAATATGTACTGTCCTTCCATGTCCCGCATACAGCGTGCATATCCGCTACGCGACACAGTGTTAAAGCCGCTGCTGCTCGAACGTCACTCGATTCATCAGGCAATACTCGACCGGGTAGCCGTTGACGTACTGCTGAGGCGATAACCCGCTGCCAATGTAATGGCAGGTTCCAACCATGAACTTCAAACCGCCAGAGGGGTATTTCTGGCTGAGCAGCACTGCCTGATCTCCTTGGATTGCGAAGCCGGTAATGTCCCCCCAGTTAAAGCTCACACCCCCACACTCCAGCCCGGTGTCAGTTACCTCCAGGATCTGCTGTACCACCCCTGACTCAGGCGCCTGAGCGAAGAACCTCCCGTTCGGAAGGATCGGTGGCCAGAACTCGCCAGCCCTTATCTCTTTGAATTCCAATCGGCCTCCCTCACTTTCCTAGCAGCCACACCAAAGCCGTCAGCGCATACCGATACACGCGGGCCAACACGACGACACCCGTGAGCGGCGTCAGCACCATGCCAGCTGCCAGCACAAACCCATGGAGCGAATCGGTCCAAAGTCCGAAGCTCGGCAGCAGCGAAATCTCAATTCCCATCGTTGCCCCCTGAAGGATCACCAAGCAGGCGGGCATGCAGCGCTCGCACCTTGGCGATGTCGCCTCTCAGTTCGGCCAGCAGATCGCACCAGATCTTCCTGGTACCGACCGCTACCCCAACACCTGTCCCCAGAGCGAAAACGCTCCCCACCAATAGCTCCAGCACCATCAGAAAAAACCCGCCTCAGTCACTCCCGGTGGTACCATCTTCACACCTCTCGCGGCAGTCCCAACTGCCCACTGCCTCCCTGGCATCGGCTACATCCGCTACGCGACACAGACTCCCCCGCTTTTTCTGAAAACGAACAGTCGTTGTAGATTTATACGGCATGAACCCCAGTTTTTCCGCCGTAGCTGGAAAGTGATAATGCCTGGTTGCTGGAAGGTGGAAAGTCACTGGAACCCGCGTCATTACTGGCTTTCACAGTTTCCACCCATGGCTAAGGAGGCCTTCACTTTCCACCCTCAGCAGCGTTGGTGGAAATTCTGATCTTCAAGAGTGGAAACTGAGCGTGGAAAGTCACTGGAACCCGCGTCATTACTGGCTTTCACAGTTTCCACCCATGGCTAAGGAGGCTTTCACTTTCCACCCTCAGCAGCGAAGGTGGAAATTCTGGTCTTTAAGAGTGGAAACTGAGCGTGGAAAGTCGCTGGAAGCCCCGTCATTACTGGCTTTTACTAGCTGAATGCCTCTCTGAGACTTTCACCTGCTGATAACGCTGCTTCGCAAGCTTCCAGAGCCTTCTTGGACCTTGCTATTGAGTTGTTCATCGTGCGACACAGCGCCCTGTTTTCGTGGGCAGCTTTGCGAAGGTCGGCGAGAAGACGTTCGTGGTGCATTGCGGCCTCTCTGACCTCCTTGGGCAATGACTTGAAGGTGCTGGGTTTGTAGCTGAAACCCGCTCCTTTAGGTAAATCGATGGTCACGGATCGCCCCGCTGTTGCCAGGCCAGTTGGCCGCAATTTGGCCCCCACGGCGCGGGATAAGCTCGTGTCCTTAATATCGACCTTCTTTGCCCAGGTAGCCGACCAGCACCCCGGCGTTCTGATCCGCACAGAGATGAGCAGGTGCGTATGCAGATCTCGGTCACCAGACCGCGCAATCAACCAGTTGGCATGGGCTAGGTACCCCTCAGCTACAGCCAGCGCCATCTCATAAAGGGCTTGGTATTGCTCATCCAGCGGGTGATCGATGCGCAGCTTCTTGGGACTCATGCCAGGTACCGTAAAATTTTCAGAAGCATGGCAGACCACTGAGCGGTTAGGCGGGCTAAACCTACAAGATTCTTGTACCTTTAGCCCGCACAGGCGGGTTTTTAGTCTCGATAATCTCTCTCCGTGGCCAATCGGCTGCCATGCTGGCAACGATCTGTCGCTTCGACCCTTCGCAGGCGACAAATTAGCAACCTTGTTGCCATTACGGCTCCGCTACGGCATCGCCAAGCACATAACTTTGCCCCAATGCATAACGGGCACTACCTCTGGAGAGAGTCATGAGTACCTTCTTGGGCCTGGATATCGGTTACAGCAACACAATTGGCACCTTTGGTGACGGCGTAGGGCAATCGGAATCCTTCGTAAGGCCGTCTCAGGCTGCACCGCTGGCCTCTATCCCCGGTGATTCAGGTCTGCGGGCCGGCGAGGTCCTGGTTGATGTAAATGGCGAGCCTTGGGTTGCATTCGCTGCCCCTGGAAGGGTCCAGGAAGGCCGAGAGCTACACGAGGATTACACCAGTTCTGAGGCCTATCAGGCCCTGTTTAAAGCATCTCTGCTACATGCAGCAGGTAGTGGAGATGTAATCGACGTGCTTGTAACTGGATTGCCGGTCACTCAAGCACGAGATGAGAGCTATGTTAAAGCGCTCGTTGAAACAATGACTGGTACTCACCGCATCAGTTCAAAACGCGAAGTCACAGTCAAATCCGTCGTAGTTGTTGCACAGCCAATCGGCACCCTTACCGATATTTATTGCACATCAGATAGTGCGGATGTTGTAGAGGAGTCTGTTTCGCTCGTTCTTGATCCCGGATTCTTCAGTGTGGATTGGGTTCTATTTGATCACCGTGAACTGGTTGCGCAGTCAAGCTCTAGTAGCGTTAAAGCAATGAGCGTTCTACTTCAGGCTTGCAACGAAGAGATTGGCTTGGAACAAGGTGGCATTCCGGGTGTTGAAAAGATCGAGCATGCGCTACAGTCCGGCCGGTCTTACATCCTGATGTTCGGCCGCAAGGTTGAGTTGGACGTTTATTTAAAGCGCGCAGCTGATCGTGTTATTCCTGCGGTGTTAGGTGAAATCAAACAATCTCTTCGTTTTCTTCGTGGTCGCGCAATCGACTGCGTGATTTTGGGAGGCGGTGGCGCCTCGATTTACGAAGAATATGCTCGCTCTGAGTTTCCCGAATCTCTGGTAATTAAGCCTGCCAATAGTGTCAAAAGCAACGCGAACGGCTTCTACATTATCGCCATGTCTTGAGACGCCTTTCAGAAGATAAATGAGGTCTGCTATGCGTTTTCAGGTGAGGGTTGGCGAGCAATATTCGGAACTGCTCGCGCATTTGGAGTCGTTAAAACCAGAGTTGCGAGGGAAACGGCTTCTCGCTTTGGCCGCAATGCAATTAGCTCGAAGTGAAGCATCCGCTCCGTTTAAAGGTCACATTTCCGAGCCGTCCATTGCAGCTGAAACGTGTGCGGAAGTAACTGATGGCGTAGCCCCCGTTGCGCCAGCTAAACGAGCACCAGATTGGATCACGAGAACAGCAAATGGCTCCGCATAGAATTTTGCTAATGCCACTTCTTCTGATTGTGGCACTCGCAAGCCCTACAGTATGGGCGTTCACTTTGAAGGGAACTGTCTGGGAACGGGTTTCCAATGCGAGTTCTTGCAAAGCACCACCACTACTCTTGTACTCGCTCGCGATTCAGGAGTCACGGCATCCGGCAGGGAGGGGGTTAATTACTCCCCATCCGTTCGCATTACGCAATGCAATCAGCGGTTCAAAATATCCAGATAGTCAGGCCGAAGCCGCACGGCTTCTACAGCTCTACATTCAGGAAGATCCGCTTACAGATGTCGGCATGATGCAGATTAATCTTCGGTGGAACGGTGCGCGCGTAAAGTCGCCTGAGATGCTGCTTGATCCAGAAACGAATATCGCGGTGGCTGCCCAGATCCTTTGCGAGTCTCTTTCTGTTAAGCGAAACGACATCGAGCTAGGCATCGGTGGGTACCACACAATGAATCCAGAACGTGAAGCAGACGCTCGTGCATACGCCAGGAATGTCCTGATGATCTGGCGCTCACTTCAAGCTTTAGAGAAATCGGGGAGCTAAGGAATGTACTCACTCAACAGTGCGCTGATTCAGATGACAATGCGCCGCATGATCCTGGCAGGTCCACAGGGCTTCCCGGATGTGCTCCAGGAACAGCGGATCAGTTCAAGGGATGTGATGTGGCTGCACCTGCTCAACCGGAGAAAACTGGAGGCTTTGGACCGGCTTCCGATCTCTCTCTTTAGGATCTCCTATGACAGGTTGGATGTTGGGCGTGGAGGGCTGGATGATGACCTTTTTGAGCGCACATGCATCCGGTTGACCATGGTCACTGAAACCATCAATTTCGCGATCACTAACAAGACGAACCCACTGATCAGCATCGGGTTCGACAATGAAGGCTTCGACCGTTTCCGGCATGAACCTTTTCTGCGACGGCTCATGATGATTCAGAAAGGAGGCTTCAAGGTTGGCCTTCGGTGCGACCTCGCTTCCCTAGAGCTGATGCCGGACAACCCTGAGGCACAGTTGAGTGATTGCCTGCGCATTATCCTCGGCGAGCTGAAGCACCAGCGCGCTAATGGAGGTAAGCGTATGGGCCGCGTGCGGGATTGGAACGCGGAGCTAACCAGTGGTGATGTCGTCGCAGAAAGGCTGCTGAAGGATGGTGTGACCCCCAAACTCGTTACCGCCCACGTTGGCTTGCCTGAGCGCGTTAACAGCCTTCATCGTAAGTTGCGCCGTGAGAATCGTGTTGGCCCGAAGGGAGGCGGTCGAATCGGCAGTCATTCGAGCAGTATCGAGAGAATGCCTCGCCACGCTCTGCTCTTCATGAGCATCTACCTGCTGCTGGCCAAGAACCCCGAGACTCGTATCAATGCGCTGGCCTTTTCGCTCGCGCTCAATGAGTACCGCCTGATCTGGTCGTACCTGAATTTCTCTGAGGCCGATACTCTCGACGCATCTGAATGCTGGCTTCTTGCGTCGGGTTATCGCTCTCAGGAGGTTAGCGTTGTCGAATGCTCCTCCTGCCGTCAGATCAAAATCCAAGATAGGCGAAAGGCGAGCACCTGCCATTGGTGCTAACAAGATAAGGGCTTGATTGCTCACAGTCAGGCTGCAATGAGCTATCGGACCAGGCAATGCCTGGCGTCTTCGTTGGGCTCCCTACCAGGGAGAGCTATGGCGATTATGGGCGCGATATCCGATGAGCATTTGGGTTCCTGCGATACCGAGCGATGATGTAGTCATGACAAGGTTGAAGTGGAAAGAGGTGGCTATGCCGAGCCATGATTCAGTGAAGTGCCAGTGCTGCGGAAAGATGATGGTGCCCAAGACAATCTTTAGTCGCGGCTTCTACGGCGGCTGGGGATGGTGGCTTGGAGGTGGTCGCCCCGTATCGAGCTGCTGCCCGTTCTGCCTATCCGAAAGGTGGGATGGGAGTTCGCCTGACGTCCGTGAAGCGGTCTGGTATCAGGCACTAGGGGTCGTTCTCGCATTCTTGTTTACCTTCATGGTCCTCGTTGCCCTCATCTTTGGCATCGGACTGTTTGATGCAGTTTTCGGTGTCAGGTCTTCGTGGCTTCCTGACCTTATCGCGCTTGTCTGTGCTATATATGCCGGACGTAGCTTCTATAAATGGTTTACACATATACCCGCACAGAGGTAAACAAAAAGCCCGCATCGCGGGCTTTTTTTTAGTCTATGCTCGTTGGGCTTCGTGGCTTACTTGATTCCCGATATTTCTCGCCAGCTTCTTGTAGCTCTCTGTAAGTTGTCTGAGGCGCATTTTTTATGCCCTGCCCCGCATTTGAGAAATTCTGAGGCATCTCGCTGAGTTGATGTGTAAGCGGCTCAGGATTGCTCATGAACGTATCCACAACGGGAGGCTGATCCGTTGGCTGATTATTCAGACCTGTTTGATAGTGCTCCTGAACAACTGCTGCATTTGCGTCATCCTTAACGTCAATGACATCTCTACCATCGGCTTTCATAGAATGATAGCCACTTGTATTCATGTCATTCATTTCTAAGCTTCGTGGCTTACTTGATTCCCGATATTTCTCGCCAGCTTCTTGTAGCTCTCTGTAAGTTGTCTGAGCCGCATTTTTTATGCCCTGCCCCGCATTCGAGAAATTCTGAGGCATCTCGCTGAGTTGATGTGTAAGCGGCTCAGGATTGCTCATGAACGTATCCACAACGGGAGGCTGATCCGTTGGCTGATTATTCAGACCTGTTTGATAGTGCTCCTGAACAACTGCTGCATTTGCGTCATCCTTAACGTCAATGACATCTCTACCATCGGCTTTCATAGAATGATAGCCACTTGTATTCATGTCATTCATTTCTAAGAATGCGCCAGCTGCGCCCCTACGAGCATTCTCGAAGCGATCATCCATACCAGAGGTGTCGGGCGCTGCTCCTTTCAGGCCTGCAAGTTCGTTTGAGTTTCCAGAATCAACCTTGAAGTCGAATGGAGAGAACTGAGAGTCTACCAACTCACCCATTCTTCCAGTTTGCTGCATATGAAGCATAGAGGCGGCAATGATTCTTTCATCATTATCCGTAGTGGCTTGCTGAACACTAGCAGAATTCATCAGGTTGCGAATACTTGCGTAGTCCTGTTCATTCTGTCCTGCAAGTTCTCGTATGCCCAGTGCAGCCGCGTGTTTTGTGAGGCCGCTATTTGCAATTGCCTTACCCGCAGCCTGTCCTATGTCAAGGTCTTGCTGGCTTCTCCAGCCCTGGCTAGAAGCCTTGGTATCTGTATATGTAGCTTGTGCCGATTTCGCTTCCGTGAGCGTTCTTCCGATTGTATCGCTATTAGATACCTGCTCCATGGCTTGGTTATTTTGGGTAAATGCTTCAGCTGCAGCAAACGTAGCTGTGTCGCTCCTATTGGAGTCTACAACCTGCTGAAGCTGAAGAACGCCCTCTTTCGTTAATTGCTGCTGCTCGGAACTCATTTGCTGAAACTTTGCAGACTGTTCCAGCCTTCCGCCAGCCAGACCCATTGGAAGGGAACCGCCCAGATGGCCAGATGCTGAGCCAGCTTTAATTTCGTCTTGGCTCCATCCCGCTGAGGAAAGTTTCCTTACAGCCTCATTGTAATTTGTGCTTTCACCGAGCTTTAGATTCGTTTGCAGCTGGTCGCCAATTTGCGAAAGCTGTTGTCTTCCCGCAGATGTTGAAGAGAGCTGCGATGCTCCACTTTGAAGAGTCTCTTGAAGGTTGGATATTTTTTGTTGCGCGTTTGCGTGGCTGCTTTGAACAGTTGCATCAGCTCCTGCAGCCACAGACAACTTAGGTGCTGTTGCTCGCGCGCCCGTGACGCTTGCACCTGTAGTCATCTGATCAGACGTGTAGCTGGCCGATGTGTCCATAATCGGCGCCTGATCCTTAGTACGAGGCATTACATCTTCCGTGCGGAACTTATCGCCCTGAGTCATCTGTCCCATGATGCTATTTGCAACCATGGCTGAACCGGAGACGATGAAGAGCGCGAGCGGCGGTACCGATGCTGCGAGCATGCCTCCGACGCCTAGAGCTTTGGAAATGGCATGATCTATATCGAGCAACTGAAGCATTGCAAAGCTTTGCGAGGTTGCATCGTACCCGTCAAAGATTGCTTGCATCTCCGCGCCGGCATACCAGAGGGTAAAGGCGTTTACGATGCTCAGCAGGGGCATCCAAAGCGCGACTGCCAAGGGAAGCACCATGTACTTCCCAAGAATCGACATGCCCTTGTCGCCGAGTACCAGGGCGAATGCCATGAACGGAGTCATCGCATACAGCAGACCTTCAAAGAAGGCGATCATGGGACGCATATAGTGCTTGAAGGTGTCGCCCTTCCCGGCCCACTGGATCTCTTGATGGTTAAGCGATTCTCGTAGTGCCAGAGCGGCATTCTGTTCCTGCCAGTGGTTCAACGCATTGACACGCGCGTCACCGAAGATTGGTTGGATAAGCGACATCTCGGTGTAGCCCTGAGCACTCTTGGCGCTCATGGCAAAGCTCTGGATAGACTGGTCAATTTGCGCCTGCAGTTCAAATTGCGTAGTAACCTTGCCTGCAGCTTTCTCAGCTGCAAACCCTTTATCCAGAATTTCACCCATCACATCCATCATCGCCTCTCGGATGGCTGCATTGAGGCGAGGCTGGATATTTGTGCATGAGTCCAGACGCCCATTAGGCTGCCCGTCATATATGTACGCAGACTGCGATATAAGCGGCGCAGCAAGAACGGATTCCAGTCCGGCGCCACGATAAAGTTCGTCGATAGTCGTATAGTTTCTAAGGTTGATCGGGTTAAGCGTACAGAACGTCAGATACTCATTTACGCTTTTCGGAAGATCCCATCCACCGTTTCTCCGGTAGTTTACAAATGAGTCAAGCGCTAGCGGATTTCTAAGCACGTCGCGCACTTTGGCCAGTGTATTCAAACTGCTAAACAAACCGTAGTTCGTCATAGATGGAGTCGAAAAAGCCTGCTCTGAGGTTTTCGTAATATTGTAGGCCACAGTTGATATGACGGAGCCAATAAACGTAGGTCCGATAGGGAGGTTATCTACAATGCGGACTTGGTTCGTCGTTGTATCTTCAATGACGGCAGTAGTTGTTGGGCCGTAAAGCATCAGGTATACAACGAATAGCATACCCGCCTTATGAAATGAAATGCCTTGGCCGTTCCATATTGCTTGGAAACTGAGCAGCACCAAACCAATTAGAAAGCCGATGCGCGCCAGATCCTCACTGAATCCAGAGCCTGTAATCATGGCACTTGCGTTCAGGATTATCTCAAGGAACTCGCCGCTGCCAGTCGTATAAATGTTCATGGACATAAATTAGCTCCCTGCCCCCTGGTTCTGACGACCTTGAACTGTTTTGCCATTATCATTGTTCTCAGCCAATTGCAGAATCTCAGAAGCTCGCTTATCTGCATCACGGAAATTGGTTCCGTTCATGAGTTCTTTTGTCCACTCGCTTGTGACTCGTTGCCGCGCGGCACGCAAATCCTCTTTTATTTTTTCCGCTTCAGCGAAGTCAACGCCTGTTAGTCCCGCGTGGGCAGCGTCAATCAGCTCCATAATTGCTGCATATGCAGCGTTGATGGCGATGACATGTGCAAATTCTTCAAAGTAGATATAGCCCTCAGCTGCTCCAGCTTTCTGAATAACACGCATAAGATTGTGTCCAACAGCGCTGGACATGAAATACTGAACTTTTGCGCCATCAGCCTCAGACGCAGTTCCGTTCGCCAGCCTGTCGAAAACACCTGAGGTTCTAACGTCATCGATGATGCGTTGCTTCAAACCTTTGAATGAGCCGAGTGTTCGAACAGATGGGTTCAAACATTGCTCTTTGTCATCGGAATCACAGCTGAGTACCTTTTCGTCCGACCCCTTACTCCCATCCACAAAAAGGGAGATTGATCGGTCTGTGATAGTCGGCTGGATTGGGGACGCAGTTATCTCCTTTCCACCCTTATCATTATCTTTTAGGGTAAGGATATGTGTACCGACAATCGACATGATCAACTCGGCAAACTCGTCGTTTCCGCTAGTGAGGTGTGAAGCGATCCCCATTTTGCGCAAGCCGCACCACATGACGTTGCCTGTGTTGTAACACGGCTTCATCTTGCCTGCGCTTGCAAGCCGCTCTGACGGTGATGTAGCAGTTGCAGTTTTGGATGAAAAGAAGTCAGACGTTACGTTCTCAAGCATGCCAGTGGCAGCCGATTTCAGATCGTTATGTTCGGCATATGCTTTCCTGCCGGCATCTATGACCCCAGTAGCCAATTGGCATGAATTCGAGAACATCTCATTTAGGCGCTGGATGTTGTTGCGCAGCCCTCGAATGATGCTTGCAGTTGACGCATCCATGTAATCCAGCGCGGCTTCAAATGCATAGCCGCTCACGACGCCGGCCGCGTTGGAAGCGATGTTTCTCATCAGCCCGACAAACTCCTCGCCATTGATGAATGAAAAAGAGCCTGTGTAAAGGTTGATACCGCCGCAGCCGCCTTTTGCAGAGGGTGGCGTGATGCTTATCAGGTTGGAAGTGGTAATGCGATTTCGCAGCACAATACCGCCACCCGATACGACACCCCGCGAAGCGGTCTTGTATGAGCCAGGACCTGTCACGTTAATGAGTTGGCCAAACATGCTGTTGACCTGTTGCTCGATGGTGGCAGAGGCCGTTAGGGGAATGGCGATTCCTACAGCAACGGCAAATGCGAGAGCGTTAATCCTCACTGGTCTTCTCCATTCTGGAAATCGAAAGCACGAACTGCGGCATCGCGCATTGCGTTCACAAAGTCTTCGGGTGATTTGGTCGGATCAGCGGGCGCATCGACGATCTGCTCTGGTGCGATCAAGCCGATCTGCGCCAGCCGAGAGGTGGCGTTCATCTCTTCCTTGGAGATCAACCCAACATCGCTTGCCGCTTGCAGGATGCGATTACTGGCAGCCTCCAGCGAAATCGTGCTGTAGCTGATGATGCGAACATCGTTTGGCGGAACCGCCATTGCGATAGCCGGTGTGGTAATGATCCCCAGGTGTTTCGCCAGGCCTGCGTCATACTGCAGATTCTGATACTCCCCTCCTGGCAGGGGCTCCCCGTCCATTGACACAGGGATGATGGTGAAGCCATATGCGTGCTCCAATCCCTGCAGTGCTGATATAGCCTGTCCGCACAATGCACAGTCGCGGCCCTTGAAGAAAATCATCAGCGCTGCATCGTTGGCGATGATTTTCAGCAGCTCTTTCTTCTGTACTTCGGCAGCCGAGGCCAGAGCGCTCGATGCGGCGTTCGATGTCGGATACCGAAGATCCTCATCCAGCAATGGCTCGTTTTTGATCGTCTGCATCGACGCCCTGGAGAACCGCTCGGCCTTGTCCATCATCAGGCGCTGCGCGTAGTAGAAGGCCTTGACGTTCACCTCTGATGGATCGTCGATGGCGGCTTCTTTGAGCTTGGGGATCATGATCTGGAGCCAGGCGACGCTACCAACAGGGGGTAACTCCTCAGCTTTCTCGGTCGGCTGCGGAGGCGGTGTTGGAGCAGGCGGCTCCTCTTTCGGTTGCTCCGGCTCTGGCTCCGGCTCTGGCTCTTCATACCAGAACCACCCTCGTTCCTTATCGGCGTAAAACGACGAGCCGGCGATTGCAGGAGTGGACTCGGCTTTCTGCACATCCTTCGTGGAGGTGGCCGCATTGGCACTCGAAAGCATCGTTGCAATGAGCAGAACTGGGAGTTTTGTATAGGCCATCGTGAATGCCGGCAACTGAACAGTGCGGCTCATTATCCTGATGGCAATAGCGGAGAGGTGGTCTAAACCAACCACATTCTGGTCAGTTTGAAAAAGGCACGAGGCCTACCGCGTAGCGCGGTGGGCCTCGTGAGTCATGAAGCCGAGCGGTCCGAGTGCAATGAGCACATCGTTCCAATCGACCGATTTTTTACCGTCTGGAATCTCCATGGGTGGCATCTTGATCTGAGCACGGATGCCCATCTCCCACAGCCGAACCTTGAGTGCTTCGGCGGCTTTCCTACCACCCCCACTCCGATCCTTGTCTGCCCAAATGCGGACAGCCTTGGTACCGGCCGGAGGAACGAACTGCTCCATCAGGTATGTGTTGACCATTGGCCACACCGGGAGTCCCAGTGCTGTTTCAATGGCCAGTGAAGTTTCCAACCCCTCGGCAACATCAATCACCTCGCTGGCTCGCGAGGTGATGACTGCAGCACCTGGAAGTGTGCGGTCGCTCGGGATAGGGAACATCATTTTGCAGTCGCGCAGTGGTGCCTTCTCGCCTTTAGGTGTTAGGTACAGTCGATTGACGGTTATCCCGTCACCTGCCGGTGATATCACCAACGTGACGATTGCTGGGTGCTGTTGCAGCTTGCCCTTTTCATCCTTGTAGGTCAGTGCCGGGTGGAAACGAACGGATCGCTCCATTCCTGCACGATCCCAACAAAGAATTGCTCGTGAGCGCAGATACAACCGTGCCGGCTCTGCTGCAGGATCTGTGAGGGGTACAGTGCCCTTCCAAATCTTGCGCAGTGACTCTCGAATCCACGCATCACTTGGCCCTTTGTGGACTTTCGCTTGAACAGCAGGCTTAGGGGGTAGCGGCTCGCGGTCACCATCGGCATACCGCCCGTATGGATCTTTTATCCGCAACCGCGCACCCACCTCAGCCAGCGCCTCGCTGAAGGTCCATTTGTTTACCCACATCAGCAGCGCAATGCCATCGGCTTTGACACCACATGTCTGGCACATGCCTCCACTGTGAGTATCAGCGGTTTTTTTGAACACTCGGAAACCATCTTCCCCGCCATGGACAGGACACGGACCATGCCATCCCGGCCGTTTCTGGAACGGAAGAAGCTCTGCAGCGAGTGACTGAAAGATGTCGTCCCAGCGCCCTTCTGCGGCGTCGAGCACATCTTGCTTTTCCGGGGCGTAGTTGCCCGAGGATACATTTGACATGACGACCTCCAATCGTAAGGAACCCGGCCTGTTACGGCCGGGCGCTGGGTTCAAGACAGTTTTCTCACCTCCCAAAGGTTCTTATGGGTGGGTACCCACTCGTCTTCGAGTTGTCCGTTTTTGATATTCGCCTTCCTGAGCACCGTTACTGCTTCTTTACCCATGAAGGTGACGCTGATTGTGCTAACCCCCTTTTCCGCGCCGGAGCGACGAATTTCAGGGGCCAGCTCAACACCCCAGATCAGGTGCTCACCGACTCGCAAGAAAAATGAGGGTCCATTTTTCTTGTTGAAGCGGTAAGGGGCGTGTCCGCTACCGCCATACAGGCCGGTAACTGACTTGCCCGCGATGTCACCGAAGCTCAACTCAACGCCCTTCTCAGATGACTGGATTTCCTGATCATCGGAGTCGTCGGGCTTGAAGGGGATCAACTCCCCTCGAATTTCTTCAGATTGAACATCGGTGTTGACCTGTGCTCTTCCGTTGAAAAGACGGTTGATGACGACAGGTTCCAAGGTTGGCTCCGCAACCTCGTCATCAGCTCCCGGAAGGAGGTGCTGAGAACGGGGTGACAGTATTGCGAGGCCCAGACTGGCCCGCAGGTAGGTTGGCTTATCGAAATCGACGCGAATCATCATTTCACCTCCTGGCAGCGCAGATAGGTGGGAATGATGTAGTTGTCGTAATCGATACTTGGGATGGCTGTCACGCGTGCAGGCACCGGGGTGGTGCACTTAACGCGAAACGTCTTGCTCGCCATGGTGTAGCTTCGGCGGGACTTGAGGTTGGTGGTGACGGCTCGAATTATGTCTGGTGCGTACATCGCGAACGCTGCAAGCACGACACAAAGCGCGAGAGGCATCAGCGCACGTACCACTTCCGGCTGATAGATCATTCCCAGAAAGGTAGCGAGGACGCTATATCCCAGGATGACTTTGACCTTCAGATTTTCCATTTCATTTCTCCGTTTGCTTGCTGCAGACGGAGAAACCCCCGCAGGGAGTTTTCCCCGCTGCGGGTTGTTATGGCACGCAAAAAAAGCCCCTAGTGGGACGCTCTTTCTGTTTGCCGTTGGTTAGATCGGATGAAGCCCCGATTTGGCTGTACCCAGCTCACATGATGATGCTGGGCTGCCTGGCCGAAGATCGGTTCAGGCTCTTGTCGAGTGCAACATGCACCTGACGAAGATTCATTGCGCTGAGGCGCGGGGATGAGGCTGATGTTTCGCAAGCACTACGGAGAACATGAGTGCTTGGCTGAATTTTGAAGCTGTCGAGCGCGTTTCGTCAACCCGATACGTGCGGTATCCCGACGAAGCCTTTTGCTTACCACATTGTTGTCAGATTGGACGTTTTTTGTGCTGCGCGGTTTGGTGAAATGGTGTCGCCACCAACATCACGGAGTTTTTCCAATGGCCCTTACCCCTATAGCCAAGCGCGCACCGTACTCGACTGCAATCATGCGGCAGACGATCACCTTCAAGACTCAGGAAGCCAAGAACTACATCGGCACCTGGCTCAACAACGTCTCCCTTGCTCTCTTCACGCTTGACGTGATTTCGCGCAAGCGCCTCGCACGGCTGAACATGAGCACCAAGCAGCACAAAGCTGCTACCAAGGCGCTGAACAAACTGTTTGCCGACTTCGAGAAAGAAATTAAGGACGACTCGGCCCGCCTCGAAGCCGTGCTCAAGGCCCAGCGGATCACTGATCGCGCTGAGCACAACAATCCGCGCTCGACGCAGGTCGAGATCACTACGCCTGAACTCAAGCGTGCCGTGGATCTGCTGCTGGCGTTCGACAACCTCATCATCCTGGTAGATACCGTCTGGCTGATGGGCATCATGGAAACGGACGAGGCGAATCAGTTCCGCCAGCTCAAGTCTCGCCAGCTCAAGGGCCTGTTCGTCAACATCTACAAGCTCAGCCAGGCAGCGAAAAAGAGCGCCTACGATCAGGAAGACCAGGAAGTGCTCGCTGAGATCGCCGTGGAAGAGCAGAAACACGAGATCACAGACGCACCCAGCGAATTGCCCGACACGGCGGTTGAAGAAGCGGTTGAAACCAAGGCGGAAGCCGTTGCGTAGTGCAACGCTGATTCACGCGTACCGACATCGCCCTGCTTTATGCAGGGCGAATCATTTGAGGGCTCCGAAACATGTCATCTGATGCTGGTAATGCGGTCCCGGTGAGGCGGGGAAGGACTCGACGGGAGCGGAACGACGATCCCACCAACCCGGCAAATGAGGGGAAAGCACTTGCGGCCCTTGGGCCGCAAGAGGTTGATGCGCTGGAGGACTTCGAGCTAGACGTGGTTGATATGGGTAACCATGCGGTACGAGTACCGCTCTTGGACAGTCAGCTCTTCGCTGCGATAGGCATTGGCATGCTGCTGGGCTCTATTGCTGGCATTCCCATCGGAATCTACCTCTACTACAACCCCTGATCCGCATCCTTCCTGCCTCCTTTCGTCTGGGCCTGTAGCCGTTCAACATGACGTTTGCCGGCCCAATACCCCCCTCTGATGCGCCTACGGCGCAATGACGCGCAGATATCGTCCGTGTGCCGCCTGGAGAAGATAGGTGTTTTGTAGCTCTGGATCTTGCGCACCGCTTCCCAGATGCCATAGACGCGCTCAGGCTTGCCATTTGGAAAGTCTGCACTTCCCGCCATGACCGCGTAGCTGAAGATTTTCGTGCTGTGGACTCCTGCAACCTGCTGAACAGCTTTGACGTGGGCATAGTTCTGTAGCAAAGGGCTTTGCATCCTGTATTTGCGCCGCCCAACGATCTGCAGCCACTGCTCTGGCTGCAGGGGGTCGTAGACGATCTTGCCCTTGTAGGCCTTGGTTTCCAGAACGAAAATCCCGTAGCGGGAAACCACCAGATGATCGATCTGGGTACTTTCACCCTTGTTTTTTCCCCGGTAGATGCCGTTAGCGAACACGGTGTATTCGCCGCTCAAGCACAGCCGCAGCATCAGGTTGACCTTGTATTCGCCCCACCAGCCCCGGTATGCAGGCGTCTCCATGAGACGAACGTGAAGAAAGCCTGCCAGGATGACCATCGCGATGGTTGGCGGGAGATAGAGAGAGAGAAAGTCAGTCATTTGTTAGCGCTTCACTACAGTTTTGAGCAGCAATCTGTCCATCGCCAGATCATGTACATGCTGTCGTTGAGGGTGCCGGGAATGTGTCGATTCGTGCCGCCGTCCCAGTGGTAGGGGTGCTCACCGATCCACATCCCCTCCTGCGTCATCGCTTTGGGCCAGAACTGTGCGAACTTGTACTGGGATTTCGGAATGGTTGGGTAAATGCCAGCCGTGCAGACGTTTTCGTCACCCATCGTTCTTCTGGCCAGTCCGCGACGGTGCTGCTGGCTCAGCAAGCGGGCACTGATCAATGCAGAGGTGCGATTGAAGTCCTGCGCTGATACATGGCCCGTCAGCGGATATATCCCGCCCCAGGTGCCGGAGCACCACCACATCGACTCCAGGGGCTCCTTGCCAGCGGCCAGGGCGCCGGACTCGACGGCACATGCCGCGCGTGCCACCGGGTTGGCCACCGCTGCAGATTCAGGATGCTGGAAGAAAGCTAGCGTTGCGTTCCCCCAGGTTGGGTCAATTTCGGTGAAGGAAATGATGTCCACGTCCAGATAGCCATCAGGATTGCACTTGGTCGGCGTGTACAGGTCGAGGATCTGCAGCAAGGGGAAGGCGTAGTAGTGAGTCTGGTAGAAAGACCCGTCTTCCATGTCATCGCGCTTTGCATGGTCCTGTACCAGCCGGCCATAGGAACGCTTGGAGCCAAGTGGCAGGGTAACTCCACCGAGAGTGGGCGAGCAGCCGGGCTTACGGACATTCTCAACGATGCGCGCTGGCTCCCACATTGCTGTGATGATGCCCGGCTTGTAGATGCCCGATGTGCCTTCTTGGCAGACGCAGAACACCTGCTTCGAGGCTTTCGCCGGAGCTGTGCCGGGGGTGATCTGCACACCGGAAACCTTGATGGGAAACAGGCACGCCCAGCAAATATCAGTGAACAGCTTTGGCCCGAAAATGCCAGAGTCCTCACACATCGCATCAGCAGCTGATGCTGTCCCTGGTAGGGAGAAGATCACCAACAAGCACGCCGCTATTGCCGGCAGGAACCGTTTGATCCGCCTCATCACT
The DNA here is from genome assembly GCF_053470365.1 of Stutzerimonas tianxiuensis. Classification (NCBI taxonomy): domain Bacteria; kingdom Pseudomonadati; phylum Pseudomonadota; class Gammaproteobacteria; order Pseudomonadales; family Pseudomonadaceae; genus Stutzerimonas; species Stutzerimonas tianxiuensis. Next base: position 15,174 of record NZ_JBPVWS010000024.1, on the reverse strand, counting down.
TTTCTGCTCCTTCAAGCTCATCTCGGGTGTACTCGCGCACCGCGAACATTAGTCCCTCGGCCGTCACGACCGATGGTGCTCGCAGGATTTGGAAGCGCTGCGCCATGTCACCCGGCAGCAGGTACAAGGGGCCATTGATCGCGTCCTCCACAGTCTGGAAAAGATCCCAGCCAGAGGAAGGCGGTATTTGTGTCGCCATCACCGTCACAAACAGCTCATCGCCATGCGCCTCGTATTCCCGCTGGGCAAGCCGAACCTGCCAAGCTTGCGTGGGATCGATCACAACGAGTTTCTGATTGAACGGCATCATTTCCAGCGGATTTATTCGCCCCGCTTTCTGCACCACGTTGCCGTTTGCGTCCTTGAGGTCAGCAGGAATGATGACGCTGGGGTCCACGAACCGTGTTGCGGGCGTAGTAACGGGCGGGAGTGGTGTGCCGGTCTGGGTATGCCAGAAACGATCGACAGCGCGCTTCTTCATGGCCTCCATGTCCAGCGCTTCGATGCGTGCCTTGGCCACCTGCAGGAAATCAGGCTCAATGATTTCGCTGGTTGGTCCATACACACCGAGGTCGCGCCCCTTCTCGCCCGATTCCGACAGCGCCTGATCGACCAGGCGAGTCGAAGAGATCCCTGAGGCCTTCACCAGCAGCTCGTCGCTCTCACCTTCCAGGACGATAGCCGGCACGGTTTCGATGCCATGTCGCTGGAACGCGAGCGGGTCCAGCAGCACGCTAACCTGGCTCTGCGTTTCCTGCGTGAGCATGTGCATCTTGGTGACTGCATCGACCATCTTCATGCCTTCAGGGATGCCCCGGAAGACGATGCCTGTTGCAGGGCGTCCATCGTAGCTGGTCAAGATGTCCTTGATGGCCGTGGCGCCTAGCGACCAGGAAACAAAGATCAGCGTGCGCACGCCTTCACCCAGCGGATGTTTCTTGCTGGGCTGCTCGGAGTTACCGGCACCCTGCAGCTGCTCAGGCTGCACGGGGCTTTGCGAAGCAAGCCGCTCAATCCATTGCGTTTCTGTCTCGGGGATCTGCTGGCGAGCACTCTCCCCATCGCTGACAGCCTGCCGGGCCTGTTCCAGTATTTGCGGGTCCATCGTGCTGATATCGATTGGCTTGATGCCAAGGTCACCGGCCACTGCTGAGGTAGAGAGCGCAAGCGCTATGGCCACGCCAACGAGGTGCTTCACCATATCGGGTATGCCCTTCCCACAATCTGTTCACCCTTGACCGATCCCCAATAGCGAGAGTCGAAAGAGTCATTGGTCTTGCCGAAGAACCAGTAACGGTCCTGGGCGATCACCCCCTCGCGCACGTATCGCTGCGGATCGATCCCCTTCTCGGTGGCTACGGCAAGTCCCTCCCCGACCACCTGGTCATTGATCGTGGTCTGCTCTAGTTCCACTTTCACGGTGTCGCCGGGCATACCTTCGAGCACCTTTACGATCTTCGTTCCGTCTTGAAAGATCGGACCGAGGCCCACCGAATGAAAGGCGTAAATGCCGCCCCTCACAGGCTCGCGGTCGCCTTTGTCGATGATCCAGATCCGATATGGCGGTAGGCACAGGTATTCCTGCGGTGCGATGGCGATGCTGTAACGATGTGCGAGGCCAACGATCATTCCGGCCACAACCAAGGACAGTACGCTTCCCTTGATCAGGAATCGTGCGCTTGGCATCGGCCGCGCACCGCGAAGCTTTTTCGCCGCGACGCGGGCCTCGGCTCGCACAACCGCCTGTTCCGGGTCAAACCGTAGAAGGCCCATCAGACCTCCTCGTAAGCGCTGGACTTGAAGGCCACACCGCGATCTCGCAGCACACGAAGAATCGCCTCGTGCTGAGGCACATTGGCTATCGTGTAGTTGCGGATCGCCTGAACATCCTCGGGAGCCGTCGAGTACAACAGCTTCGAATATTCATCCACCGTCAACCGCGCGATACCCGCTCCTCGCGGTGTGAGCATGAAAATTTCGGAGTAGTGGCCCTTGTAGGACTTCACGGTCTTGAGGATGCGGAAACCACCGTCTCCAAGCGGCAGTCGCTTGTTTTCCTGGATGGCGTCAATGGCCTCGGCTTTCTGGCCCAGCAGCAGAGTGAAAGCCGAGTTTTCGGCGATAGCCTGGCCGACCTTGTTCTGATAAAGGTCGTTGACACCCTGCGTGATCACGATGGCACTGCCACCATATTTACGAAAGCGGCGATAGCCATGCTCGATGAACTCACCCACGTTGCCCTGGCTCAGCAATGACCATGCCTCATCGATGATTACCAGCTTCGGCCGGTCGCGCTCACCGAGGTACATGTCCTGCTGGATCTGGTAGATGAGCTGCAGCAGCACAACCTGCTGCAAGTGGGTGCGCCCTTTCAGTTCCTCCAGCTCCAGAACGGTGAAAGGGTTGCGGAAGTCGAGGTTGTTCTTGCCGTTGAAGAAGCGCCCGTATTGACCCTTGGAGGTAAAGGCGAAGAGTTGGTGTCCGATGTCGTTAATTCGCGGATCTTCGTCCTGCAGCAGAGCCTCGGCGATGTCATCGACGATCATCGCTTTGCCTTTGATCTCCCATACCTGAGTCAGATATTTCTTCAGGCCAGCCGTCTGCCGGTCGATCAGCGGCACGGTGGGTGCTGCCATAGCGGCGAGGAGCCCAACAAGCACGTCTTCTTCTTCGGAATAATCTTCGATCAGCTCGAAAGGATTGAGGCACAGCTTCGAATCCTGGCCGAACTCTGCAAAGTCGCCGTTATAGGCCTCGCAGGTTTTCAGGTAGGAACGGCCCACGTCGATACACCAGACCTTCGCTCCAATCGACAGGTAGGACGTGATCAGATAGTTCGTCAGGAACGATTTGCCCGAGCCTGACTGAGCAGCGATGGTTCCGTTGTAGTTGGTGTCCGAGTCAAACAGGTGGAACGATATGGGCTGCCCGTTGCGCGAGATGAATGGCGCCACGGCCGTGCCGGTACCCTTCCAGTCACCGTAAATAGGCAGTAGCGGCAGTGCCTGAGCCAGACTCATTGTCTTGTAGCGGAACATGTCCCGGATCGCGTCAGGGTCCGCACACATCGGCAGCGCGTTAATGAACACCGGCAGGACGACATAACGGTCCTCCATGAAGGTGAAGCTCTGCGTAGAGAAATGACTTTTTGCGTTGGAGGTAGCCTGCGTCAGCTCTTCCTTGTCTCGACCGAACACCACCAGTGTCATTGCGGCCTGTACGTTGGGCAGGCCCTTGTCGAGATCAGTGAAGAGTGTTTCGTATGCGTTTCGCTTCTGGACGATCTTCGGAACGAAGGTGGCCATCGGGCCTTGGGTCTGGTTGATGGCCCAGCTTCGACCGCGTGACAGCTTGTCTTTCGTTTCAAGCTGAGGGGGGAAGAAGAGCGTCATGGTAATCACGCAGTTTCCGCGAATACCGCCGCGCTGGGACATGATGTCGGCCAGATATTGCGATGCCTCACCTTGCCACATGATGTCGGGAAACTTCTTGATGCTCAGCGTTTTGAGCATGCAATCGTCGCCGATCAGAATTCGGTCTGGGCGGACCTGAACCGCGCGATTGAAGTCTAGGATCTGCTCGTTGAGTGGCTTGTCTTCGTCTGCGGTGATCTGTGGATCTTCCCGCCAGCTGGCATGCTGTCCCTGGTTGAGAAGTGAGGTGAAGATTTCCTTGTACAGATCGTTGCTCAGCGGCACTGGGGCCAAGCCGCAACTATCCAACGAGGTGCCCAGGCCGTCCGACAGATCCTTTGCTCGCGTCGCTTCGGTCATAGAAGGCGTGGCATTGGATATCGGCATGGTCACCGAGATGACCAAGCTCTGCTCACGAACACGCACCCCGGAGATCTTGTCCACCGGCTCCAAGGTGCGCTCGGCAAGATAGTCAGCACGGGCATGGGTAACACGCTGCAGCAAGTCCAGAGTCTCTTTGCTCATATCGAACTTGCCGGCTTCCATGAATGCTTGACGCATGCGCGTGAAGCTCGTTTTGATGCGGTTGATGTTTTCAGTGCAGATCAGCGAAAACTGAATCGTGGTTCCTTCAGGCCAGTCCACGGTTAAGCCGGCTTTAAGGCGCGCCCCCTCGTCACCGGAGGAGCCGGCCAGCGGCTGGCAGAGGAACGCGAAACCGAGACGATTGCCTGCCAATTGAAACAGGTGCAGGTTCGGGTCATAGGCTAGACCGTTGATCAGCTTCGACAGCCGGGGGGTCTGGTTGATGAGCGCGGCGAACGACGACAGCATTTGCGATTCCTCAGATTCGGTTGTTTTCAATCCAGGCACGAAGCCCTTCAGTCGGCTTGCCCTCGCGGGTAAGGCCGTCATCACGAATCAGGAAGGGCACGTTGCGTGCCCCAAGGAACTGGGCGGTAATTCGCCGCTTGCCAATCACATCGACATCACAGGCCCCCTCCGGCTTCTGCGCCAGAGGTGTCGTCAGGTCACCCTGCACGCCAGCTTTCCAGGCAGCCGCCTTGTCTTCAGCACAATGCAACTCTTTCGTGCGGGAGGCGCTGCGGTCGCTTAGCAGGGGGAGCATCAGAACATCGAGCCGATAGCCTTCAGGTAGTGAACTGCGCGCCTCGGCGATCACTTCCTTGCAATAGCCGCAGGCCGGATCTGAGAACATCGTAATGGCCTTGTCGCCGGTACCGACAGTCATCGGAGCCAGATCTTCAAAGCCCACATTGGCCTTATCGATAGGGATGTAGTTGGCGGCGACCTTGACCTCTTGCAGGGTCTTCAGCTCCTTCTGGGTCCAGGTGTCGTACAGCATGCCCTGAATGAGGAAGCGGCCGTTGTCGCTGATCACGGCGAACTTGCCATCCTTCTCGATGGCAACCATGCCCGCCGCAGGCAGAATTACCATGTTGTCTTTTTTCGATTGCGCGAACGCGGTAGTGGTAGCTGTGGCAAGTGCCAAGGCACAAATGGAGGAGATCAGAACGCGGGGCATGAGCATTTCTCTTCGGGGAGGATGCTCACAGGATAGGGAGAGGGGAAAGAAAAAGGCCGTCTAAACTTACCAGATTCTGGTCGGTTTAGACGGCCTTTGGCGGAAGGCTCAGGAAGGGGATTATCCCGGATTCAGAGCCCTACCGGCAGGGTGTTCAGCGCTTCGATTACATCCAGGGTAGCAGGAACGGTTGCGGTCATGATCGACTCGATTACGTCCGGTGCAGCGTAGAGGCCAACGCCACCGCCCACGCCTGTGATAAACGGCATCAGAGACTGGCGCAGCGCGCCGGCACCGATACCACCCAGCACCATCAGGCCAATGATGATGCGGCCAAGGGTGCCTTGCATCCAGTCAGTGAGCTGAATCCACACACTGTCGAAGTCATCCCCGCCGGTACCGCCGAACGCAGCGGTGGCCGCGATCATGGCCCCAGCCAGGATAAGGGTTTGCATTGCCGGTTTACTCAGTTGCATCGCATGTCGCTCCTTCAAATATGCGCAGGGCCTGCGCTCGGCAACCATTGTCCATAGTCAAAACGCCTATTTGTGCCGGTATTCGACCAGATCGTTGTAAGTTTTAGGCACGAAAAAAGGGGCCATCGCGTGGCCCCTTGTTTCCATCAGTAGTTCGCCACGGTTGGTGACTCCGCGCCCGAGTCGTCGATGCCGATCAGCGTGATTATCGGCTCCCCATTCGGGTAGCGCCACATCGGTATCGAGATCGAACTGGACGATAGCGACTGCTGTACGCCGTCGATATACCAGAGATGCCGAACGATACGCCCATCTTCATCGGCACAACTGGCGCGGGCGATCCAGCTTGACCGACCTTCGACCACTTCGATGCTGCAGCTCGGCGGGATATTGGACTCGACCTTGATATGCGTCTCGCCAGAAGCGGTATGACCCATCATCGATCCAATCTCCAACCGTACCGTATGCTCACCCTTGTCCAAGACGGCACGGCCATAGTTGCCCGAACCCTCCAGAGGATCACCATTGAGCGTGTACGTGCGTGTCTCAATTCGGTCTTTTGGATGGCCTCCTGTAATGCTTGGTCGAATCAGAACACCCAACGGAGCACGATTGGCCTGGTTATCGCCACTCCAAGAAAGAGTTACCTCGTAGGGCAGTGGATCGCTGAACTCCAGCTCAGTTTCAGCGTAGGTGTAGTTGCCGCGCGCATCACTTACGTGCACACCGAAGGTGTAAGTGCCTGGCTCGGTGATCCGCAGGGAGCGGCTTGTCTGCGAAGTGTCCTTGATGATTTCAAGGCCTGGATACGGCGGGATGTCCCAGTCCATTTCCAGCTCTTCAAACTCCCTGAACAGACCGAGCGAACGCACCTGCAGGTCAAGATCGGCAGGCGAGTAGACGGCCGAAATTCTGGCTTTGATCGCCCAGGTAGGCCAGTCATACGACCAGAAAATCAACCGCTGCTGAGTTAGACCCTTACCGCCCATGTCCTCGTAACCGTTGATCCAGCCCATGAAGCCCAAAAAGCTCTGCTCCTTGTTGAAGTCTTCCATGGTCGGGGTATAGGACACCTCACGTTCGTGCACTTCTTCCCCTGTCGGTAGAATGAAGTACCCATCCATGGTCAGATCCATCTTCGGATAGGGCATCATCATATTGGCTCGCCAAGTCGCCTCTTTTCCGACCTCAGGACGCCCAGGGCCGATGATTTGAACTCGCGGCGGTCGGACTGCGCGAAACGCAACACCTACCCGCAGCCTCTTGTAGACGCGACTGTCATCAGGCGAATCCGCAAATTTCACCCGGCTCATCAGGTAGACCCGCTCAGCCTGGTCGCGCGTCAGCTCGTACTCGCCTGTGCCCTGTACCCATGTCTCTCCTCGATCCTCTGACCACTCGACGACCATCCCTGTAGTGTCTAGGGTTTCACCGTTAAGGTCAGTCAGCACAAACCTTCCAACGTCGCCGATGAAGACGTTGCTCGGTCCTTTTAGCCGCGCTGTCGGGACTTCGTAGGCTATGACCTCGATCTGGGGGGTCATCGACTTGGCTCCCGAGTTCCGGTTTGTCATCTCAGCGCGAAGCAGGTAAGTGCCCTTCTCAAACGTCATCGAGAGACGCTGCGGAATCTTGCCGGTGTTCTCGACTGTATCCCAGGTGACGCCGTTGTCCGTGCTCATCTCCCAGCGAACATCACCCACGTCCTTTGCCTCGAAGCGATCCACCGTCATGGCATAGAAGGTGTTTCGCAGCGGGGCCACACCAATAACGCGCAGTGCTTGGATCACGCCATCCAGCGGTTCGCCGTTTAATATGGTCAGGAACATCGGGTAGTTGGACTGCCGAATTGACTCATAGCCCGGCAGCGGCGAGCGCACACGCGCCTCAGCAATGACCCGAACCGCCTTGTTCGTCAGCATTGCAAGGTCTAGCTCGAAGCTGGCAATCCCCTCCTCGTTTATCGGTTCCCAGTCAGTCACCGGCTCATAGTTGATGCCAGCAGAGGTCATCAGCAGGCGAATGTCCCAATCCCCCATCGTCGCCAGGTTGTAACCATCCTGCGGGTACTGGGTATCGAGCATCTGGACATTTACCGGCAGCGCGACGCTATCCAGAACGCTCCGCTCGTCGTTAAGGATTACTGGCAGAATCTGCTCGTGCGGAACAGCGTAAAGCTGTACTTCCTTGACCGTCTCGACCGCTGGCAGCTTGGTAAAGCGCGCGTCTATGTTGAACGGCGTTAGGCTCCACAGAGGCTTTTCCGTGCCTTCGAGACTGCGCATCAGCCGCTGGTTACGGCCATAGCTCGGGAAAGTCCCCTTTTCAATAACGGTACTGTCACGGCTGAGCTTGAGGTCGATGCTCGCAGGCAGCGCCATTATGGAAAGGCTGCCGACATAGCCTCCTCGCTGCGACACCCAGTAGGTGTTCTCATCGATCTTCTTCTCCTGCGGCAGCTCGATCTCGATGGCAGGCGGCTCGATGACTTCTACCTCATGGGCGCCATGTGTCAGATCAACCTCCTGACCGCTAGGCGTGAATACCGATGCTTTCCATGCGATTGAATGCTGTCCCAGTACCGACGCCGCCCCGACCAACTGAGGTGCATGCCAAGTGGTGCTCTGTGACAGTCCTTCGGGCAGCGCGGTCCAGCGTATAAAGCACATGGAGCGGTTCCAGTTCTTCGCCGCATTGCGCGCAATCGTTTCGTTTGTCGTCAGTTCGCAAACATCGTTGTCCTGGGCGCGCAGCAGCAGCGACAGCTCCTGCACGGCCTGATAGGTCTGCTCTGGCGCCGGCTTAAGTCCGAGCTGCAGCAGGCCCGTGGGCGACACCACTTTCAGGTCATGCGAAAAGTCAGCGATCCAGTGTTTGCCTCCCTTCGGATCGAACACATAGGCCTTAGCTCTGACCGGGAACTGCCCGACCTCGCCGCCAATAGCCACCATAGAAAGCAGGTTGGCATGTCCGGTGTCGCGCCATTCCGTAGGGGTGATTTCCCACTCGATCAAGCAGGTAGGCTCCTGCAGGACATTCTTCGGCTTGACCAGCTGCTCGGATGTCAGAACCGCACATGCGGAACCCTCGGATGCGAAGCTTATCTGAGCAGTTTCGAGCCCCTGTTTTACCTCCCAGCGGTCAGCCTGCAGCGAGCCTTTCGGAGTCCAGACATTCACAGGGATGGCATAGATCGGCCCGCTCATGTCAGCACGCGAAAGGTAAAGATTCGCCGTTCCATCCACACCCGCTTTCAGGCCCGCCAGCTTCGCCTCAAGATAACTGGGCTGCAGTTTGGTAGGCGTCAGCCGCATGCCTAGATCCGGCTCAAGGTCGCGATGCTCAAGCTTCACACCCACCGCAGAATCCGGCGATACAGCCGCCACAATATCGGTACCCAGTGCAGCCAGCAGCTCGGGACTGCTCACCTGTAGGCCATAGCTACCGTTGCGATAGGTCATGAAAGTGGTGACAGCCGGCACCGTAGGTGCAGAACCACTCTGCTCGACTTCCCGGCCCTCGAACATCGCCCATGCCGACTGAAACCTGATCTTGATGTCCTTCTCGAAGATCATTCCGTCCTGGTCGGTCGTCTTCACCCGAATGACGGTCGGTTTGTCGTCATCCGTGCGCAGTGTCAGCGTGTTCCCTTCTATGCTCGCAGTGCCGGCCTCGGGTTGGCCCACAACCGAGAACGTGTGCGATCCCCAGTTATTAGGATCGGTCGCCTGAAGTTGCGTGGTGCCACCGATGCCTGCGTACAGCACCACTTCACCCGGCACGATGTCGGTAGGTGCATAGTTGAACTTCTCAACCACCACATTGGCCACGCCGTCCACGCTGGCCCCAGCCTTATCTGTCGCCCGGATTGTGAAACTATCTTCTCCGAAGAACTGCGGGTTGGGCGTGTACTCAAGCATGCCGTAAACCAACTTGGCCGAGCCATTCGCCGGTTGAGTCAGGATCTCGAAAGAATGCTCGTCGCCGTAGGGCAGATCCACATCGGTTACCGATGGGCGCACATGGTCACTGGCCATCCCTTCCTTGGCAGGGATAAAGGCTTCAGTCGCTGTCGGAGCATCGTTCACATAGGTGACCTCGACCGTGATCGGCTTAGGCTCTGAGTACAGACCTTGGCTGTCCCGAGCGCGGTAGCTCAGACTCAGTGTGCCGTTCCAGTCCTGTGCCGGCGTGATGGTGATGTCAGAGCCAGCAAAACTGAACGAACCCTCGGCGGGGTTGAGCGTTCCGATGATGTCAAAAGTGTGCGAATCGCCTTCGATACCCAGGTCAACATCGCTAACGGTCAAACGAATCGTCGTGCTCGTGTCCTCAGGAATGCTTGCAGTTTTCTCGTGTACCACGGGCTTGTCGTTCACCGGCCGCACGTTGATCGTGATGGTGGCGGTGTTGGATGTAGCTGATTTGGAGTCAGTGGCGCGGTACGTCAGGGTTGTCGTGCCGTTCCAGTCTTTCACCGGCGTGAAGGTCAGCTTGTTGCCCGAAATGCTGGCTGTGCCGTGCGCGTTGTTTGGTGCGGTGACGATGCTCCAGGTGTGGCTGTCGCCTTCAAACTGCAGATCGACATCTGCAACGTCCAACGTGAGCGTGCCAACGGTATCTTCATCGAGAGCCAGTGTGGTGTTACTCACCGATGGAGCATCGTTCACAGGGGTCACGGTCACCGTGACAGTCGCGGTGTTGGAGTTAGCCTTTCCGTCATTGGCCCTATAGGTGAAAGTGGTCGTACCGTTCCAGTTCAGCTTCGGTGTGAAAGTAGCTCTGTCGCCGCTAATCGTTACCGTGCCGTGGGCATTGTTCGGCGCGTTCACAAGGCTGTAGGTAAGCGTATCGCCTTCGACATCATTAGCGACCAGCACCACAGTGCCGGCCGTGTCCTCTGCCGTGGTCAGAGTGCGATTGCTTGCCACAGGCGCATCGTTCACCGGCCGCACTGTGATGGTGATGGTGGCAGTGTTTGATGTAGCTGATTTGGAATCGGTGGCGCGGTATGTCAGCGTCGTAATCCCGTTCCAGTCTTTCACCGGCGTGAAGGTCAGCTTGTTGCCCGAAATGCTGGCTGTGCCGTGCGCGGTGTTCGGTGCGGTTACGATGCTCCAAGTATGGCTGTCGCCCTCGAACTGCAGATCCACATCAGTTACAGCAAGCGTGAGTTCACCAACGGTATCTTCGTCGAGAGCCAGAGTGGTGTTACTCACCGATGGAGCGTCGTTCACAGGGGTCACTGTCACCGTGACAGTCGCGGTGTTGGAGTTCGCCTTTCCGTCATTGGCCCTATAGGTGAAAGTGGTCGTACCGTTCCAGTTCAGCTTCGGTGTGAAAGTAGCTCTGTCGCCGCTAATCGTTACCGTGCCGTGGGCATTGTTCGGCGCGTTCACAAGGCTGTAGGTAAGCGTATCGCCTTCGACATCATTAGCGACCAGCACCACAGTGCCGGCCGTGTCCTCTGCCGTGGTCAGAGTGCGATTGCTTGCCACAGGCGCATCGTTCACCGGCCGCACTGTGATGGTGATGGTGGCAGTGTTTGATGTAGCTGATTTGGAATCGGTGGCGCGGTATGTCAGCGTCGTAATCCCGTTCCAGTCTTTCACCGGCGTGAAGGTCAGCTTGTTGCCCGAAATGCTGGCTGTGCCGTGCGCGGTGTTCGGTGCGGTTACGATGCTCCAAGTATGGCTGTCGCCCTCGAACTGCAGATCGACGTCCGACACTTCTAGTGTATGCGTACCCATGGTGTCTTCATCAAGACTCAAGCTGTGGTCGATCACACTTGGAACATCATTAACTGGCGTTACAGTTACGCTTATTGTAGATATGTTCGAGTATAACCCACCGCTGTCGCGTACACGAAAAGTAAAATATGTATTTCCGTTCCAATCATCTTTGGGCGTAAACGTAGCTTTGCCACCACTAATTGAAACAGTGCCATGATTACTGCTGGGTGGGGTAACCAAATGGTACGTGAGACTGTCTCCATCAGGATCGGAACCTGAAAGATTAGTAGAGAACGTAGTATCCTCAGCCATTAAGATACTACCGTTATGAGAAACTGGCGCGGCATTAGTCACTATTGGATGATCGGTAGAAAGCTCACGTAGATCACCACTCCCAGCTTCAGGACCATAATATATATATCCATTCTTAAACAAGACGTGTCCTCCCGGCATGTAAGACATGGGGGGGACATATATCTGCGACAGCCCACCAATAAGCTCTCCGTTGTGATGGGCTTGTTTAGTGCTATATTTGAAGAAGCTTTTGGTGTCAATATATGTTCTAGTGGGGTCTGAATTTGCAGGTGTGAAGTTGAAGCATATTTCATACTCTTTCATTTCGACGGGATAAATGCCTGTCGTTGTGTAAGAGCTTTTTAAACTCCCTCTAGTAAAGGTCTGACCGCCAATCGACCCAGATGCAGGATGACTTGTGTAATAGTTCCCGTTTGATAATAGAATTGGTATTCCTTTATAAAAGTACATTTGGGACGATGTACTTATCATCCCGTCACCGCTTCTATTGCTAGCAATGCTTACATAAGTCGCTTGATTCTTGTTATAAACACATGCCGCCATTATATTGCCGCTGAACAGGGTTAACGCGAAGAGAAATATATAACGTACTACTTTGTTCCACATACCCGCCCCCAAAGCATGAAGGGCAGCTATTAAGCTGCCCGATATATATTCAATTAAGAGGTTTTAATGTGTGCGACTTGATGTTCTGCCTCGACCCGATCTCCCAACGCCTCGGTTCAATCTCCGTATAGATAAAGCCAGGCACATAAAGATCACCGTTTTCATCTTCCCAAGGATCTACTGCAATTCGCATAACAACAGCCTGGGTGCGAATCGGAAGCGGGTTTCGAGCGCGCATAGGGATGGGAGCGTTGTCTGCCCCTTCGGCATATAGGACGCGAGTAGATGGCTCTCCATCTGTCTTATTACTTTTATCAGAGCCTTCTTTCGCCGCTTGCTGCTCTGCCTGCAGCATGGTCTTGTAGTTCTCATTTTCCGTAGCGCTGTAAACGTCCTTTGCAGACATACAAGACACACCCTCTGGCATGCCCTTACAAGCATATTCTGTTGAGCCGATGCTGAGCATGTTCGAGCACCCAGTCACAACGAAAGCTGCAGCATATATTGCGATTAGTTTATACATGTCAATTTCCTTAATTTACGTCTGCAACTTTCAGGGTTGTTGAGTTGAACTTTACAGTCATCCCTTTGTTTACGATGAAATCAACATTTCGCATTGCGTCGATTTCAATAACAGGAAAGATGTTTTCAGCCATTTCGAGGTAATAATCAGCAATACGCTCCAAGGCTGATCCGGCACCACGGGCACCAGCGGCTTGTAGCGCATTCGAATCAAAGGCTTGCTCGTAAACAGGCGCCTGCGTTTCGCCACCGTCCTGGAAACCACGGGTGATGTTGATCGATGGCACCTGGCGTACATCAAACGCTGACGCGGCCCCCTCCATGAGGCCTGCCATCAGGCTGCGCGCGATGAGCTGCCCCTGCTTGCTGACCAGTCGTCCCCGAAGCCCCGTCTTGCCGTCTTCGCCAGTGGCGTAAGCTTCGATAGGGGCCTCAAGCACCGTGCCGTCATTACGCACGCAGGAGATACGCTCGGCTCGCATGTATGCGCGCTCGGAGCTAAGGTCTCCCCAACCTCCTGCAATCAACATGCACTCACGAAAGTCGGCCCGGAAACGGTTGGGCAGAATGGCCTCGCTCTTGATTCGAAGCAGCGATGGGAATGGGTCACGCTGAGCCTGTTTGCCGGTAGGTGCATCCATGCCGGTAACCAGTACGCCAGAAAGGATCGAGCCGGCCGGGATGGTCACCGACAACTCCTTATCCTCCTGATCTTCATCCTTGGCCTTCTCGTTGCGGATGACTCGGATTTTCGGTGCCTCGACCTTCTCACTGCTCCGCGCGCGTGGATCGACTGGCGGTGGAGGCGGGAGATTCGAGTAAACGTCTCCCAGGGCATCAGCTGAGTTTGTCGCCTGTTGCACGAAGTGAGGATTGCGCTCAGGGATCAGCGCCGTCGCGGCTTCTTTCACTGAACCAGCATCGTTACTGCTGCTTTCAGAGTTTTTTTCTACATTGCGGCCAACGCGTCCAATCTCTTGATGTAGCAGCTTGATCTGCTCTTCGAGGCTGGTGACCTTTTCCTGTGTTTCAACCAGCTTGCGATCCTTATCGGAGGCGCCAAGGGTGCGCTGCAGCCGCTGTTGCTCTACCTGCATCTGCCGAAGCTGTGCAGCCATTGCATCGATACCGAGTGCACGCGGATCTTCGTCGGTAAGCACAGCTGCAACTGCTGGCCTCACGGCCTCTCTGGAGCGCGCCTCAGGCGTTGCGAGATTCATCGCGTATCCCACCAGCGTACCGACTACCAACACGGTTCCGCCGATTGCGGTGTACATCTTCGTTTTTGGCGACAAGCCTGCAATCGCGTTGCGAATGGATTCCATGGACTGTGTTCTCCTTAATCCAATAGGCTCGGGCGCACGGAGGTGTCGGCGGTGATAGCCGGGACTCGCGTTACTACAAACACTTCGGTTTTCTGGCCTGGCTCAAGCATTTCATGAGGCCAGCTGCTTACAGCTGCGCGATTCGGGTGCGAGCACGCTCCATGATCGAACTCGACGGTTTGGCCAGAGATGTTTTCCGCTACAGCCACGTAAACCCGAAAGTCGTGGCCCTGGATCAGCTGAGACTTTGAGAAATCAAAGCTCAGTGCAGGCTGAGCACAGGCCGGGATGCTGTCCCCCGACCTGAGTGCGCCGAAACTGTATCCGCGAGGCAGCTTGCCCACGGCCATTTCGCGCATGAGCGAACGCAGGGTGTCCATATAGGGTTGGCTGCGCTCCCACTTGCGAGCGGTTCCGCTGTAGGCAGTCGAGCCCATCGCCGGCATACCCACAGCCCCGCCCTGGATGCTGCGGCCGAAGATGAGGTTTGCCTGGATCGGGGGAATGCTTTGAGGCAAAAGCGTGAGGGAGATGGCGACAGACTCATCATCCTCAGGTGTCACGAACATCGTGACCGGCTGATCATCCTGCGTGGTGACGTAGATGACATTGCCGCTAGTAGAGATTTCGGCCTGGCTTACGGTCTGGATGTTCGGGCTGTCGAAGGGCGTAACCAGCCGATTAATCTGGGAACGACTGATTGGGATCAGCGTGTTGGTGCCTGATGCAACGACAACATCCTGCCGAGTTTCCACCGGCTTGTGCGGGGCCTGCCGCTGCGGCACGACACTGGCTGGAACAGGGGGTAGGTCTTTGGCGCTGTTCTCAACCAGAACAAGACGTTTGGGCGCCTCTGCGGCCTCAGCGGGAGCTGCGGATTGCCCAGGGTTTACTTGGCCCTCATGCTTGTTCTGTTTGGCCTCAGGCGCGGTCTGCGGCTCAACAGGTTGAACGCTGGCAGCCACGGGCATGTTCAGCCCAGGGATCTTGATTTCTTCACTAGCGTGCACCAGCGGCGCGATGGTCATCGCTGCGACGAGCGTGCCCAGTGCGAATGGATTGTTTTGCGGTCGGGTTTTCATCGAAAGGCCTCAGATCACTGATGACCCATTTTCCCGAGTTGAGCGCGCGCTATGGGCTCTAATTCGACAACATTCTGGTAAGATCGAGTAGGAGGCGGATTCACATCCGCCGTCCTCTCACACCACCGTACGTACGGTTCCGTATACGGCGGTTCAG
>NZ_JBPVWS010000023.1:0-64433 GCF_053470365.1 Stutzerimonas tianxiuensis | reverse complement strand
AGTCACCAGCGTGGCCACCACAGCCAAGCTGGTTGCGCTTGCGCGCAACGCGCCATGCCTGGCGCACCAAAAAAAAGAGCCCCGAAGGGCTCTTTTCTGTCACGGGGATGCTTATGCGCCAGATGCCTCGGCCGCAGCTACATCCTTGATCGACAGTTTGATACGGCCGCGATTATCGACGTCCAGCACCAGAACCTTCACTTCCTGGCCTTCTTTGAGCACGTCGGTGACCTTCTCGACGCGCTGATCACTCAGCATCGAGATGTGCACCAGACCGTCCTTGCCCGGCAGGATGTTGACGAAGGCGCCGAAGTCGACAATGCGCTCAACCTTGCCGACGTAGATCTTACCGATCTCTGCCTCAGCGGTAATACCCAGAACGCGCTGCTTGGCGGCCTCTGCAGCCTCCTTGGTCTCGCCAAAGATCTTGATCGAACCATCGTCTTCGATGTCGATAGAGGCTTTGGTTTCTTCGCAGATGCTGCGGATGGTGGCGCCGCCCTTGCCGATGACGTCACGGATCTTGTCCTGATCGATCTTCATCGCAATCATGGTCGGTGCGTTGGCCGACAGCTCGGTACGCGACTGACCAATGACCTGATTCATCTGACCGAGAATGTTCAGACGCGCTTCCAGCGCCTGACCCAGCGCGATCTCCATGATCTCTTCGGTGATGCCCTGGATCTTGATGTCCATCTGGAGCGCGGTAACGCCTTTGGCGGTACCGGCAACCTTGAAGTCCATGTCGCCCAGGTGATCTTCGTCACCCAGGATGTCGGTCAGAACGGCGAACTTCTCGCCTTCCTTGACCAGGCCCATGGCGATACCAGCAACAGGTGCCTTCATCGGCACACCGGCGTCCATCAGTGCGAGGGAGGCACCACAAACCGAAGCCATGGAGCTGGAACCGTTGGACTCGGTGATCTCGGAAACCACGCGAATGGTGTACGGGAACTCGTCAGCGCTTGGCAGCATGGCCGAAACGGAACGACGGGCCAGACGGCCGTGACCGATCTCGCGGCGACCAGTAGCGCCCATGCGACCACACTCACCGACCGAGTACGGCGGGAAGTTGTAGTGCAGCATGAAGGGATCTTTCTTCTCGCCTTCGAGGGTATCGAGCAGCTGAGCGTCGCGCGCGGTGCCCAGAGTGGCAACCACTAGCGCCTGGGTTTCACCACGGGTGAACAGCGCCGAGCCGTGAGTTTTGTCGAGCACGCCAACTTCGATGTTCAGACCACGCACGGTACGGGTATCACGGCCATCGATACGAGGCTTGCCGTTGACGATGTTCTCGCGGACGGTGCGGTATTCGATTTCGCCAAAGGCTTCTTTGACTTCACCGGCTGACGGCTGACCTTCTTCACCGGAGAACTTGGCAACGATCTGGTCTTTCAGCTCACCCAGGCGCGCATAGCGGTCCTGCTTGATGGTGATGGTGTACGCCTGCGAGATGGCCTCGCCGAATTCGCTACGAATAGCGCTGAGCAGCTGAGTGTTTTCAGCTTTCGGCTGCCAGTCCCAGGTTGGCTTACCTGCTTCAGCCGCCAGCTCGGTTACGGCCTGAACAACGGCCTGGAACTCGTCGTGAGCGAAGAGTACGGCGCCCAGCATCTGATCTTCTGTCAGCTCTTTGGCTTCTGATTCAACCATCAGCACGGCGTCTTTGGTACCGGCAACAACCATGTCCAGGCTGGATGCCTTGAGTTGCTCGTATGTCGGGTTTAGCAGGTAGCCGGTTTCTGGATGGAAGGCAACGCGTGCGGCACCGATCGGACCGTTGAACGGAATACCGGAAATTGCCAGCGCAGCCGATGTACCGATCATCGCAGCGATGTCCGGATCGGTTTTCTTGCTGGTCGACACGACAGTACAGATGACCTGTACTTCGTTTTGAAAGCCTTCTGGGAACAGCGGACGGATCGGACGATCGATCAGGCGCGAGGTCAGCGTTTCCTTTTCGGAAGGACGTGCTTCACGTTTGAAGAAGCCACCCGGGATCTTGCCGGCTGCGTAGGTCTTTTCCTGGTAGTGGACCGAAAGCGGGAAAAAGCCTTTGCTTGGGTCGGCGGTCTTGGCACCGGTGACGGCGACCAGCACGGTCACATCGTCATCAACGGTGACCAATACGGCACCAGTGGCCTGACGGGCAATTCGGCCAGTCTCGAGGGTAACGGTCGATTGACCGAATTGGAATTTCTTGATTACCGGGTTCACGGTGGTTCCTTCTCTTTGTTGCCTTGGGGAATCGTTCTCACATCCTGCGGGCACAGCCTCGCGCGGGACATGTCACACAAAATTTGTGGGCAGCGGTGGGAGTCGTCCCTACCGCTGTCCGAAACGTGCGCTTCTGAAAGGCAAAAGCTGGAAGCAGGGCAAACCCCACTTCCAGCTTTGGCATTCAGCTTCGCACCAGCATCGCTTAGCGACGCAGACCCAGACGACCGATCAGGGTGCTGTAACGAGTAGTGTCCTTGCCCTTCAGGTAGTCCAGCAACTTACGACGCTGGTTAACCATACGGATCAGACCACGACGGGAGTGGTGGTCTTTGCCGTTGGCCTTGAAGTGACCTTGCAGCTTGTTGATGTTGGCGGTGAGCAGGGCAACCTGCACTTCCGGGGAACCGGTATCGCCTTCAGCTTGCTTGTACTCGCCAACGATCTGGGCTTTTTCTTCAACGCTAAGTGCCATGATGGGCTCCTTCTGTGAACAGGCCGGGATTGCATCCCGTGTTTTAAAAGAGGTGTGACCGTGCCTGCCAACAGCCATCCTCGTAACGCGACGCACCTTCAGGGCGCGCTGCGTATCGGTCACTCGGACCGAATCAGTCGACGCGGCGCAATGCGCCCGTCCTCGCTCACTTCACCGATTCCGATGAAGCGACCATTGTGATCCTGCACCCGCACCATGCCGAATTTCGGCGCTTCCGGTGCGCGTACCGGCTGCCCATGCAGCCAATAAAATGCGCTGTGCTCTGACAGCTGCAGCAGCGGCCAATGTTCAAGTCCGCTGTCCACTGGCTTCAGAAAGGCATCAACCGCCTCAGCACCACCCTCTGAGTGCACCCGTTCAAGCTCATCAAGACTGACCGTCTGACTCAGATCGAACGGTCCCGCTTGGGTTCTTCGCAGCTCGGCTACGTGAGCACCACAACCCAAGGCATGCCCAATATCCTCGACCAACGTCCTTATATAGGTACCTTTACTGCAGGCGACTGCCAGACGCGCTCGGTCATCCTCAAGCGAGAGCAAATCCAAGCGGGCAATGGTAACAGAACGCGGCTCGCGCTCCACTATCTCTCCTGCCCGTGCCAGTTTGTACAGCGGCTGACCATCGCGCTTGAGCGCCGAGTACATCGGAGGGATCTGCTGCAAATCACCCCGGAACTGCGGCAAAGCAGCTTCTAGCTGTGCGTGGCTGACGGAGACGGGCTTGCGCTGAATCACCTCACCCTCAGCATCAGCCGTCGTGGTAGTCACGCCAAGCTGGGCGACGGTCTCGTAGCCCTTGTCAGCGTCCAGCAGATATTGAGAGAACTTCGTAGCTTCGCCAAAGCACAGGGGGAGCACGCCGGTTGCCAGCGGATCCAGGCTACCTGTATGTCCAGCTTTCTCGGCGTTGAGTAACCAGCGAACCTTCTGCAAGGCTGCGTTCGAAGTAAACCCACGGGGTTTATCAAGAATGATGATGCCGCTGACGTCGCGGCGAATGCGCTTTACCTGTGCCAAGCCTACTCTCCAACATCATCGCTGTGCTTGCGATCTTCTGCTACAGCGCGCTCGATGAGCGATGTCAACTCGACGCCACGACGCACACTGGCGTCATAGTTGAAGTGCAACTGCGGCACGGTACGAAGCTTCATTGCCTTGCCCAGCTGCATACGCAGGAAACCACTAGCGTCGTTGAGAATCCGAAGGTTGGCCTTGACCGCATCTTCATCGTCGTCTTTACCCATGACGGTGATGAACACCTTGGCATGGGACAGATCTCGACTGACTTCGACGGCGGTTATGGTTATCAGACCCAGACGCGGGTCTTTCACTTCACGCTGAATCAACTGCGCCAATTCACGCTGCATCTGATCGCCGATACGCTGGGTACGGCTGAATTCTTTGGCCATAAAATCTGCCTTGAGCAGCAAGCTGCTAGCCTAAAAAACGTTGTACTGCAAAGGCAAACGGCAAGCCTCAGGGTCGCCCCTGAATGCTTGCCGTCTGTTGCCTAACAGCTGCTGTTACAGCGAGCGCGCCACTTCGACTTTCTCGAATACTTCGATCTTGTCGCCGGCCTTGACGTCGTTGTAACTCTTCACCGCGATACCACACTCCATACCGGCACGTACTTCGGCGACGTCATCCTTGAAGCGACGCAGCGATTCCAGCTCGCCTTCGAAGATCACCACGTCGTCGCGCAGAACGCGGATCGGACGATTGCGGTGCACCATGCCCTCGGTGACCATGCAACCCGCCACGGCACCGAACTTCGGTGAGCGGAACACATCCCTGACCTCTGCAATACCGAGGATGTTCTCGCGAACATCGCTGCCCAGCATGCCGGTCAGCGCTTTCTTGACGTCTTCAATGATGTCGTAGATGACGTTGTAGTAACGCAGATCCAGACCTTCCTGCTCGACAATCTTGCGCGCACCAGCATCAGCACGAACGTTGAAGCCGAACAGCACTGCATTGGACGCCAGCGCCAGGTTGGCGTCGCTCTCGGTGATACCACCGACACCGCCACCGATGACGCGCACCTGAACCTCATCGTTGCCCAAGCCACTGAGCGAGCCTTGCAGGGCTTCCAGCGAACCACGGACATCGGATTTGAGGACGATGTTAAGCGTCTTCTTCTCTTCCTGGCCCATATTCTCGAAGATATTTTCCAGCTTACCGGCATGCGCCCGGGCCAGCTTCACTTCGCGGAACTTGCCCTGACGGAACAAGGCCACTTCACGGGCTTTCTTCTCATCGGCCAGCACGCTGAGCTCATCGCCAGCGTCCGGCGTGCCATCAAGACCAAGAATCTCGACTGGAATCGAAGGGCCAGCTTCCTTGATTGGCTTGCCGTTCTCATCGAGCATGGCGCGAATACGACCATAGTTGGAGCCAACCAGGGCCATGTCGCCCTGACGCAACGTGCCGTCCTGAACCAGCACGGTTGCAACCGGGCCGCGTCCCTTGTCCAGACGCGACTCGACCACAACACCACGGCCCGGGGCCGATGGGGTTGCTGTCAGTTCGAGAATTTCCGCCTGCAGCAGAACCGCCTCGAGCAAATCGTCGACACCGGTACCCATCTTTGCGGAGACCGATACGAACGGCGTGTCGCCGCCCCACTCTTCCGAAGTCACTTCGTGAACAGATAGCTCGCTGCGGATGCGATCGAGATCGGCGCCCGGCTTATCGATCTTGTTCACGGCCACTACCAGCGGGACACCAGCAGCCTTGGCATGCTGGATTGCTTCGATGGTTTGCGGCATCACGCCATCGTCCGCCGCCACGACCAGAATAACAATGTCAGTCGCTTGAGCCCCACGGGCACGCATCGCAGTAAACGCAGCGTGGCCCGGAGTATCAAGGAAGGTAACCATTCCACGATCAGTTTCGACGTGATAGGCACCGATGTGCTGAGTAATACCGCCCGCTTCACCAGCAGCAACCTTGGCGCGACGGATGTAGTCGAGCAGCGAGGTCTTGCCGTGGTCAACGTGACCCATCACAGTCACCACCGGAGCACGAGTGATGGCTTCACCCTCGAACTTCAGCAGCTCGGCCAGCTGTTCTTCCAGAGCGTTATCACTGACCAACTTGACCTTGTGGCCCAGCTCTTCAGCGATCAACTGGGCAGTTTCCTGATCCAGGACCTGGTTGATGGTCACCGGGGTGCCCATCTTGAACATGAACTTGATGACTTCCGCCGCCTTGACCGACATCTGCTGTGCCAGATCACCGACGGTGATGGTCTCACCGATGGCAACTTCGCGAACGATCGGGCCGGTAGGGCTCTGGAATCCATGCGCGTTGCGCTTCTTCAGCTTCGACTTGCCTCGTCCGCCGCGACGGAAGCCATCGGCGTCGTCTTCGCCGCTTCGCGCTGTGCGCGACAACGGAGCCTTTGCCTTCAAGGACGGGCGATGCTGAGCTTGCTTGCGATCACGACGCTCGTCATCGTCGCTGCGTGCCTTATCGGGACGGCGCGGTTCATCCTTCTTGCGCTCCTCAACGGGAGGGGCGACGGGAGCAACGACCGGGGCAGGATCAGCAGACACAGCTGCAACCGGTTCAGGTGAAGCGGCGGCCGGCGCTTGAGTTTTGGCAGCTTCGGCCTGACGACGTGCTTCTTCCTCGGCTTGTTGGCGAGCCTCTTCAGCCGCTTTCTGACGAGCGGCTTCCTCGGCTGCGCGCTGCTCCTCGAGCTCGCGCTGCTTCTCGGCCTCGATTTCGTCAGGACTGCGCTTGACGAACGTTTTCTTCTTGCGCACTTCCACGCTAATGGTCTTGCTGCCACCCACTTTCAGCTTGGTGGTGGTCTTGCGCTGCAAGGTAATCTTGCGCGGCTCATCCACCTTGGCGCCGTGGCTGCTTTTTAGGTGCGCCAACAGGGCCTGCTTTTCATTATCGGTCACTACTTGCTCGGCGCTGGTGTGCGACAGTCCTGCCTCACGCATCTGCTGTAGCAGTCGCTCGACCGGTGTGTCGACCACCTGGGCCAGTTGTTTCACCGTGACTTGCGTCATCCATCTCTCTCCTCAGGCCGCTAATTACTTACTCGAACCAATGGGCTCGGGCGGCCATGATCAGCTTGCCGGCACGTTCTTGATCTATGCCGTCTATGTCGAGCAGATCGTCAATCGACTGCTCGGCCAGGTCTTCGCGGGTGACTACACCCCGCACTGCCAACTCGACCGCCAGTTCGTTGTCCATACCATCCAGCGCAAGCAAATCCTCCGCCGGCTGGGCGTCTGCCAGTTTCTCTTCCGTTGCGATCGCTTTAGTTAGCAAGCGATCCTTGGCGCGGGTTCTCAGCTCGTTGACGATATCTTCGTCGAAGCCTTCGATGCCGAGCATTTCCTCCATAGGGACGTAGGCGATCTCTTCGAGAGAGGTGAAACCTTCCTCGACCAGTACTTGTGCCAGCTCCTCATCGACATCGAGCTCTTCGATGAAATTGCGTAAGATGTCACCAGTTTCTTCTTGCTGCTTGCTCTGGATGTCCGCTTCAGTCATCACGTTCAGCGTCCAACCGGTCAACTGACTGGCAAGACGTACGTTCTGCCCGCCCCGACCGATTGCCTGGGCCAAATTGTCTTCGCCGACCGCGATATCCATGGCATGCGCATCTTCATCGACGATGATGGCAGCCACTTCAGCTGGAGCCATCGCGTTGATAACGAATTGTGCGGGGTTCTCGTCCCACAGCACGATATCGACACGCTCTCCGCCGATCTCGCCGGAAACGGCCTGAACACGCGAACCGCGCATACCAATGCACGCGCCTTGCGGATCGATACGCTTATCTTTCGAGCGCACGGCTATCTTGGCGCGAGATCCTGGATCCCGCGAAGCAGCCATCACTTCAATCAGCCCTTCGGCGATTTCCGGAACTTCAATGCGGAAAAGCTCAATCAGCATTTGCGGCGCTGTGCGAGAAAGGATCAACTGAGGACCGCGATTCTCGGTACGGATTTCCTTAAGCAGCGCACGAACTCGCGCACCGACCCGAAAGGTTTCCCGAGAAATAATGTCTTCTCGGGCCAGCAACGCTTCCGCGTTATTGCCCAGATCGACAATGACGCTGTCTCGCGTAACCTTTTTCACCGTGCCGGAGATGATCTCGCCCAAGCGATCACGATAGGCCTCAACCACTTGGGCGCGCTCGGCCTCCCGGACCTTCTGCACGATGACCTGCTTGGCTGTCTGAGCGGCGATCCGACCGAACTCGATTGACTCAACCTTTTCTTCCAGGACATCTCCAACTTTGGCCCCAGCATCGACAGCCTGTTTCATGTCGACGGTCAACTGGTGTGCCGGATCGTCGAAATCTTCTTCCTCGACCACCGTCCAGCGGCGGAAGGTCTCGTAGCTACCGTTCTGCCGATTGATCTCGACCCGCAGGTCAACCTCGTCCTCAAAGCGCTTCTTGGTAGCAGTGGCCAAAGCCAGCTCCAATGCCTCGAAGATTACACTGGCCGGTACGCCTTTCTCGTTGGATACCGACTCCACAACCAGCAGTACTTCTTTGCTCATCGTACGCCTCGCCTATCGCAATCCATTGGGGTCCGCGGGATCCGCGACTCACTCAAAACGGGGAATTATGTTGGTCTTGTCGATCATGTCGATCGGCAACAGGTATTCATGGTCGTCGACCAGCACCACTACATCCTGCTCCTCGACCCCGCGCAGAAGACCTTGGAAATTGCGCCGACCCTCAAAGGGCGAACGCAGCTTTATTTTGACCTGTTCACCCACATGGGCCGTGAACTGCTCGAGCGTGAATAGAGGCCGATCCATACCAGGCGAGGACACTTCAAGGGTGTAGTCAGAGCTGATTGGATCTTCAACGTCGAGCACACCACTCAATTGGCGGCTGACCTTTTCGCAATCATCGACAAGAATTCCGTTGGAATGGTCGATATAGACCCGCAACAAAGAATGTCGACCCTGCGAAATGAATTCGATACCCCAGCATTGATAGCCGAGCGCCTCGACCACTGGGGCCAACAAGGCCTGCAACTGTTCTAGCTTGCTCGACATCGAAGTCCCTCGCGCATGCTGTACAAATGAAAAATGGGCGAAACGCCCATCCATGACGATCGCCTGTAGATGCCGGCGACCTGGCTTGAAGCTAATAAAAAGCCCCTCGACAGGGGCTTTTTATCAACTGGTTGCGGGGGCTGGATTTGAACCAACGACCTTCGGGTTATGAGCCCGACGAGCTACCAGACTGCTCCACCCCGCGTCAAACTGGGCACGAATTATACGACCACACTGACAACAGGTCAACCGAAAGACTAAAACAAGAAAGCCCGCATCTGCGGGCCTGCTTGTTTGGTACCGAGGAGGGGACTCGAACCCCTACAGCCTATGGCCACTACCACCTCAAGGTAGCGTGTCTACCAATTCCACCACCTCGGCAAAAACCTTATTCCTGCTCCTGCAGCTGAGGCACATCATCTGCAACAGGTGCGGATGGAGTGCTTTCCAACACAGGCACATCTTCCACTACTGGCTTACTGACCGGCACTTCAAGAACCGCCGGATCCGGCAGACCTGCCCCTGAGAGCTGGTCAGCCTGACGAGTTGCGAAAAATGCCAACCCAAGACTCGTGGCGAAAAAAACGGCCGCAAGTATAGCAGTAAATCGACTAAGAAAGGTAGAGGACCCCTGACTTCCAAATACAGTTGCGGAAGCACCCGAACCAAAGGAAGCGCCAGCATCAGCCCCTTTACCTTGCTGCAGCAACACCAGCGCAACCACACCAATGGCAACCAGCAGATGCACCACAATCACAACAGTCTGCAACATCTGATCAGTTCCCTGCGGCGCGACAAATCGCACCGAAATCATTCGCTTTCAGGGAGGCGCCACCGATAAGCCCCCCATCGATATCCTGCATCTCGAAAAGCTCAGCAGCATTTTCCGCTTTTACACTGCCTCCGTAGAGGATTCGCACGCCATCAGCGATACGTCGATCTTCGCGAGCCAGCTGCTCCCGAATCGCAGCATGCACCTCTTGAGCCTGCTGCGGCGTCGCAGTCAGCCCGGTGCCTATCGCCCAGACTGGCTCATAAGCCACCACCGCCTTTTCGAACGCACCAACTCCAGCGTTAGCCAAGACACTAGCAAGCTGCCGACCAACCACTTCCAGAGTCTGCCCGGCTTGACGCTGCTCCAGCGTCTCCCCCAGGCATAGCACCGGCGTCATCCCGCACGCCAATGCAGCTGCAAATTTTTTGCCTACCACTTCGTCGCTTTCGCCCAAAATCAGACGCCGCTCGGAATGACCAACCAACACCCAACTGGAACCCGCATCAACCAGCTGAGAAGCCGACTCCTCACCTGTCAGCGCACCGAACCCGGCATCCGCCGCGCAGTCCTGAGCCCCTACAGCAATCGCCTTGCCCTGTAGACCACTCACGACCTGTGTCAGATGCAGACTCGATGGAAATACAGCAACTTCTATAACCGCCGGAAGATCCTGCTGGCGAAGCGCCTCGATCAGCTCTGCGACGCTGGCGCGGGTACCGTTCATCTTCCAGTTACCAGCTACCAATGGGCGACGCATGCTTTACCTCGTCGGTCAAAGTGGGCGCAGATGGTACTCAACGAAAAGGCACCTGGCAAGCGTAAATCACACACAAACTTCCTTAACCGCGCTTGCCAGCTCCTCGGCGTAACTGCGGACCTGATTTTCGTCGTCCCCTTCAACCATAACCCGCACCAACGGCTCGGTGCCGGATTTTCGTAACAGCACCCGACCACGACCAGCCATACGCTCCGTAACGCTGTCACAGACAGCCTGCACCTGGGGATGGGCAATCGGATCCCGATTGCCACTGAACCGCACGTTGATCAATACCTGAGGGCATTTGCTCCAGACCATGCGCTCCTGCGCAAGGCTACGACCGCGACGCTTCAGAGCAAGCACAACCTGGAGCGCAGCAATGATGGCGTCTCCAGTGGTGACATGCTGCGCGCAGACAATGTGACCTGAGTTTTCCCCACCAAGCACCCAGTCACGCTCGAGCATTTCAGCCATCACGTAGCGATCACCGACCTTAGCCCGCACAAAAGGAATGTTGCGCGCCTTAAGTGCCAACTCTAGACCGAGGTTGCTCATCAACGTCCCGACAACCCCACCGATCAGACGGTCTCGGTCCTGCAAATCTGAGGCAATAATGTAGAGCAACTCATCGCCATCAACCTGAGTGCCGGTATGATCGACCATCATCACCCGATCACCGTCACCATCAAAGGCTATACCAAGATCAGCGCCCTGCTCAATCACGGCCTTCTGCAGCTGCGCGACATGAGTGGAGCCTACGCCGGCGTTGATGTTCAGCCCATCCGGCTGAGCAGCGATAACCGTCACCTCCGCCCCGAGCTCTCGGAAGACGCTGGGTGCAACCTTGTAGGTCGCACCGTGAGCGCAATCAAGCACAATCTTCATACCGCTGAAATCTGTGCTGGTCGGCACACTGCTCTTGCAGAACTCGATATAGCGCCCTGCCGCATCATTTATCCGTGAAGCCTTGCCTAGTTGCACCGACTCCACGACCGTCATCGGTGTGTCGAGCAGCTCCTCGATCATCAACTCAACCTCATCGGGCAGTTTCGTCCCGCGGCCAGAGAAGAACTTGATGCCATTATCGTGATGAGGGTTATGTGAGGCGCTGATCACGATACCAGCGTCCGCATGGAAGGTACGCGTCAGGTAGGCGACCGCGGGGGTCGGCATAGGCCCCAGCAGCAAGACATCGGCGCCTGCGGCAGAAAGCCCGGCCTGCAGTGCCGACTCGAACATATACCCTGAGATCCGAGTGTCTTTGCCGATCAAAATGCGACATTTCCCATGCTTGCGAAATGCCATACCTGCGGCCCAACCAAGCCTCAGCATGAATTCCGGCGTGATCGGAAATTGCCCCACATGGCCACGAATACCATCGGTGCCGAAATACTTTCTACCCATACATATTCCCTATTCTGCCGCCTGCACTGCAGCAATCATTCGAACTACATCAACCGTTTCGGCCACGTCATGCACCCGAAGGATGTTAGCGCCTTTGGCAACAGCCAGCGCGGCTAGCGCCAGGCTGCCATAGAGACGATGCGACACATCCCGCTGCAACGTTTGGCCGACCATACTCTTGCGGGACACACCGACAAGCAACGGACGCCCCAGCGTATGGAGCTGCTCCAGCCTGTTGAACAGGCTCAAGTTATGCGCGAGATTTTTTGCAAAGCCGAATCCCGGATCGAGCACGACCCGGCCGGCTGGCATGCCTGCAGCTGCACACGCCTCCATGCGCTCACGCAAAAAACTGACGACCTCGCTGGCGACATCGTCGTAGTGCGGATCGTTCTGCATATCGCCGGGCTCACCTCGCATATGCATCAAGCACACCGGAAGCCCACTGCTTGCTACAGCCTCCAGCGCCCCATCGCGAGATAGAGAGCGGACATCATTAATCAAGCCTGCACCGAGCCGGGCAGTCTCGCGAATTACAGCAGGCGTCGAGGTGTCGACCGAGATAATCACGTCAAGCTCTCGAGCAATCGCCTCTACTACAGGCGCAACACGCTCAAGCTCTTCGATGGACGAAACAGCGCGCGCCCCCGGGCGAGTCGATTCCCCGCCCACGTCAATTAACGTCGCTCCCGCCGCCATCATGGCGTCGGCGTGCCGTAATGCAGCAACGACACCCGCATGCCTGCCGCCATCGGAGAAAGAGTCGGGAGTGACATTCAAGATGCCCATGACATGTGGGCGGGACAAATCAAGAACCCGACTGCCACAAGACAGCCGGGTTGAGTACATCTTTTCCCTCATCTAACGCAGCCTTAGCTTAATGCTCGCCAGCGGGACCACCAATCGGCGCCTGTGGGCGGCCACCTTCTGGCTGAATAGGCGTTCCGGTTGGACCAGAGCCATCCTGCCAGTCACGCGGTTCACGGGGAGTCCGACCTGCCATAATGTCATCAATCTGATCAGCATCGATGGTCTCGTACTTCATCAGTGTCTCGGCCATCACATCGAGCTTGTCACGGTTGTCAGCAAGAATCTGCTTAGCCGTGCCGTAGCACTGATCGATGATGCTACGAACCTCGAGATCGATCATTTTTGCCGTGTCACCGGACACATTAGTGTGCTGACTACCCGCACTGCGGCCAAGGAACACCTCGCCCTCTTCCTCTGCGTACATCAGAGGGCCCAACTTTTCGGACAGCCCCCACTTGGTAACCATATTACGGGCCAACTGGGTAGCACGCATGATGTCATTGGAGGCACCAGTGGTAACCCCCTCAAAGCCGAGCGTCATTTCCTCAGCGATACGGCCTCCAAACAGCGAGCAGATTTGACTGATCAAGGCTCGTTTGGAAAGACTGTAACGGTCTTCTTCGGGTAGAAACATCGTGACACCCAAAGCCCGACCGCGCGGAATGATCGATACCTTATAAACAGGATCGTGCTCCGGAACGACGCGCCCCACGATGGCATGCCCCGCCTCGTGGTATGCCGTATTGAGTCGCTCCTTTTCGGACATGACCATGGACTTGCGCTCGGCGCCCATCATGATCTTGTCTTTGGCCAGTTCGAACTCTTTCATTTCCACCAAGCGCTTGCCGGCGCGTGCCGCAAACAACGACGCTTCGTTGACTAGGTTGGCTAGGTCCGCACCTGAAAATCCAGGCGTGCCCCGCGCAATCAAAGCCGGCTCAACAGTGTCACCAAGCGGAACCTTGCGCATGTGGACTTTAAGAATCTGTTCGCGACCACGAATATCGGGGAGCCCAACGACTACCTGACGGTCGAAACGACCGGGGCGAAGCAGCGCAGGATCGAGCACATCCGGCCGGTTCGTGGCAGCAATGACGATGATGCCGTCATTCATTTCGAAACCATCCATCTCGACCAGCAACTGGTTCAACGTCTGCTCTCGCTCGTCGTGACCACCGCCGAGACCCGCGCCGCGATGGCGACCGACAGCGTCGATCTCATCAATGAAAATGATGCACGGCGCATGCTTCTTGGCTTGCTCGAACATGTCGCGCACGCGGCTAGCACCCACCCCGACGAACATCTCAACGAAATCGGAACCGGAGATGGTAAAGAACGGAACCTTGGCCTCGCCAGCGACCGCCTTAGCCAAAAGCGTTTTACCGGTACCCGGTGATCCAACCATCAGCACGCCACGCGGAATGCGGCCTCCGAGACGTTGAAACTTACCGGGGTCACGCAGGAACTCGACCAGTTCGGTGACTTCTTCTTTCGCCTCATCACAACCGGCGACATCAGCAAATGTGGTTTTGACCTGATCTTCGGACAGCAGGCGAGCCTTGCTCTTGCCAAAGCTCATCGGGCCGCCTTTGCCACCCGCGCCGCCTTGCATCTGCCGCATGAAGAACATGAAAACCGCAATGATCACCAAAATTGGGAAGCTAGCCACCAACAGCTGCGTCCAGATGCTCTGCTGCTCAGGCTGCCGGCCTTCGATCACCACATTGTTGTTGATCAGGTCACCGATCAGGCCGTTGTCCTGAATCGCGGGGCGAATCGTCTTGAACGTCTCGCCGTCACTGCGCTTGCCGGTAATGACGAAACCGTCGACGGTCACGCGCTCGACCTGACCTTCTTTCACCTGCTCGATGAAATCCGAATAGTTGAGCGTTTGCGGCTCTGTCGGGCTGGAAAAGTTGTTCATCACCGTCACCAGGACAGCGGCAATGATCAACCACAAAATCAGGTTCTTTGCCATGTCGTTCAATTCACTACCCTCTAGAGCAGGCGGGTTTTCGGGAGCCTGCATGACGGCCGATGGTTCGCTCTCGGCCTAACTTACTACACAACGTTGCTGAACGCGCAGCTCGGTCTGTAACCCGATATGAAACATGCTAGCCGGTAAATCATAGGCTCGGGTTCGACGGGATGGTTCAGCTCCATTCGGTTAAGACCGCAGCGCTTCCAGCGCGTTGCCATCGCCCCGGTATCCGCGCGCCAGCAGATACTGTTCACGTGAGCGGTCCCTTGATGACAAGGGTTTACGCATCTGCACCTTATCGAAATTCTGCCGCACATCCTTCAGGTAGGCATCGAAACCATCCCCCTGGAAAATCTTGATCAGAAAGTCCCCACCGGGGCGCAGAACTCGCATGGCCAGATCAAGCGCAAGCTCGCAGAGAAACATCGCTCGCGCCTGGTCAGCAACCTTCACCCCACTCATATTGGGGGCCATATCGGAAATCACAAGGTCAACTTGCGTTTCACCGATGGCCTGAAGGATCTCAGCGAATACTTCGTCCTCAGTAAAATCACCGAGAACAAAGGTAACGTCCGCAATGCTGTCCATGGGCAGAATATCGGATGCAATCAGCCTCCCGCGATCACCGATCACCCTGCTGGTGACCTGCGACCAGCCGCCCGGTGCAGCCCCGAGATCGACCACTGTCATGCCTGGCCGGAGAATACGATCCTTTTCTTGAATCTCGAGAAGCTTGTAGCTCGCTCGCGACCGATAGCCATCCCGCTGCGCCATCTTTACATAGGGATCATCAAAATGTTCTTTCAGCCAACGCGGGCTGGTCTTGGAGCGTGCCAAGCTGTTACCTCATCTGTGCGGCTCAGAGCGTGTCAGTTACACTAGCCGGGTTTTCCAGGGTTCTGACGCAAGGGTCGAATTATGCCGCTCACTAACGAGCAGAAGAAACAGTACAAATCCATCGGCCATCATCTGAAGCCTGTATTGATCGTATCGGAGAACGGCTTGACCGAAGGCGTACAAGCCGAGCTGGAGCGAGCCCTGAACGATCACGAATTGATCAAGGTGCAGCTGCGGATCACCGAGCGTGACGATCGGCGCGCGCTAACTGATGAATTATGCAAAATTGGCGGCTGCGAACTGGTTCAGTCTATCGGCAAGATGGCACTGATCTATCGCAAGAACCCCAAAGTGAACAAGCAGCTCTCTAACGTGCATCGCTTCCAGAGCTGATCCACTTTTCAGCCGCCGTCTTCTGCTATCGCTCCCGACCGGGAGCGACTTGCAGCACCAGGATTAACCCGCACAAACCCATCGCCAAGTAACTGAATACCAACCAGTACGATGATTCGATAATGCCCGCCCGCGCCGAAAAATGACTTCCGGCCAGGAGCAGCACTGCCAGTAACAGCTGACCTCGCAGATCGCGCCAAAGACTACGAAGCCCGCAGAGCTGGATCAGCACCGCCGCCTGAAGCAACACACAGAACGCAGCGAAGCCCACCAGCAAAGGCCGCAGACTGCCGGCGACCTCTTCGATCAGCAACGGCGCCAAGCCGATCTTGGCCAACGCCGGCAGCATTACAAACTGCAGCAGCCATAACCCGCCGACCCAGAATGTCTGGGCCAGCTGCCAACTAATCACGCCTGCGCGCATCGGTCGAATCTCAGAGATGGCGAACCTCGACGATCTCGAACTCGACCAGCCCTCCCGGCGTTTTCACCACAGCGACGTCACCTTCGACCTTGCCGATCAGGGCGCGCGCAATTGGGGAGCCCACGGAGATCTTGCCGAGCTTGATCTCCGCTTCGTCCTCACCAACGATCTGATAAGTGACGCGCTCATCAGTCTCGACATTGGCAATCTCAACGGTGGTCCCAAAGATCACTTTGCCAGTGTGCGGAATGCTGCTGACATCGATGACTTGAGCATTCTGAAGACGCCCTTCGATATCACGAATCCGCGCCTCGACCATGCCCTGCTGTTCGCGAGCGGCGTGATACTCGGCGTTTTCCTTGAGATCCCCCAGCTCACGCGCCACGCCGATGTCATGACTGAGCTTGGGGCGAAGGACTTTGGTGAGATGGTGCAGCTCTTCTTCCAAGGCGCGCGCGCCCTGGACAGTCATTGGGTATTTAGTCATGCCTTGATTCCTGCATGGAGATCCTGCAAGCGACGTACGGTCTTCTCGGGACCGAACTTCAGCGCCTCACAGATCGCCTGCCCACCAGCCAGGGTGGTGGTGCAGCAGATCTTGTGCTGCAGAGCGTTACGACGGATTGAGAAAGAGTCGGCGATGGACTGACGCCCCTCGGTAGTATTGATGATCAGCGTGACCTCGTCATTCTTGATCATGTCGACAACGTGCGGGCGACCCTCGGTTACCTTGTTCACCCGACGCACCGGCAGCCCAGCAGCCTCGATGATCTTTGCCGTGCCAGCCGTACCGACCACTTCGAAACCAAGCTCGATCAGATCACGCGCCACCTGGGCTACGTGTGGCTTGTCGTCATCGCGCACACTGATGAACGCACAGCCACTGTTCGGCAGAATCTCGCTAGCGCCGAGCTGAGCCTTGGCAAAGGCTTCGGCGAAGCTGTCGCCGACCCCCATCACCTCACCGGTCGATTTCATTTCCGGGCCGAGGATCGGGTCGACACCCGGGAACTTGGCGAAGGGGAAAACCGCTTCTTTAACACTGTAGAAATCTGGAATTATTTCTTCGGTCAGCCCGACCTCAGCCAGCGTTTTACCCGCCATGACACGTGCCGCAATCATCGCTAGCGAGACGCCGATGCACTTCGATACGAAAGGCACTGTACGCGACGCACGCGGATTGACCTCAATGACGAAGATGTCCTCGCCCTGCACGGCCATCTGTACGTTCATCAGACCGACCACACCCAACTCCAGCGCCATCTTCTTGACCTGGTCTCGGATTTCGTTCTGGATGTGCGCCGGCAATGAATAAGGCGGCAGTGAGCAGGCCGAGTCACCGGAATGCACGCCGGCCTGTTCGATGTGCTGCATGATGGCGCCGATTACCACGTGCTCGCCGTCACACACCGCGTCGATATCGACCTCGATGGCGCAGTTGAGGAAGTGATCGAGCAGCACTGGGCTGTCATTCGACACTTTCACCGCTTCGCGCATGTAGCGCTTGAGCTCTTCTTCCTGGTAAACAATTTCCATCGCCCGACCGCCCAGTACATAAGACGGACGCACCACCAGCGGATAACCGATCACTTTCGAGGCGGCAAGTGCCTCTTCTTCGCTGCGGGCGGTCGCGTTTGGCGGCTGGCGCAGGTTCAGGCGCTCGACCATCTGCTGGAAGCGCTCACGGTCTTCAGCGCGGTCAATAGAATCAGGGCTGGTTCCGATGATAGGCACACCCGCCTCTTCCAGCGCACGAGCCAGCTTCAGCGGAGTCTGGCCGCCGTACTGCACGATAACGCCCTTGGGCTGCTCGACACGGACGATTTCCAGCACGTCTTCCAAGGTTACCGGCTCGAAGTACAGACGATCCGATGTGTCGTAGTCAGTGGAGACAGTCTCAGGGTTGCAGTTGACCATGATGGTTTCATAACCATCGTCGCGCATTGCCAGTGCCGCATGAACGCAGCAGTAATCGAATTCGATGCCTTGGCCGATACGGTTCGGGCCGCCGCCGAGAATCATGATCTTCTCGCGGCTGGACGGATTCGCCTCGCACTCTTCCTCGTAAGTCGAGTACATGTAGGCAGTGTCAGTGGCGAACTCGGCGGCGCAGGTGTCGACGCGCTTATAGACCGGCAGCACTTTAAGCTTGTGCCGGTGAGCTCGCAGGTTCTTTTCGGTTACGCCAAGCAACTTGGCCAGGCGCGCGTCGGAGAAGCCTTTGCGCTTGAGCTTGTACATGACATCGCGATCGATGCTGGACAGGCCCATAGTCTTGATTTGCTCCTCCTCCTTGATCAGATCCTCGATCTGCACCAAGAACCACTCATCGATGCGCGTGAGGTCGAACACTTCGGCGACCGTCTTGCCAGCGCGGAAAGCATCGGCCACGTACCAAATACGATCAGCGCCCGGCACGGTCAGCTCACGCTTGAGGGTGCTTTCGCTCTCGGGGTCAGTCAGATCGAGCTTCGGATCAAAGCCGGACACACCGACTTCCAGGCCGCGCAGCGCTTTCTGTACAGATTCCTGGAAAGTGCGCCCGATGGCCATGACCTCACCGACCGACTTCATCTGGGTGGTCAAGCGAGCATCAGCTTTGGGGAATTTCTCGAAAGCGAAACGCGGGATCTTGGTCACGACGTAATCGATCGCCGGCTCGAAGGACGCAGGGGTGCGGCCACCGGTGATGTCGTTCTGCAACTCGTCGAGCGTGTAGCCCACCGCAAGCTTTGCAGCGATCTTGGCAATGGGGAAGCCAGTGGCTTTGGACGCCAGAGCTGACGAACGCGAAACTCGCGGGTTCATCTCGATCACGACCATACGGCCGGTGTTGGGGCAAATGCCAAACTGCACGTTGGAACCGCCGGTTTCAACGCCGATCTCGCGCAACACCGCCAGCGAGGCGTTACGCAGAATCTGATATTCCTTATCGGTCAGAGTTTGCGCTGGCGCGACGGTAATGGAGTCGCCGGTGTGGACCCCCATCGGATCGAAGTTTTCGATGGCACAGACGATGATGCAGTTGTCCTTCTTATCGCGGACCACCTCCATCTCGTATTCCTTCCAGCCGATCAGCGACTCATCGATCAGCAGCTCGCTGGTCGGCGACAAGTCTAGGCCACGAGCGCAGATCTCCTCGAACTCTTCACGGTTGTAGGCGATACCGCCACCGGTGCCGCCCATAGTGAACGAGGGACGGATGATGCAAGGAAATCCGACCTTATCGAGCACGCCATAGGCTTCGTCCATGTTGTGCGCGATACCGGAGACCGGGCATGCAAGGCCGATATTCTTCATAGCCTTGTCGAAGCGCGAGCGATCTTCAGCTTTGTCGATGGTGTCGGCGTTGGCGCCAATCATCTCGACGCCAAACTTCTCCAGGATGCCGTGCTTTTCCAGGTCCAGCGCACAGTTCAGGGCGGTCTGACCACCCATCGTCGGCAGTAGCGCATCGGGGCGCTCCTTCTCGATGATCTTGGCGACGGTGGCCCACTTGATTGGCTCGATGTAAGTGGCATCAGCCATGGACGGGTCGGTCATGATGGTCGCGGGGTTGGAGTTGACCAGGATGACGCGGAACCCCTCTTCGCGCAGTGCTTTGCACGCCTGCGCTCCGGAGTAATCGAACTCGCACGCCTGGCCGATGACGATCGGGCCAGCGCCGAGGATCAGAATGCTTTTGATGTCTGTACGTTTTGGCATGGTCTCTCTCGAATTCTGTGCTCGGCGAACTTAGCGGCGCTTGGCCATGGCGTCGATGAAGCGATCAAACAACGGCGCGACATCATGCGGGCCTGGGCTAGCCTCAGGGTGGCCCTGGAAGCTGAAGGCAACCTTGTCAGTGCGCTCAATACCTTGCAGCGTGCCGTCGAACAGCGACTTGTGCGTGGCGCGCACATTGCTAGGCAGGCTGGCTTCGTCTACGGCAAAACCATGGTTCTGACTGGTGATCATCACCACTCCCGTCTTCAGATCCTGAACCGGGTGGTTCGCACCGTGGTGGCCGTTGGGCATCTTCATGGTCTTGGCACCAGAGGCCAACGCCAACAATTGATGGCCGAGGCAGATACCGAACACCGGAATGTCGGTTTCGAGCACTTCCTGGATTGCCTTGATCGCGTAGTCGCAAGGCTCGGGATCACCGGGGCCGTTGGCCAGGAAGATACCGTCCGGGTTCAGCGCCAGGGCTTCGCTGGCAGGCGTCTGAGCCGGCAACACAGTGACCCGGCAACCACGCGCGACCAGCATGCGCAGAATGTTGTACTTCACGCCGTAGTCGAAGGCGGCCACATGGTACGGCAGCTCACTGGCAGGTACCTCAGCATGACCGTCATCACTCAGACACCAAACGCTCGAGCGCCACTCGTAGCGCTCCTTGACGCTGACCTCTTTGGCCAGGTCCATGCCCTTGAGACCGGGGAAGCTGCGAGCCAACTCCAGCGCCTTTTCTTCAGTCGCATCGTCACCTGCCAGGATGCAACCATCCTGAGCGCCTTTCTCGCGAAGGATGCGGGTCAGACGGCGGGTATCGATGCCTGCAATGGCGACGGTGCCATTGGCCTTGAGGTAATCCGGCAGCGGCTGCTTGTCCCGCCAGTTGCTCGAGACCAGCGGCAAGTCGCGAATCACCAGCCCGGCAGCCCAAACCTTCCAGGACTCGGCGTCTTCTGGGGTGGTACCGGTATTGCCAACGTGCGGATAGGTCAAGGTGACGATTTGCTTGGCATAGGAAGGATCGGTGAGGATTTCCTGATAGCCGGTCATGGCGGTATTGAACACCACCTCACCGATAGTCTGGCCGTCGGCGCCGATAGATTCGCCGCGAAAAATACTGCCATCGGCAAGGGCGAGAATGGCTGGCTTAGTCAAGAGACCTCCCAAAGATCAAGGCTGAAGCAAGCGCAGATTGTAAAAAAGCGGGATGACGTGTGAAGGTCATCCCGCTTTTTATTTGATTCATTCTGCGCAACTTTTAGTGGACACACTAAAACGGGAAGCTTACAGAAACCGCCCTTTCAGGTCCAGCCGCAATCAGCCAAAACGCCGAGCGAGGAGCTTCCTCAGCGTAGCCCGAGCACATCCTGCATGTCATACAGCCCCGCTGGCTGCTGCTCCAACCACATCGCAGCGCGCACCGCGCCTTTGGCGAAAGTCATCCGACTGGACGCCTTATGGGTGATCTCGACCCGCTCGCCCTCGGCTGCGAACAGAACGGTGTGATCTCCCACAACGTCGCCGGCACGCACGGTGGCAAAGCCGATCGTCTCCCGCGCACGGGCGCCCGTCTGCCCTTCGCGGCCATAAACCGCAACCTCCTGCAGATCGCGACCAAGCGCCTGCGCGACGACCTCACCCATGCGCAACGCAGTGCCCGACGGCGCGTCCACCTTGTGGCGGTGATGCGCCTCGATGATCTCGATATCGACCTCGTCACCCAGCACCCGCGCAGCCGTATCAAGCAACTTCAGACACAAATTGACGCCGACACTGAAGTTCGCCGCAAATACGATGGGGATATCCTGCGCGGCCGCTGCCAACTTCTCTTTCTCTGCAACCGAGAAACCGGTCGTACCGATCACCATCGCCTTACCGGCGCGCCGGCACACTTCGAGATTTTTCAGCGTGACCGAAGGATGAGTGAAATCGATCAGCACATCGAACTCGTCGACGACCTTCGCTACCTCACCAATCAGCGGCACACCGAGCCGCCCGATTGCCGCCAGTTCACCCGCATCGGCACCGACCAGAGTGCTATCAGGCCGATCAATGGCGGCGGTCAAACCCGCAGCACCGGCAGTTTGCTGAACGGCTTCGACCAGTGTCTTGCCCATACGCCCGGCGGCGCCCGTTACTGCAATACGTCGCATAAAAACAGCTCCAAGCTGCAAGCCTCAAGCTGCAAGAGCGCCTTCAGGAAGGCTGCCGCCTGCAGCTCGCCGCTGGATTAAAGATCGCCAAAAAATCGCTTCACGCCTTCAAACCAGCCACTGGCCTTTGGCGAATGCGAACTGTCGCTCTGTAAGGTCTTGCGGAACTCGTCGAGTAGCTCGCGCTGGCGCTTGCCCAGGTTGACCGGTGTCTCCACCGCGACCCGGCACAACAGATCGCCAGCCGCACCGCCACGCACAGGAGCAACCCCCTTGCCGCGCAAACGGAACTGCTTGCCAGTCTGAGTACCTTCCGGGATCTTCAACTTCACCCGCCCGTCGAGGGTTGGCACTTCCAACTCGCCGCCCAGCGCCGCATCGGCAAAACTGATCGGCACCTCGCAAAACAGGTGCTTGCCGTCACGCTGGAAGATCGGGTGCTCACGTACGTTGACCACTACGTAAAGGTCACCAGCCGGACCGCCCTGAGCGCCCGCCTCGCCTTCACCCGTCAAACGAATCCGGTCACCTGTATCGACACCCGGCGGCACCTTGACCGAAAGTGTCTTCTGCTCCTCGACCCGACCTTGCCCATGGCAGCTACCGCAAGGATCGGAAATCATCTTGCCGCTGCCATGACAGCGCGGGCAGGTCTGCTGAACCGAGAAGAAGCCCTGCTGCATGCGCACCTGACCGATGCCACCACAGGTGGTACAGGTCACTGGACTGGTGCCCTTCTTGGCGCCAGAACCGTCGCAGGTCTTGCATTCAGCCAAGGTGGGCACCCGGATGGTGACCGTGGTGCCCCGCACAGCCTCTTCCAGATCCAGCTCAAGGGTGTAGCGCAGATCGCTGCCGCGCTGAGCGCCGCCACGCGAGCTGCCGCGACCGCCAGCAAAGAAATCGCTGAACACATCGCCAAAGATGTCGGAGAAATTGGCGTTGCCGTAAGCCGCACCCGCGCCAGCTCCCATCTGGGGATCGACGCCGGCATGACCGTACTGGTCGTAGGCCTGACGCTTGCTCGCATCGGAAAGCACTTCGTAAGCCTCGTTGGCTTCCTTGAATGCGTCTTCAGCGGCTTTGTCTCCGGGATTACGGTCCGGATGATGCTTCATTGCGAGGCGACGATAAGCCTTTTTCAGCTCCGCCTCGCTGGCGCCGCGCTCGACACCCAGCACTTCGTAATAGTCACGTTTGGCCATAAGTTTCCTGAACCTTCAAATTCGTACCCTCCAGACACGCCGACGCGGGAGCAAGCCCCCGCGCGGCGATCAGCCCCGTCGCGGCATCACCGCATCGGGCTGGAGCAAAAGGCAGCAGCCTGAACGGACTCTGCCCTCACCCCTCTCATGGAGGTCATAAGCCGCGGCTTACTTGTTGTCCTTGACCTCTTCGAACTCAGCGTCAACCACGTCGTCACCTGACTGAGCATTGTCGCCAGCCTGCTCGCCTTCGCCGCCCTGAGGCTGCTCGGCATACATCTTCTGCGCCAGCGGAGTGGAAGCCTGCGAGACTGCTGCGATCTTGGCTTCGATCTCGGCCTTGTCGTCGCCCTTGATGGCCACTTCCAGCTCGCCGATGGCTTTTTCGATGTTGGCCTTGTCTTCTTCGGTGGCCTTGTCGCCAGCCTCGGTCAACATCTTGCGAGTTGCATGCACCAGCTGATCGCCCTGGTTGCGGACAGTCACCAGCTCTTCAAACTTGCGGTCTTCCTCGGCGTTGGCTTCGGCGTCACGCACCATCTGCTCGATTTCCTCCTCGGAAAGACCCGAGTTGGCCTTGATCACGATGGACTGGTGCTTGCCGGTGGCCTTGTCTTTCGCCGACACGTGCAGGATGCCGTTGGCATCGATGTCGAAGGTCACTTCGATCTGCGGCACACCACGCGGAGCGGGCGGAATATCAGCCAGATCGAAACGACCCAGGGACTTGTTCTGCGAAGCCTGTTTGCGCTCACCCTGCAGTACATGGATGGTCACGGCGCCCTGGTTGTCATCGGCAGTCGAGAACACCTGCGACTTCTTGGTCGGGATGGTGGTGTTCTTCTCGATCAGCGCAGTCATCACGCCACCCATGGTTTCGATACCCAGGGTCAGCGGGGAAACGTCGAGCAACAGCACGTCCTTGACGTCGCCAGCCAGCACTGCACCCTGAATGGCTGCACCCATGGCCACGGCTTCGTCGGGGTTGACGTCCTTGCGGGCTTCCTTGCCGAAGAACTCGGCAACCTTCTGCTGCACCAGCGGCATGCGGGTCTGACCACCGACCAGAATCACGTCGTCGATCTTGGAGACGTCGATCCCGGCGTCTTTCATCGCCATGCGGCACGGCTCGATGGTGCGCTGAACCAGATCCTCGACCAGCGCTTCGAGCTTGGCGCGAGAGATTTTCACGTTCAGGTGCTTCGGCCCGGTCGAATCTGCCGTGATGTAAGGCAGGTTGACGTCGGTCTGCTGACTGGAAGACAGCTCGATCTTGGCCTTTTCAGCAGCTTCCTTCAGACGCTGCATGGCCAGCGGATCACCCTTGAGGTTCATGCCGCTTTCTTTCTTGAACTCGTCGACGAGGTAGTCGATCAAGCGGATGTCGAAGTCTTCACCACCAAGGAAGGTGTCACCGTTGGTGGCCAACACTTCAAACTGATGCTCGCCGTCAACCTCGGCGATTTCGATCACCGACACGTCGAAGGTACCGCCACCCAGGTCATATACGATGACTGTGTGATCGCCCTTGGCCTTGTCCATGCCATAGGCCAGCGCGGCAGCAGTCGGCTCGTTGATAATGCGCTTAACATCCAGACCCGCAATGCGCCCGGCGTCCTTTGTAGCCTGACGCTGGCTGTCATTGAAGTACGCCGGGACGGTGATCACCGCTTCGGTAACCGGCTCGCCGAGATAGTCTTCGGCAGTCTTCTTCATTTTCTTCAGGATCTCGGCAGAGATCTGCGGCGGTGCCATTTTCTGGCCGCTCACCTCTACCCAGGCGTCACTGTTGTCCGCTTTGACGATCTTGTACGGAACCATCTGGATGTCTTTCTGCACGACGTCTTCATCGAAACGACGACCGATCAGTCGCTTCACGGCGTACAGCGTGTTGTGCGGGTTGGTAACAGCCTGACGCTTGGCCGATTGACCAACCAGGATTTCACCGTCATTGGCGTACGCAATGATCGAGGGGGTGGTGCGACCGCCTTCGGCGTTCTCGATCACCTTGGCCTTGCCGTTTTCCAGAATGGAGACGCAGGAGTTGGTCGTTCCCAGGTCGATACCGATAATCTTGCCCATGTGCTTCTCTCCGAACTTTGATTGATCCGCGCCTGTTTACCGGCTGCGGGTAATACAAAAACGCTTGGCTACCAGATGGGGGTCAGCCGCAAAAATTCAAGCCTGCTCATCAATCGAAGGCGGGGTTTCTGCCGGCGCCTTGCTGACAACGACCATCGCCGGACGCAACAGACGTCCGTTGAGCAGATAGCCCTTCTGGAACACCTTGAGCACGCTGCCTGGCTCGGCATGGGTGCTTTCTTCCATGGCCATGGCCTGGTGATGCTCGGGATTGAAGGGCTCGCCCTGTGGGTCAATCTGCACCAACTGATGGCGCGCCAGAGTGTCGAGCAACAACTTGAACGTCAGCTCGACACCTTCGCGCATCGGCTTGACTGCTTCATCATCTGGATTCGACAGCTCGAGCCCGCGCTCCAGACTGTCAGCGACGCCCAGCAGATCGCCGGCGAATTTTTCCAGCGCAAACTTGTGCGCTTTCTCAACATCCTGTTCGGCACGACGACGGATGTTCTGCAACTCAGCTGCCACTCGCAGGGACTGATCCTGCGCCGCGGCCAATTGCTCTTCGAGGGACTGCACCCGTGCAGCCAGATCCTCGGTCACCTCGGCTTGCGCGGTCTCGTTTTCATCAGGGGTCTGGTTGTCCAGGTTCTGCTCGTCGGCCATGCGGTCCTCCTCATCGATACGTCAGCGGGCGTCGACCCGCGCTTGTGCCGCTATATGGGGGCAACAAAATTCTGCTTCAAGGGCGTATCCACATCAAAGAAACACCCAGCCCCTTTCGAACAGCCCATTCGGTGCCTAACCGACCGCATTTGTTTACATACCACTCACGCGGAG
The DNA here is from genome assembly GCF_053470365.1 of Stutzerimonas tianxiuensis. Lineage (NCBI taxonomy): Bacteria > Pseudomonadati > Pseudomonadota > Gammaproteobacteria > Pseudomonadales > Pseudomonadaceae > Stutzerimonas > Stutzerimonas tianxiuensis. The sequence continues at coordinate 38,301 of NZ_JBPVWS010000023.1, read as the reverse complement.
CAGCTTGATGAGCCACGCAGAAGCACTGTATAAATACCCAGTCACCTACGCAGGAGTCCTGCCATGCTGGTCCATCTTTCCGTTCACAATTACGCAATCGTCGAGCATCTCGATCTTGAGCTCAAACGCGGCATGAGCGTGATCAGCGGCGAGACCGGCGCAGGCAAGTCGATAATGCTCGATGCGCTAGGTCTCACTCTTGGCGATCGAGCCGACAGCAGCGTGGTGCGCATCGGCGCGGACAAGGCGGATATTCTTGCGAGCTTCGACTTGGACGACATCCCAGATGCACGAGCCTGGCTGGCCGAGCGCGATCTGGAAAATGATGGCCCATGCATCCTTCGGCGAGTGATCACTGCTGAAGGTCGTTCGCGCGGCTATATCAACGGAACGCCCTGCCCGCAAGGTGACCTCAAGGCGCTTGGCGAGCTACTGATCGATATCCACAGCCAGCACGAACACCAGTCACTGCTAAAGCTCGATACGCACCGGCGGTTGCTCGATGAGTACAGCGGCAATCAAGATCTTGCCCGCCAGGTGCAGCTGGCCGCCCAGCGCTGGCGGCAAACCCGGCAGACCCTGGAGCGACTTAGCAGCAGCAGTGATGAACAGCGCGCCCGCCACCAGCTGCTCAGCTACCAACTCGAGGAGCTTGAGACATTGGCTCTCGGCGACGACGAATTGGACCAGCTGGAGCAGGAGCACAAGAACCTCTCCAACGCAGAACACCTGCTCGGCGCCTGTCGCCAGGTGATCGAGCTGTGTAGCGAGAGCGACGCCGGCAACGTACTGTCAGCGCTGACCTCGAGCCTGCAGCGCCTGACTGGCTTTCAGAACCAGCCCGGCGCGCTTGGCGAGGCCGTCAATCTGCTGTCCAGTGCGCAGATACAGGTTGAAGAAGCGATCGGCGAACTCAATCGCTTTCTCGATCACTTCGATTCCGACCCACAAAGGCAGCAGGCACTGGAAGAACGCCTCGACAGCATCTATACCCTGGCGCGCAAACACCGCGTTCAGCCGTCAGAGTTACCGAGCTTGCAGCAACGCCTCTTCGAAGAACTGGAAAGCCTTAACGCCGACGACACTGCGCTGGAGCAACTCGGCGAAGAGCTTGCCGCCTACGAGCGACATTATCGAGAAAAAGCCGAACAGCTGAGCGCTTCGCGCCAGCTGGCGGCAGAATCCTTGGCGCAAGCCGTCGAAACGGAAATTCAACGTCTGGGTATGCCAGGCGGCAAGTTTAGCGCCGTGTTGAAGCCCGCAGCAGAAGGAGACCTGATGCCACACGGACTGGAACAGGTAGAGTTTCTGGTAAGCGCCAACCCAGGCCAGCCACTGCGTCCACTGGCAAAGGTTGCCTCGGGCGGTGAGCTGTCGCGCATCAGTCTTGCGATTCAGGTGATCACAGCGCAGACATCACGCATTCCGACCCTGGTGTTCGACGAAGTGGACGTCGGTATCGGCGGGCCGACCGCAGAAGTGGTCGGCCAATTGCTGCGCCGCCTCGGCGAGCGGGGCCAAGTACTGACCGTGACCCACCTGCCACAAGTTGCGGCACAGGGTCACCATCACCTGTTCGTACACAAGGCGCGCGGCGCCCAAGAAACCCACACCGCTGTCGCCGCACTGGATGGCAGTGAACGGGTCGAGGAAATTGCCCGCATGTTGGGTGGGCTTGACCTCACCGAGCAAGCACTGGCCCACGCCCGCCAGATGATCGGCACAGCTCAAACATCCTAAAAAAGCAAGCAACGACGACCCACGGATCATCTTGCCGCGGCGCCAGCTGGAGAGCACACACCATTCCACGTACCGGACTGCACTGGGCTGGCTTGCAATAAAACGCGCCTCATCCGACTCATGGTCATGGGCACATCCCCAACGCACTGAGGCGGCAGCAGCCGGATGAATCGCACCTTCAAAACAAAACCCCGCCAATCGGCGGGGTTTTGTCATATAGCAAGATTATCCGGGGCTCACATTCGAACCAGATCAACTCCGATCACTCAGGCTTCTTGCGGACGTACAGCACCAAGTTGTGATCCACCAGGTCGTAGCCATGGCGCTTGACGATCTCCTTCTGCAGCTTCTCGATCTCCGGATCAAAAAACTCGATCACATCGCCGCTGTCGACGCACACCATGTGGTCATGATGGCCACCGTCAGCCAGCTCGAACACGGCATGGCCGCCATCGAAATTATGCCGAACCACAAGACCGGCTGCCTCGAACTGGGTCAGCACGCGGTAAACAGTTGCCAGACCGACATCCTCGCCGGCCTCCATCAATGCCTTGTAGACGTCCTCTGCGCTCATATGGCGACGATCAGTGGTATCCAGCATTTGCAGGATCTTGACCCGTGGCAGGGTTACTTTGAGGCCAGCTTTGCGTAGTTCGCTATTTTCAACCATGGTGGGCTTTCTCGCTGCTGCTGTTTCGCAGCCTCCTTCAATACGGGTATGATCCGGGCTTTGCCCAGCCAAGATAGTGGAAGTCACCTACCGATGCAAAACACCAAGCTCATGCTGTCCAGCCTCACGCTAGTGGGCCTGTTCGCACTCGCCGGTTGTTCATTCCCCGGGGTTTACAAGGTCGACATTCAACAGGGCAATGTCGTGACTCAGGACATGATAGACCAGTTGCGCCCCGGAATGACCCGATCACAAGTGCGGTTTATCATGGGCAACCCGCTGATCACCGACACGTTCCACGCTAACCGCTGGGACTATCTGTACAGCATCCAGCCTGGCGGCAGAGAACGTCAGCAGGAGCGCGTCAGCCTTGTATTCAATGCTAACGACCAGCTCGCTGGTCTTGCAGGCGACTTCAAGCCCGGCGTGAGCCGTGACGAAGCCATTCTGGGGACTGATCTACCGGCAAGCACCGATGACCCTGTTAGCACCGAACCAGAGGCCACCGCTCCTGGCTCTCTGCTTGAACAGATCCAGCGCGACGTAGATGCGGCGGAGCCCGTTCCAGTGCCTACTCCAGGCAGCCTGGACACAAACTAAGCGTTAACCGAACACCAGAAAAGCCCGTCACGCCGGGCTTTTCTCGTTAATGCCACTTCCTATGTGACCGCTTCACCTGATTCGCCGGCCTTGTTCTGTGTAGCCTTCGCCGCACGCTGCTTGCGAACTTCTTTCGGGTCGGCGATCAGTGGTCGATAGATCTCAACTCGCTCCCCCTCGACAAGCGTGCGCTCGTCCGGCTTGGGCACAGCCTTGCCGAAGATGCCCAACGGCGACGTTGCCAGATCCAGACCCGGAAAGTAGCCATCCATTCCCGAGCGCAGCGCTGCTTCTCGGACGCTGGTGCCCTGAGGAACGGCCAAGCGTAGCAACTTCTGCTTGTCCGCCAGCGCATAGACGACCTCAACCGCGATCATCTGCTTATCCATAAAGCTGCTTAGCCCTGTCACAGAACGCATCGACCAAGGTATTAGCGGCCTGATTGAACAACGGTCCCAAGGTGGCACGAACCAACGGCCCGGCGTAATCGAAGGTGAGATCAAGGCTGATCTTGCAGGCCTTTTCACCCAACGCCTTGAATTCCCAAATACCATGCAGATGACTGAAAGGCCCTTCTTCCAGCGACATCTCGATTCGCTTACCAGCCTGCAACTCATTGCGCGTAAGGAAGCGCTGGCTCATGCCAGCCTTCGCCACCGTCATGCTTGCGTGCATCTGTGTGTCACTGCTGGACAGCACCTCGGTTGCCGAACACCAGGGCAAAAACTTCGGATAGCTGGCTACATCATTGACCATGTCGAACAGCGCATGAGCCGGATAGGGCAGCAGCGCCGAACGTTGAATATGCGTCGTCATTCAGTCCCTTCTACTTCGTCAGTCGACAATCAGCAGCTGGAGCCGAGGCCGACAGCCGCTCACCGAGAGCAAGCGTAAAGCTCATACCTGCTACACAGCAGGTGTTGAGCATGAGCAAACGTAAAGTTGCCCATTGTCGAGGATAAGCGCACCCCTCTCAAGTTTCGCACCGTCGCACCACGCAGGTTATCGCCAGCCGCAACGGGACTCCCTATAATGCGCACCCTATGGCCAAACAGAAGAAACAGTCCCCCGGGACCATTGCGCTGAACAAGAAAGCGCTACACGACTACTTCATCGAACAGAAATTCGAGGCGGGCCTCGTGCTGGCCGGCTGGGAAGTGAAAAGCCTTCGAGCGGGGAAAGCCCAGCTGGTGGACAGCTACGTCCTGCTCAAGGATGGCGAAGCATGGTTGATGGGCTGCCACATTACGCCTCTGACCACCGCTAGCACCCATGTCATTGCCGACCCGACCCGCACCCGCAAGTTGCTGCTCAACAAGCGTGAACTGGGCAAGTTGTTCGGCGCCGTGCAGCAGAAGGGTTACGCCTGTGTGGCGCTGTCGATCTACTGGAAAAAGCATTTGATCAAATGCGATATCGCGCTAGGCAAGGGCAAGAAGGAGTTCGACAAGCGCCACACCGAGAAAGAGCGCGACTCTGATCGAGAGATTCAGCGCGCCATGCGCACCAAGGGCAAGGAAGACTGACCCTCGGCGTATCGAGCGGAACCCAGCCGCTCGATCTAGCTTTTCAACCCACCACCGCGCCAGCCCTGCTAATTCTTCTCGGGATGCGCCTGACGCCGCTGCGCACGCGCCAACCGTTGAGCTTCCTGCTGCCCTTCCGCCAAAACCTCTTGGACATAGCTGATGTGGTGATGAATGACATCCCTCGCGTCGTTCGCCCGCCGCGCGATGATCGCATCGTATAGCTCCTGATGCTGATTCATCAGCATGTCGCGGGTTTCGCTGCGTAGCGCGTACATACCGCCGATATTGGTCACTACGTTGCGCTTGAGCAGATCGAACAGACCCCGAATGGTATGCAGCAGCACTGCATTGTGACTGGCCTCGGCAATCGCAAGGTGAAAACGCGCGTCAGCGGCGCCCTCCTCGGCACGGGTAACCACCCCTTCGCGCGCATAACAATCCTGCAACGCCGCAAAGGCCTCTTTCAGGCGTTGCCTGTCCACTTCAGTTGCGCGCAAGGCGGCGTAATAAGCGCAACTGCCTTCCAGCGTATGGCGAAACTCGAGCAGGTCACGCTGCGCATCAGCGTTGTTTTCGAGCAGATGCAGCAGCGGATCACTGAAGGTCGACCCGAGGGACTCGGCAACGAAATTGCCACCACCGTGACGACTGACCAGCAAGCCCTTGGCCGCCAGCTTCTGGATCGCTTCGCGCAGCGACGGACGTGATACTCCAAACTGTTCGGCCAGCACCCGCTCGGCAGGCAGCCGCTCCCCAGCCTTGAGCGTCCCCTCAAGGATCATCGTTTCGAGTTGCTCGACGATGTTATCCGCCAGCCTCCGCTGGCGCACCACTCCCACTTCCATGACGCCTCTCGATTGGTTTGACCACTGTGTTGGGAAGCAGCGTAGCCAGCCGCTAGGTCCACCGCAATAACCGCCGCTGCGACCAAAGTCTATAGCTTGCTAATTGACGCAGTGCCGACAGAACTCTTACGCTGGCCGGACCCTACTGTAAATTGGTATTACCACTTTACAGATAGAGTAACCAAACAAGAAGAGGACTAGTTAATGCGGTCTCCGTTTATCTGCTCATCACCGGTCCGCCCGGGCCCCCATTTGCTCATTTCGACCCTGGGAGCCTGACATGTCTACCGGACTGCTCGCCCTGTTTGCCTTTACCCCGATCCTGCTGGCCGCCGTTCTGCTGATTGGCCTTCGCTGGCCGGCCAGCCGCGCCATGCCGGTTGTGTTCTTGTTCACTGCCGCCATTGGCTTGTTCATCTGGGACATGAGCTTTACCCGGATCATCGCCTCAACCCTGCAAGGCCTGGTGATCACGCTGGGACTACTGTGGATCATCTTCGGCGCGATCCTGCTACTGAACACTCTCAAGCATTCGGGTGGCATTACCGCCATTCGGGCCGGTTTCACCACCATTAGCCCGGACCGTCGAATTCAGGCCATTATCATTGCCTGGCTGTTCGGCTGCTTTATCGAAGGTGCCTCTGGCTTTGGTACTCCCGCAGCAATTGCAGCACCGCTGCTGGTTGCGGTGGGCTTCCCGGCCATGGCAGCGGTTTTGATGGGCATGCTCGTGCAGAGCACGCCAGTGTCCTTCGGCGCGGTCGGTACGCCGATCATCGTTGGTGTGAATAGCGGACTGGACACCGCCTCCCTCGGCGCACAACTCGCCGCACAAGGGTCCAGCTGGCCAATCTTCCTGCAGCAAATCACCAGCAGCGTCGCCATTACCCACGCCATTGTCGGCACGGTCATGCCGTTGATCATGGTCTTGATGCTGACGCGCTTCTTCGGCAAGGAAAAAAGCTGGAAAGCCGGATTCGAAGTGCTGCCTTTCGCACTCTTCGCGGGGCTGGCCTTCACCCTGCCCTATGTCGCCACCGGCGTATTCCTTGGCCCCGAGTTCCCGTCGCTGCTGGGCGGCCTGGTCGGCCTGGCGATCGTCACCACCGCCGCGCGCTTCAAGTTCCTGGTGCCGAAAACCAACTGGGATTTCGCTGCCGCAAAAGATTGGCCAGCGGAGTGGATCGGCACTATCGAGATGAAGCTAGACGACCTCGCGGCACGCCCGATGAGCGCTTTCCGCGCCTGGCTGCCCTACATCCTGGTCGGCGCAATCCTGGTGATCAGCCGTGTCTTCCCGCAGGTCACCGGCGCGTTGAAATCCGTGTCGATCGCCTTCGCCAACATTCTCGGCGAGACCGGCGTCAGCGCCAGCATCGAACCGCTGTACCTGCCTGGCGGAATTCTGGTTGCCGTTGTACTGATTACCTTCTTCATCCATGGCATGCGCGCCGCCGAACTCAAGGCTGCAGTGAAGGAATCGAGCAGCGTGCTGCTCAGTGCCGGCTTCGTACTGCTGTTCACCGTGCCGATGGTGCGCATCCTGATCAACTCAGGTGTCAACGCTGGCGACCTGCCAAGCATGCCCATCGCCATGGCGCGCTATGTGGCTGACAGCGTAGGCGGCATCTACCCGCTGCTGGCCCCTACTGTCGGTGCATTGGGAGCGTTCCTCGCTGGCTCTAACACTGTCAGCAACATGATGTTCAGCCAGTTCCAGTTTGGTGTTGCACAGTCGCTGGGCATTTCCGGCGCGATGGTCGTGGCCATCCAGGCCGTGGGTGCCGCCGCCGGCAACATGGTGGCGATCCACAACGTGGTTGCCGCCTCGGCCACTGTCGGCTTGCTGGGTCGTGAAGGCGTCACCCTGCGCAAGACCGTTTGGCCTACGCTGTACTACGTGCTGGCCACCGGCCTGATCGGCATGATCGCGATCTACCTGCTTGGCGTGACGGACCCGCTAGTCGGCGTCTAACGCAGCCTGCGACCATTGCCCCGGGAAACACCCGGGGCAATGGCGTTTGGAGTCATGTCCTGACCTCTCCATCGCCCGACCCGGTGATCAGGACAGCCGTAAATCGAACACCGCCTTCGTCGATGACGGGCGCTCCGAGACTTATCTCGTTTCAGTCGGTGAGAACATAAGATGATCATTTCTGCTTCCACGGATTACCGCGCTGCCGCAAAACGCAAACTCCCGCCGTTCCTGTTTCACTATGTCGATGGCGGCGCCTACGCTGAGTACACACTGCGGCGCAACGTCGAGGATCTGGCAAGCATCGCCCTGCGCCAGCGCGTGCTGCGCAACATGTCGGAACTCAGCCTGGAAACCCAGCTGTTCGGCGAAACCCTGTCGATGCCGGTTGCCCTCGCCCCGGTCGGCCTGACCGGCATGCTCGCTCGCCGTGGTGAAGTGCAAGCCGCTCGTGCGGCTGACAAGAAAGGAATTCCCTTCACCCTGTCCACCGTATCGGTCTGCCCGATCGAGGAAGTCGCACCGGCAATCAAGCGGCCGATGTGGTTTCAGCTCTATGTGCTGAAGGATCGCGGCTTCATGAAGAACGCGCTGGAGCGTGCCAAGGCCGCCGGCGTTACCACACTGGTCTTCACCGTCGATATGCCCACCCCCGGCGCGCGCTACCGCGACGCGCATTCCGGCATGAGTGGCCCCAACGCAAACGTACGTCGCATTCTGCAGGCCATGACACACCCCTTCTGGGCCTGGGACGTCGGACTGCACGGCAAGCCGCACGACCTCGGCAACATCACCACCTACCGCGGACACACTACCGGGCTGGAAGACTACATCGGCTGGCTTGCCGCCAACTTCGATCCATCGATTTCGTGGAAAGATCTGGAGTGGATCCGCGAATTCTGGGATGGCCCGATGGTGATCAAAGGCATTCTGGACGCCGATGACGCCCGAGACGCCGTGACCTTCGGGGCCGACGGCATCATCGTCTCCAACCACGGCGGGCGTCAGCTCGACGGCGTTCTGTCCAGTGCACGCGCGATGCCGGCGATTGCCGACGCGGTCAAAGGTGACCTGAAAATCCTCGCCGACTCGGGCATCCGCAGCGGTCTTGACGTTGTGCGCATGATCGCCCTCGGCGCGGATACCGTGCTGCTCGGCCGCGCCTTCGCCTACGCGCTGGCGGTGGACGGCGAAGCGGGGGTAAGCAACCTGCTCGACCTGATCGAAAAAGAAATGCGTGTTGCGATGGTGCTGACCGGCGCCAAGACCATCAGCGAGATCAGCACGGATTCGCTGGTACGCGAGGTTGATCACTATCAGACCAGCCGCCACGTCGACTGAACTTGGCTGAGCCCATCGAGAAGGCCGCCGGCACTCGCCGCGGCCGCTACCTCCCGGAGCCCGAAATGAACGCGCCTGCCGCTCTACCGACTGACTTTCTCGCCGCTGTCGAAAAGCTGATTCCGGCTGAGCGACGCTTCGACGACCCTCTTTCAACGCTGGCCTTTGGCACAGACGCCAGCTTCTACCGGCTGATTCCCAAGCTGGTGGTACGGGTCGAGTCTGAGATGGAGGTGGTGGGACTGCTCAAGCTGGCTCACAGCCAACGGGTACCCGTGACCTTCCGGGCGGCGGGCACCAGCCTATCCGGCCAGGCGATTTCCGACTCGGTACTGATCGTACTGGGCGACAACTGGAACGGTCGCGAGATACGCAACGGCGGCGAGCAGATACGCCTTCAACCCGGCGTAATTGGCGCCAATGCCAACGCCATACTGGCGCCGCTCCAGCGCAAGATCGGCCCTGATCCGGCCTCGATCAACGCCGCAAAAATCGGTGGCATCGTCGCTAACAACTCGAGCGGCATGTGCTGTGGAACAGCGCAGAACAGCTACAAGACCCTCGCCGGCCTGCGCCTGGCGCTTGCAGATGGCAGCGTCGTCGACAGCGAAGACGCTACCAGCGTCGAAGCTTTCCGCCAAAGCCACGCGGCGATGCTCGACCAGCTCGCCGAACTCGGCCGCACCACCCGCGCCAACACCGAACTGGCGGCGAAAATTCGCCACAAGTACCGGCTGAAGAACACCACTGGCTTCTCACTCAATGCGCTAGTCGACTACGACGAGCCACTCGACATCCTCAACCACTTGATGGTCGGCTCCGAAGGCACGCTGGGTTTCATCAGCGCCGTGACCTACGACACCGTGCCCGATCATCCGCACAAAGCCAGCGCGCTGGTTGTCTTTCCCGACGTAGAAACCTGCTGCCTCGCCGTACCCGTACTCAAGCAACAGCCGGTGTCGGCAGTGGAACTGCTTGATCGCCGTAGCTTGCGCTCGGTGGAGAACAAGGCCGGCATGCCGGAGTGGGTCAAGCAACTGTCGGCCAATGCCTGCGCGCTGCTGATCGAATCCCGCGCAGCCAGCGGGTCGCTGCTGCACGAGCAAATCAACCAGATCATGGTCTCGATCGCTCATTTCCCGGTGGAGAAGCAGGTCGATTTCAGCGAAGACCCGGTCGTCTACAACCAGCTCTGGAAGATCCGCAAGGACACCTTTCCAGCGGTCGGCGCGGTGCGCCAGACCGGCACGACGGTGATCATTGAGGACGTCACTTTCCCTATCGAGCGCCTCGCCGAAGGGGTCAATCGGTTGATCCAGCTGTTTGAAAAGCACACCTACAGCGAGGCGATCCTGTTCGGCCATGCCTTAGAGGGCAACCTGCACTTTGTCTTCACCCAGGGTTTCGACGATCCACTGCAAGTCGCACGCTACGAAGCCTTTATGCAAGACGTCACCCAGCTGGTGGCCGTTGAGTTCGGCGGCGCCCTGAAAGCCGAACACGGTACCGGCCGCAACATGGCGCCCTTCGTCGAACTGGAATGGGGCAACGATGCGTACCAACTGATGTGGCAGATCAAGCGTCTGCTAGACCCTCAGGGCATCCTCAATCCCGACGTAGTGCTCAGCGAAGACCCACAGATCCACCTCAAACATCTCAAGCCAATGCCGGCTGCCGACGAGATCCTCGACAAGTGCATCGAATGCGGCTTCTGCGAACCGGTCTGCCCATCTAATGGACTGACCCTGACGCCGCGTCAGCGCATCGTCGTCTGGCGCGACATTCAAGCGAAAAAGCGCGCTGGCATCGACACAAGCGAACTCGAGCAGCTCTACGACTACCAGGGCGTCGAGACCTGCGCTGCGACTGGGCTATGCGCACAGCGCTGCCCGGTAGGCATCAACACCGGCGACCTTGTGCGCAAACTTCGCGGGCGCAATGCCGACAATACGCGGGCCGCCACCTGGCTGGCCGAGCATTTCCGCACTGCCGTTCAGGGCGCGCGGTTCATGCTGCATGTCGCCAATGGCGCACATCTGCTCATGGGCACGCGCCTGCTCAGCAAGACTTCCGCTGCGCTCACCAATGCCAGCAAAGGTCGCGTGCCCCAATGGAGCTCCGCCACACCGCAGCCGCTGCAGCGGCTCCATCTGCCCAAGCCATCGTCCCAGGACCAACGCCCGAGGGTGGTTTACCTCGCCGCCTGCGTCTCGCGCGCCATGGGTCCCGCAGCACGCGATCAGGAACAGGAACCACTGCTCGACACCACCCGCACGCTTCTGGAGAAAGCTGGTTACCAGGTCATCTTCCCCGATGAGCTGAACAACCTCTGCTGCGGCCAACCATTCGCCTCCAAAGGCTATGCAGAGCAGGCCGAGCAGAAGCGTCAGGAAACGCTGGATGCTCTGCTCAAGGCCAGCCGCGGCGGGCTTGACCCTATCTACTGCGACACCAGCCCCTGCACGCTGCGCCTGGTTCAGGACCTGGCGGACGACCGCCTGCAGGTTTTCGATCCGGTGCGCTTCATCCGCACGCACCTGATCGACAAGCTGGACTTCGAGCCGCAGGACGCGCCGATTGCCGTGCACGTCACCTGCAGCACCCAGCACCTCGGCGAAGCCCAGGCGCTGATTGATATCGCACGCCGCTGCGCCAAAGAAGTGGTCGTGCCAGAAGGCATCCATTGTTGCGGCTTCGCTGGCGACAAAGGCTTCACCACCCCCGAGCTCAACGCCCATGCCCTGCGCAGCCTGAAAGACGCCGTGCAAGTCTGCGAAGAAGGCATCTCCACCAGCCGAACCTGCGAGATCGGCCTGTCACAACATGGCGGTATCGACTATCACGGACTGGTTTATCTGGTTAACCGAAACAGCCGAGCCAGAGCGGCCGCAGCGCCCTATTGAGCGGCTCCCAGCGAAGACGACGACATACGTAAATGAAACGCTTCAGCGCAGCCGCAGTCGGAAGTTAGGAGCCCAGTTTCAACAGAGGCTCACCCGCCTCGGCGCCGCCGCGCAATTGCAGAAACAGGCAGGCCCGCCGGGAAGTTAACTCCCTGGAGGACTTTATGAAGAAATTTGCCCTACTTGCCGCCGCAGCTCTGATCGCAAGCCCTGCCGTGTTTGCCGACGATAAAAACCTGTGTCAATTGAACATGCAGGAAATCGAAGACGACATGGCCACCAACCGAGCCACCCTCGGTGAGCCGGCGCGCAGCGAAGTGCAAGAACTGATCAAGCAGGCCCGCGAAGCGCAGCAAGCTGGCGACGTTGAAAACTGCATCGTTCATACCACCCAGGCTTTGCGCAAACTCGAAGGTCCTGGCAGCTCCGGCAGCACAGGCACCAGCGGCACTGGCTCGGGCACCGGTAACTGATACGCCCGCGAGGCAAGGCCGCCAGCAGTTGGCCTTGCCGATTCTCGGTTTGCCCTTGATTTTCGACGGGCTGCCCTAATTAAGAAGATCAAGCGTTCGACGCAGCCAAACCTTATGTCGTACACTGCGCAACACATGAGGCAGCAACACGCTTCATGGGGCCGATTAGGATTCGACGCCGGTAACAAAACTCTAGGTGCATGCCGAGTTGGTAACAGAACTCGTAAATCCACTGTTGCAAACTTATAGTTGCCAACGACGACAACTACGAAGGGTACGCGCTAGCCGCCTAACCTTCATCTGGTCGCTTCGGCGCCAGCGGTCACTAGGGGATGCCTGTAAACCCGAAATGACTGTCAGATAGAACAGGATCGCCGCCAAGTTCGCTGCAGACGTAACGGCTAAAACTCATGCAGCTCGCTCCAAGCACCCTGCCAATCGGGCGGCGCGGAGTTAACTCAATAGATTTGGCTACGCATGTAGTACCGACAGTGGAGAGCTGGCGGACGGGGGTTCAAATCCCCCCGGCTCCACCATTTTGTCTTCCCAGGAAGACCCAGAAAAGCCGTAAAGCCCAGAGAAATCAAAGCTTTACGGCTTTTTTATTGCCCACGTTTTGCTATCTAATCCCAGGGCATCCCACGGTTGACGGGGGCACATATGGGGGCATAAAACGCTCATCAGCTCGCTCGGAGAGGATGTGCCCCCAATGCCCTTGAAAGACACCAACTGCCGCAACGCCAAGCCCCAGGACAAGCCCTACCGGCTGTATGACGAACAGGGTTTGTATCTTGAAGTGCAGCCTAATGGAGGCCGTTACTGGCGCTTGAAGTACCGCTTTCTGGGCAAGGAAAAACGCCTTGCTCTTGGCGTTTACCCAGAGGTCGGCTTACAGGATGCTCGTCGCAAGCGTGATGACGCTCGTGTTCAGCTTGCCGGCGGCCAAGACCCTTCGCTGCAAAGACGCATGGCCAAAGTGGTCAGCCAGCTCGATCACCAGCACACCTTTGAATCGGTCGCCAAGCAATGGCTCACTGTTCGCGAATCCTCCTGGGATCCGGAGTACACCCGCACAGTAAGGCAGCGCCTTGAGCTCAATGCCTACCCCTGGTTGGGAAAACTTCCGATCAGCAGCATCAGCACGCCCATGCTGGTCGAAAACCTCCAGCGCATCATCAAGCGCGGTGCTCGCGAGACGGCACGTCGTGTAGCCCAAATCTACAAACAGATTTTCGAGTTCGCCGAAGCTGCCGGTATCACCCCACCCAACCAGATTGGCAATCTCTCACGTACGCTCCCAGCCAAGCGGGTGAAACATTTTGCTGCCGTGACCGATCCTGAAAAACTCGGCGCACTGCTTAAAGCACTAGATAGCTACAGCGGAACAATGCCTGTCTGTTGTGCCTTAAAACTGGCCCCGTTGCTGTTCTGCCGGCCCGGAGACCTTCGACATATGGAATGGTCGGAGGTCAATCTGGATGCTGGCGAGTGGTTGATTCCTGGTCACAAGATGAAAGGGCTAACTGCTACCAAACAGGATCGCCCAGATCACCTGGTTCCCCTCAGCCAACAAGCAGTCGCTGTTCTACGCGAACTGAAACCGCTCACCGGCAGGCATCGGTATACCTTCCCCTCGGCCCGAGGAGGCGACCGACCGATGTCCAACAATGCCGTTCTCAGCGCGTTACGCCGCATGGACATCAGCGGCGACGAAATGACTGGGCACGGCTTTCGTGCAACAGCGAGAACCATAGGTGCTGAGGTGCTGGGATTTCGCCCCGATCTCCTGGAGCATCAGCTTGCTCACACGGTAAAAAATCCGTTGGGACGGGCGTACGACCGAACGTCATTTCTGCCAGAACGACGCGACATGATGCAGCGCTGGTCAGATTACCTAGATGCGATCAAGGCCTGAGCTCACTGCCTGGGCTTGCAATACCGATTCCCGCTTGGTAAAAATCAGGCATCCCTCGGACGTTCATAGGACTCCATGGGATCGTCACGCTGCCCCAGTTACGGCGTTAAGAATCCGAAGTCCATCTGCTGTTAGCAAATGGACTTTCTGGGTACCTCATCGGGGTATCGCCAGCATCTCGCAGGCCTTTTGCGCCTGCTCGCCTGCAACAAGGCTGCTAAAGAAACGTATGGACTCCTATTCCGTACCAGCAGGGTCTTTCCTCTCCCCCACGCCAAAGACACAGCTTCAGCTGTCATGCGCACAGCTGAAGCCGGCAATAAACCTCGGAGGCCCGTAACACGAGGCCCGACAAACATCCCTGCTTTGCAGTAGGAAAATCCGAGCGCCACTCCCAACACATATGCGTATTGCAGTACTTGAGGACCGCTGCAACGCCACCGCCTGAGCACCAGTTAAATGTCAGCACAAACTATTGCACCCAGCCCAGAGGAACCGCGCTTCCTTCGCCTGCCCGAGGTTGAACTCGCTGTCGGGAAAAAGAGATCCACGATCTATCGCGACATAGCAGCGGGAAAATTCCCTGCTCCATATGATCTAGGCAGCAGCAGATCGGTTGGCTGGCTCAGCACGGAGATATCTGCCTGGATCCTGAGCCGGCCGCGCGTACAGTTACGTGGGAGGCATAACAATGACTAACACCTCCGCCCCACTGCGCGCACAGACTCAGTGGTTTCATGTCTTTAGGGCCATGATCGATCAGGGTGATGTCGCCCGAATCGGGCCCCATGCATTTACGGTTTATGCCGTCATCAAGGCACACGCCAATTTCGACCATGGATTATCGAAACCGGGCATCCAACGGATTTCCGAACAGTCTGGAGTCAGTCAGGCACAGGTCAAACGGGCATTAGGGGTTCTCGAAAAAGCAGGTTTCATTGCAAAGAAAAAGTTCGGCCGATCCAATCACTACATGCTACGCGAAAAGGTCCAGGTCACTGAGGCCGGCTTACCACATACCGTAGTAACCTGGGATTACGTGCCGGACCGCGCCCAGCAGACCGTTACTGAGCTTAAAAAAGCCATGATCGCTGGCGATCTCGCAAGTACGCGAACACTGAATATCGAGCGTCTGAATATACAAATCAATCTGGCAGGTGGTAATTCCCAGATCGATTTAGGCTCATTGCACACCGACCTAGATCGACTGCCAGCCGGCATTCGAGAAACGCTGCGTAGAAACCTCAATCGCCGTGGTGATCTTATACACAGCTCAGAGTGACACGTATCAACCTGAGCTGTGTACCATCTGGATGGAGCTCACCTAGAGCTCCGTCGCGTTGGAATACAGCTCAGGCTGAGCCGCTAAAAAGAAAGATAAAATAAAAAAGAGTAGTTCTGGGGGCGACGCAACCTCCTGAGTGAAAGCCCCGAAGCCATTTTGGGTTACGGGCAGCTACCGTAAGCTCGATTCGACGAAACCCACCAGCCCATTTGCCGCTTTTTCGCATTGCAGAAGCGCCTTCCTTTATCATCCCCGGCATCGTGTAATGATTGATTCCCCATTCACTGGCTCAGGGCGCTCGGCTGTCGAATCCAGTGGCATCCAGCATAAACCGAGGCGACTGAGCAGAGCTGAGTTGCGATGCTGACGCCAGGCCGACAGAGCGGCATGTGCCGGCCGGGATGTGACCCTCGCCCAAAAATTTTAGCGGCTAAAATCGCCGCCTTCGCGCATCAGCGATCTGGACAGTGGTAAACCATGAATGCAGTAGAAATTGAGTCCGCCATTTCGGACCTGGCCCTAGAGCCCTTTGACGCGGCGGAGTTCCCGTTCACCTTCCTGGCCGCATTCGGCAACAAGGAAACCGCGCTCAAGCGCCTGCGCGCTGGCAACAACAACGCCTCGGATGTACCTGGCGGCGTACTACTGCGCAGCAACATTCATATCGCCGCATGCGAGCCTGGCACCGTGGGCGAAACGCTCAAGGCCTTGCGCGCCAGCCCGGCCACCATAAAAGCTAAAGCCAAGTTCATCCTCTCCACCGACGGGCAAACGCTGGAGGCCGAAGAACTGATCACGGGTGAAACCATCACCTGCGACTACCCTGACTTTCCCAACCACTTCGGCTTCCTGCTGCCGCTGGCCGGCATCTCCACCATCAAGGAGATCAAAGACAACCCCATCGACGTGCGTGCCACCAGCCGCCTGAACAAGCTGTACGTCGAACTGCTGAACGAGAACCCGGACTGGGCCAAGACCGAACGCCGCCATGACATGAACCATTTTATGTCTCGGTTAGTGTTCTGCTTTTTTGCTGAAGACACAGATATCTTCACTGGCGACGGACTGTTTACCACGACGGTTGAGCACTACAGCGAGCGCGACGGCTCCAACACCGCCCAGGTGCTGTCGGAAATCTTCCGCGCTATGAACCTCAAGTTGGCCGAGCGTGCCGGTGCAGAACCGCGCTTGCCTGGCTGGGCCAACAAATTCCCGTATGTGAATGGCGGCTTGTTCTCTGGAAGCACTGAAGTACCGCGCTTTACGCGCATGGCGCGTACTTACCTGCTGCACGCCGGCAACCTGAACTGGCAAAAAATCAACCCAGACATTTTCGGCAGCATGATTCAGGCCGTGGCCGATGATGAAGAGCGCGGCGCACTGGGCATGCACTACACCAGCGTGCCCAACATCCTGAAAGTATTAAACCCACTATTTCTGGATGATCTGTGTGCTCAGCTGGAGGCAGCGGGCGACAACAAGGCCAAGCTGCTTAACCTGCGCAAGCGTATGGCGCGCATCCGCGTATTTGACCCAGCATGCGGTTCCGGCAATTTCCTGGTCATTGCCTACAAGCAGATGCGCGATATCGAGGCGGAGATCAATCGTCGCCGGGGCGAAGCTCACAATAAGTCCGAAATACCGCTGACCAATTTCCGCGGCATCGAGCTACGCGACTTTCCGGCAGAAATTGCCCGACTGGCCCTTATCATTGCTGAGTTTCAGTGCGATGTGTTGTATCGCGGGCAGCAGGATGCTTTAGCTGAATTTCTACCGTTAGACTCACAGAATTGGATTGTCTGCGGCAATGCGCTGCGGCTGGATTGGTTGGCGGTGTGCCCGCCGACGGGGACTAGCGTGAAGCTGGCAGCGAACGATTTGTTCGACGTGCCATTGGACCAATCTGAAATCGCCTTCGAAAACGAAGGAGGCGAGACGTACATCTGCGGTAACCCGCCGTATATTGGCGACAAATATCAATCGAAAGAGCAGAAGAGCGACATAAAAAGCCTTACCAAAAAAGACGTGCGCGCTGTCGATTATATCACTGGGTGGCTTTGGAAAGCATCAGACTACATTCGCAGCGGAGGCCGATTCGCCTTCGTTTCTACGAACTCTATCTGCCAAGGTGTTCAGGTTCCGCTGGTGTGGCCGAGAATAGTCATGGCGGGGCAAGAGATTTTCTTTGGCCACAAAGCTTTTCTCTGGGGTAACAACGCTGCTAGGAACGCGCAAGTCACCTGCATAATTGTTGGCGTGGCCAATTTAGGCGTCAAACAGAAATACATCTTCGACGGTGAAGAGCGAAAAGAAGTTGAAAGCATCAACTTATATCTCGCGCCCGGCAAAAATATCATCGTCGAGCGGGCGAATGATCCCATCTCTGGTGTATCGACCATGTTTGGCGGGAACATCCCGAGAGATCAGGGAAATCTGTTGCTCACGCCCGATGAGGCAAGGGATTTGCTGGACTCTTATCCTGAGGCAGCGCCTCTAATAAAGCCGATCCTTGGCTCCAAAGAGTTCATCAATGGCCTAGAACGGTACTGTCTCTGGATAACTGACGAACAAGCGCAGATCGCCTTTTCAATTCCGCCCATCAAGGCGAGGCTTGACCGCATACGAGAATATCGTCTGCATGGCAGTGAACGTGGCCGTGCCGGCCTCGACACACCCTACAAGTTTGAACGGACTATCATCGGAAACGACCACACCATCATCATTCCAAGCGTCTCGTCGGAGCGCCGCGCTTATCTCCCTTGCGGTTTGCTGACGAGTGACGTGCGCGTCTCAAATCTTGCACTTGCCCTCTACGACGCCCCACTTTGGAACATGGCCCTCATCGCCTCCCGCCTGCACCTCGTTTGGATTGGCACCGTCTGCGGAAAAATGAAAACGGACTTCCGCTACTCCAACACACTTGGCTGGAACACCTTCCCAGTGCCGAGGCTCACAGAGCAAAACAAGGTCGACCTGACCCGCTGCGCTGAAGATATTCTGCTGGCCCGCGAAGCACACTTCCCCGCCACCATCGCCGACCTGTATGACCCAGACACCATGCCTGAGAACCTTCGCCGTGCCCACGAGCACAACGATGAAGTGCTGGAGCGTATCTATATCGGTCGTCGCTTCAAGAACGACACCGAACGACTGGAGAAGCTGTTTGATCTCTACACCAAGATGACAGCAGACACAGCAAAGGCCACGCCGAAGAAGCTACGAGGGAAAATGGCATGAACGACACCCCTGCTAGCCTGACCACACCACCCGAGGGCTACGGCGAGTGGTTAGCAGACCTCAAAGGCCGCATCCATAGCGCCCAGCAGCGCGCCACGCTGGCGGTAAACCGCGAACTGGTGCTGCTCTACTGGCAGATCGGCAACGATATTTTGACCCGGCAGGCACAGCAGGGCTGGGGGGCCAAGGTGATCGAGCGGCTGGCCCATGACCTGCGCACCGCCTTTCCTGAGATGAAGGGATTTTCCCGCGCCAACCTGATGTATATGCGCGCCTTTGCCGAGGCCTGGCCGGATGCCGCAATTGTCCAACAGGCTGTTGGACAATTGCCCTGGGGGCACAACCTGGTACTGCTGACCCGGCTAAAAGACTCACAGCAGCGCCTGGCCTATGCCCAGAGCGCGATTGCGCACGGTTGGTCACGCAATGTGCTGAACATCCATATCGAAACCCGCCTGTTGGAGCGCAGTGGCACGGCGGTCACTAACTTCGACGTCAGCTTGCCCAAGGTGCAGTCGGACCTGGCCCGCGAGTCGTTGAAAGATCCGTATCGGTTTGACTTCCTCGGCCTGCGCGATGAGGCGCAGGAACGCGAAATCGAACACGCCCTGGTCAAACACGTCACCGAGTTTCTGTTGGAGCTGGGCGCAGGCTTTGCGTTTGTCGGGCGGCAGGTAGTGCTGGATGTAGGCGGCGACGAATTCTTCATTGACTTGCTGTTCTACCACCTCAAGCTGCGCTGCTATGTGGTGATCGAGCTCAAAGCCGGCAAGTTCAAGCCCGAGCACCTGGGCCAGCTTGGATTTTATATGACTGCGGTGGATCGCCAGGTCAAAGATGAACACGACAACCCCACCATCGGCCTTTTGCTCTGCAAGAGCAAAAACAAGATCGTGGCGGAATATGCGCTGGGCGATAAGACCCAGCCCATGGGCATTGCCGAGTACAAATTGCTCGAATCTCTGCCTGCAGAATTGCAAACCAGCTTGCCCAGCATTGAACAGATCGAACGTGAACTGGCGGGCGACGGCACCCTCATGGAGGACGAATCACAGTGACGAACACCACCAACCCGACCAACAGCTACACGGTGCCGTCGGTATCCATTGCTACAGCGCACACTGGGGCATCCAGCAAGGCAAATGAGCTGGGCATGCGCACCATGCAAGAGCGCGCCTATACCAAGCGCGGCGAACAGTACCTGCTGATCAAATCGCCCCCCGCATCGGGCAAGTCTCGCGCACTGATGTTTATCGCCTTGGATAAGCTGCATAACCAGAACCTGCAACAGGCCATCGTCATAGTGCCCGAGCGCTCCATTGGCGGCAGCTTTGCCGATGAGCCGCTGAGCCAGCATGGTTTCTACTGGGACTGGGTGGTGGCTCCGCAGTGGAACCTGTGCAATGCCCCAGGCATCGATGAGCCGCGTGTGGCCAAGTCCAAGGTGGACGCCGTGCGCGCCTTCCTAGACAGCAGCGACAAGGTGCTGGTCTGCACCCACGCCACCTTCCGCTTTGCCGTGGAAGAGTTGGGCATCGACGCGTTCGACAACCGCCTAATTGCCATCGATGAGTTCCACCACGTTTCTGCCAACCCAGACAACAAACTGGGCAGCCAACTGAGCGCGTTCATCAACCGCGACAAGGTACACCTCGTTGCCATGACCGGCTCCTACTTCCGTGGCGACAGCGCGGCCGTGCTGGCCCCGTCGGAAGAGAACAAGTTTGAGACGGTGACGTACACCTACTACGAGCAGCTAAACGGCTATCGCTGGCTCAAGTCGCTGGATATTGGCTACTTCTTCTACACTGGGAGGTACGTGGATGCGGTCGCCAAGGTGCTGGACCCGGCGCTGAAAACCATCGTCCACATTCCAAACGTAAATGCCCGCGAGAGCCTCAAAGACAAGGAACGCGAGGTCAACGAGATCATGAGTTCGCTGGGCGATTGGCAGGGTGTCGACCCGGCGACCGGCTTCCACCTGATCAAAGCCAAGGACGGCCGCACGCTGAAAGTGGCCGACCTGGTAGATGACAGCGACGCGGCCAGACGCTCCAAAGTGCTCGGCGCACTGAAAGATCCGGCACAGAAGAACAACCGCGACAACGTGGATGTAATCATCGCGCTGGGCATGGCGAAGGAAGGCTTTGACTGGATCTGGTGCGAGCATGCGCTGACCATCGGCTACCGTTCGAGCCTGACCGAAATCGTACAAATCATTGGCCGTGCCACGCGGGATGCCGAGGGTAAGGAGCGCTCGCGTTTCACCAACCTGATCGCCGAGCCTATGGCCGATCAAGCTGCCGTTGCCGAGGCGGTGAACGATATGCTCAAAGCCATTTCCGCCAGCCTGCTGATGGAACAGGTGCTTGCTCCGCGCTATGAATTCACCCCGAGGAACCACGGGGAGAAAGAGGGCTTTGTTTACAACGATGGTGAAGGCTATCAACCGGGCGGCACCAACCTGGGCGTGAATGAAACCACAGGCCAGTTCCATGTTGAGATCAATGGCCTGACCACGCCGCAAAGCACTGAAGCCACGCGCATCTGCAAAGAAGATTTGAACGAAGTAGTGACTAGCTTCCTGCAGGACAAAACCGTGCTGGAACGCGGCCTATTCGACAAGGAAAATACCTTGCCGGAAGAGCTGACCCAACTGCGCATGGGGAAAATCGTGCGCGAGCGTTACCCCGATTTGAGCGACGTCGACCAGGAAGCCATCCGCCAACACGCTATCGCCGCAATGAACATTACCCAGCAGGCCAAGTTGATGTTGGCTCAGGCCGACGCCAACGGGAGTGACACCTTACAAGGCAGCACTGCTCTGCTGGATGGCGTGCGCAAGTTCATTAACGTACGCGAGCTGGACATTGATCTAATCGACCGCATCAACCCCTTCGACGCCGCCTATGCGGTACTGGCGAAGGCGATGGACGAAAAGTCCCTGCGTCAGGTTCAGGCCAGCATTGCGGCCAAAAAGGTGAGCATTCCCGAAGACGAAGCACGAGACCTGGCAAAACGTGCCCTGCAGTTCAAGAACGAGCGTGGCCGCCTGCCTGACATCAACTCCGCCGACGCCTGGGAAAAGACTATCGCCGAGGGCATGGTAGCTTTCGCACGCTATCGTGCCCAAGCGAAGGCACAGGAGGGCTCTGCCAATGGCTGAAATGAACGATGACGAGCTGCTGAATGCGCTGGGGATAGAAGTCCCTTCACTCAAGATAACAACCCGAACCCCTCGCGAAGAACGCATCATCGCTGGCTTCGAGGACATTCAGCGTTTCTATCAAACCCACGGCCGCGCCCCACTGCATGGCGAGGATTGCGACATCTTCGAGCGTTTGTATGCCGTGCGCCTGGATCAGCTGCGCAAGCTGCCGGAGGCACAAACCCTACTGGCAGGCTTTGATAGTCACGGCCTACTGTCAGGTACTGCGGCCGCCGCAGTAAATGTGGACGACCTGGATGAGGACGCATTACTCGCTGAGCTCGGCATCGGCAGTGAGTCCGTCGATCAGGACGACATCACCGTGCTGCGGCATGTGCGATCCAGTGCGGCAATAAAGGCGGCAGAAGAAATTGCCGCCCGGAACCCGTGTAAAGACTTCGAGAGGTTTAAGCCACTGTTTGATGAGGTGGAAGCGGGCCTCAAACAAAAATCGTGGGTAACCAAGCCCTTTGGCAAGAACGCCAGCATCGAAGCAGGGGACTTCTTCATTTTGAGCGGACTGATCGCCTATGTTGCCGAAGTGGGCGACACCTACAGGACGCCGAATGCGGAGACAAATGGGCGCTTGCGCGTCATCTACTCCAATGAGACGGAAAGCGATCTGCTATTACGGTCCTTGCAGCGGGCGCTCTACAAAGACAGTGACGGCCGTGCCGGGTCTCGGCTCATCAAGGTAGATTCCGGCCCGCTATTCAGCGACATAACCGAGCCGGACGACATCGAGACTGGCACTATCTATGTGCTGCGCAGCCAGTCCAGCCACCCATTCGTAGCCGAGCACCGCGAGCTGATCCACAAGATCGGCGTAACCGGCGGCCGAGTGGAAACCCGTATCGCGGCGGCCGCGAAGGATGCCACCTACCTGCTGGCCGATGTGGAAGTGGTCGCGACTTACAAGCTTCACAACCTGAACCGTACCCGGCTGGAAAACATCTTCCACCGCCTGTTTGGCGCAGCGCAGCTGGACTTAACCATCGAAGACCGCTTCGGCAATCCGGTTAAGCCAAGGGAATGGTTCCTAGTGCCGCTGCATGTGATTGATGAAGCGGTTGAGCGCATTCGGGATGGGTCTATTACCGGTGTAGCGTATGACCCACAAACGGCTCGCCTGGTCAGCTGAGGCGCTGGGTATGCGCAACGGCTAAATAGTGATGATCAAATCCGGGCGGAAGCCAGTCTCTTCGCCCGGATATCCCCGAGGGTTGCAGACCATACGCGTGCCCGCCACTTCTTAGTCGACGGCTGTATGTGAATGCCCACGCACCCACAGTGCCATATGCGCCTCCCCCATAAGGTCTTCCCCGCGACTGGCATACGCGGCATCCATGTGAGTGCCGGCATGCGGGTTGCAGTGGACAGCTTCAGCGCGACTTAACCTACGTTAGCCTCGACCAGTCGCAAAGGAGATGACGGTACATCCAGCATGTACTGCCTGGTCACCATCTCTGCCGTAAGCCCGGCAGCTGTCAACACCCGCTTCCAGGTACTGTAATCCAGGAGATTGATCGCCCTCTGTACCAGCATAGGCGACTCCATAGGGATCAACTCGTCAAACTCCTCGTGCTTCGTGAAACCCTTTCGATTGAGGTACGTGAAGCCCGATTTAGCTTGCTCGGCAGTAAGCAGATCAAGGGTGTGAGCCCTGAAAATGAGCGCCTTGAAGCTTACCTTCCAACGAAGCTTCATTTCCTTGAGTGCCGGCCAGTTCAGGTACTTGCCTCGCATAGGGGGAAACTCTGATGCGAAACTTGCCCGGGGCATCAACAAAGCGCTGGCAAACTGGTTAGCCTGATCCTCAGTAAGGCGGCAACCGGTCTCAATGCCTTGGTGCATCACCAAATGGCCCATTTCATGAGCAAGGTCGAAACGTTGCCGGCATGGATTCACCTTTGCGGTGTTCCTCACGATCAACGGTCGTTTGTTGGACAGCGAGAACGCATCGACCTTGTCATCGGCTTCGGCCAGATTCACCACCAGCACACCAACTTTTTCGGCCAGCTTGGTCACACTAGACAGGGGGCCAATCCCCAGGCCTTGCTCACGGCGAAATTTTTCAGCAACTTGCTCGATCTTGTTGATACCGGATACCGGCTCCTCAAGCATGCTGAAACTCACTGCAGGAAAGGCAACTTCCTTATCCAACTCGTCAATCAGCAGCTCAAACATCTCGACCTGAGCCGCAATGGTCTTTTTGAGAGTCTGCGAGGAGGATCGGACGCTTCGAAAATGGCATTGCTCCAACTCCACCGAACCGCGTCGTGGCGTGAAGAAAAAACTCTCGCGCACGCCCAAGGCTTCAGATAGCTGGGCGAGTTGGGTGCCCGAAGGAATCGCATTGACTTCCAGCTTGTGCGCGTATTGCCGGGTAACGCCCAAGAGCTCTCCGATATCGGCGAGCGAACGCCCCGCCGCGCATCTAGCGAGACGGAGCTTGTCGGGCGAAAACTCGTCGCCAAGAGGCAGAAAGCCTGTTCTGTCATTCATTTACTGGATCAGCATCTCGTGTTGCGTTCTGGTCTGCATCTTTGTCCCGACGAGCGACTAATGGATCATCGATTGCCACCTCTTGTGGAAGCTCGGTGGTACGAGGAGCAAACAGAGGCACGTAGTCATGCACCCACTTACATACGAGGTTCCGGTTGGTATCGAAGCCCAGAATCGAAGCAGTCAGCGTCGGCCCGTCAAAGTTGCCGTCAGTATCGACATACAAACGCCAGGTAATGTTCTTGTCGATCGCAGGCCCCAGCAGGCTAGCCTGGTAAAGCTCAACTCGGTTGGATTGCAGTCGATACCCTTTCTTTCTGACCTCGGGATCGTCCATTACCACCTGCATCAGCACGCCATTCACACTCAGAGTGAAGTCCATGGTGCGGTTAGTGAGCAGCAGCCACGGAAGGGCCGGATCGCCGTGCAGGCGTTTGAACCGGCCGTGGACGCGGCCATACGGAAGTGTTCCCATAGTCCAGTTGGTATCGTCATCAGTAGAGGTGACTTCCAACGCACGGTAAGCCGCATCCAGAGCGTTATTGCAGATCAGCTCGACGTGTTCCGGCTTCAGCTTCGGTTCCAGCTCACTCGGGTGTTGGATCGGGGGCATGGGCCTCTCCATAAAAGCGTGCAAAACATAGATACTGTCAACCGGCATTTTTGTGCAAATTATGGTATCTGTCAACCTTCGTGCCCCTGATGCTCAATAGCTGCCTGGCGAAGCTTTTAAACCCGAAGCTACCTAAGACCGTTTCCCGGCAACAACACGGGACACTGACGGTAGAGTGCTCAGGTTGTACAGTTTTTGCTCAACCACCCCAAAAGCCATATACGACGCTACGTTTAGCTCACTGTATCTGCTCACTGGCTTACAGCGCTTCTAGGACGCTCATAATCCCCTGGTCGCAGTTTCGTGTGCTGCCAGGTGCAAGTTATCTCGGCCCGGTCTTACCGACGTATCGATACAGCGTTGTTCTCGATACCCCGTATCGCTTGGCTACGGTGCCAACCTGAATCTGTGGATCTTTGAGCAAAGCCTTTATTTCGCGGACTTGAGCCTCTTCCAGCGCAGGTTTACGACCACCTTTACGTCCTCGAGCGCGAGCCGCCGCCAGCCCTGCGCGGGTACGCTCTCGAATCAGGTTGCGCTCGAACTCGGCCAGGGCTGCGAACACATGAAAGATCAGCTTGCCGGCGGCGCTGGTGGTTTCGATTCGCTCGTTGATCGACTCGAACCCCACCCCTTCCTGCTCCAGCCGACTGACGATCCCAACCAAGTCAGGCAAGGAGCGGCCAAGGCGATCCAGTCGCCATACGACCAGAGTGTCGCCACTGCGCAGAGCCTTGAGACAGTGCCCCAACTCCGGCCTATCTGCTGACTTACCACTCATGGTCTCCTCGTAAACTGCGTTGCATCCAGTCAGGGCAAGTGCATCACGCTGCAGGTCGAGATTCTGATCATCAGTCGACACTCGGGCGTACCCAATCCGCTTTCCCATACGTTTTTCTCACACTGATTTCGGTACGGGAAAAGTGACAGGAAAGCGGTAAATCCCAAGCCCAAAAGATCATCTGGAATAGGTGTGCCATAAACGACCGTTTATTGGACGGATGCGCTCGTCAATTTCAGGCGCTGAAAGCGACCGAAACCGAACCCCAGAATATTTTTCCTCGCTCAACATTTCCTTCAGCAGCTCAGCACCTGAGCTGAATGGAGGAATGACCATGAAGCAGAGTTTCCACGCACATTTTGATCGGGACTTGACCAAGGCCGGTTCGGCAATTCTCAGGGAGGCAGTCCGGCGCGGGCTTCTCAGTCAGCACGAGGCCATGATCCACGACCAGCAATGGGCGCAGTTTAGTGCTTATGCCAACGAGTCTCATGAGGTAGACATCTTGGAATTCGTCAATAAAAAATTGGTGAGGGAGTACGGGGAAGAGCTCTATATCCAGACATACCAAGGAAATCTCCCACTACAAAGCGTGTCGGGCCTGCTTGAGACTGTATATGTAGTGATGGGCTTCGCAACTAATGGGCACTGGAAAGGCGCAGCGGCTAACGTCGGTAGCCGTCTTGGCTTTCCAAGCTATGCACGGATTACCGTACCGCGCAGTCTTGACCGTACTAAGTTTGAAACCGCGATGGTGGATATTCAGGCTCTCCACTCAGAGCAGCTAGCAACATTAATCAGGTCAGTTCGATACCTCGGCATGTCATTGCTTGAGGCTTTTTTCTTCGACGCAGAAGATGCTCACAAGGACGCCGAAGAAGAAAACATCTTTTATGTGTTCAGCAAAGATAAACATGAGCATCGGATCATTAATATCTCTGCTCCTGAGCAAATTTTAATTTTGAAGAAGGCCGCGGCATTTCAAAAGCTTCAGGGCAGCAGCCACGCGACACCAGCAGCTTGGTGTACATGGAAATTAAAGAACCTACCTGCAGCTCAAGAGCTTTTACTTTCTCACGGACTAAACATTGATGATTGTCGCGCGGCATATGCCTGCGAGCTCTACTGGCGATTGTCTGGTCACCACGCCCCGATTCTTGGGGGCAAAGCTCCCCAAGATGAGGATCTGGAGGCCCGGAATCACGTCGCCTACGAGCTCGGGAATATGCGTATCTGGGAAACTGATGCGTACGTTGGTGCCCGAGCCAACCTGAGGAAGGAAGCCGCCGGTACCAATCGCTAAGCCATCACACAGCAGATTTGGGATTAGATCAGACGCCCTTAACCTTGGCAGAGCTCGAATTAAAGGAGTCAGGGTATGGATCGTTTTGAATTGCTTGTATATGCCGTGCTTGCCGTCATCAGTGCGCTGACTATCGCAGGTGTAATTGGCTATATGGTCGCAGCGTACCTGGACAAGAAGCACGGCGACGATTGAGCCCTCAGCGGAACGGCCAGATACCTGCAACAAACTGTCCGCTGCCCCTTGGCAGCGGGCGCTTACCCAAATCCATCGGCAAGGCACACTACCGCTGCGATACGCAGTATTTTCCCAAGCCTATGAGGTCATGGGATGACTTCGGAAGGGCTGTCAATTTCCGCACCCTAGCGAAAGTGACCGGAGCGCCGAAGCGTTTAGATCTGCAACATGCACGCCCTCCGTGTGGCGAGCTAGCTTGCCGAGTACGCTAAAACCCGTGCGCGGACTCATGGGCAGCATCTCATCTTGGGTTTTCCGAAAGCTACCGGAGAGTGTTTAGCGACCTCATCTAACCGGAGCAGCATCATGGAATTTCGTCACCTTGGTAACGGGCAGTACTTCCCACCTATTGCACCAAACGGTCGGATTTACGCTGTACCTCTTGGGCAGGAAACCCAGGTAGAAATTTTCTGCCTGGCCCCAGTAGGCATCATGGGCGCGGGCATCCAATTACGCTGGTCAGAAATCGTTGGTTGTTACTACGACGACGAATCATGGGAGATCATCCCGCGCAACTACTCGGGACGAGGGATGCGCTTCCGCAGAGGCCTATCCTGCATCATGGTGATCGCAGGCAACGAGGCTCTCACGACCCACATCCAGGGCTACCCCATCCCCATCTGCGTAATGAACCGCATTGCATTCGAACAGCAGCGAGGCAGCGAGGGGTAGCGCGTTACCGTCACCACCCGCTGCGCGACACAGGTACCAGCAGGAACGGCACCTACCAATGTTTATTTTATGAAAGTGAAGCCTTTCACTACTAATACAGGTCAAAGCTGGCCGGCTGACTTGGTCGCAAGCGTCACTGCTAATAGCAAATACGGCCTCCGCCCCTGCCTGTATGGGCCTGCTGGCTGACGGCGAGTAGATTTAGCGCCCTACACTGCTTATAGCTCGAACCCGTCGCCTTCCCTGATCAAGCGCAGCAATGTATCTCGCCGTAGTTCACTGCTGATACGAGAAAGCCCCGCCAGACCAAGCTGCACGGGGCTTTCGGGATTTACAATCGGGTCAAATCTGTTAGGCACTGCTTATAGGTACTCAGCCGCTACCCTGCCGAATAGAGGTCGCCATGATTAAGCGCTTGGTATCTAGACAGCTTCTTCTCATAAGCGACCAACGTACGACGTAGCTGACGATTCTCGCTCGCAACGCGGCGAATCTCTGCAAGTCGCCCCTCAACTTGCAGAACGAGGTGACGGTATGGGT
This sequence comes from Stutzerimonas tianxiuensis, assembly GCF_053470365.1. Taxonomy (NCBI): domain Bacteria; kingdom Pseudomonadati; phylum Pseudomonadota; class Gammaproteobacteria; order Pseudomonadales; family Pseudomonadaceae; genus Stutzerimonas; species Stutzerimonas tianxiuensis. The sequence continues at coordinate 9,929 of NZ_JBPVWS010000023.1, read as the reverse complement.
ATTCAACAAACTCAAACGAGGAAGCCGGGTATTTATGTTTGCCATTCCCCTTGGCAATAGTCAGGGGCGCGAATTTGTTTTTTTGTCCTTGCAGCGGCACCAGTTTGCACCAGTAGATCGAATACGCATTCGGGCTCACCTGCTTGATTGATACGCCGGCCACAACAGATTTGACCCCGGTCTTTTTGTACAGCTTCATGGACGTATCCACATAGCTTGCTACCAAGCATCTCGCGTCCGTAAGCAGCTGCTCGTACTGCTGATCCAGCAGGGTGACTATCGTTTGTGCTTCTTTGCTCATGACGAAGGCTCTCTTCTTTGTAAGAGCCAAATGGTGACCGATCGCTGAGCACCCGGGATTCGATTTCAGACCGTTCTACCGTCGGAAATATACGAAAACTGGGCGAACTGGCTCACGCTGTGACCCAGCTTCGCATCAGATGACCGACGGATCGCAGAAAAACATAACATGCAAAGGATGCACGATAGATGACGACGGCAGCCTTGACCCTGAGCGGAACAAGGTCGACTTGTTAGAAGCAGATTACAGCGAGCGGGCGTGTATCCCTGCCAAGCTGCAACTGGCCAATTTCTGCCAGTTACGACAGGCAGAAATCGGCCGATTCTGTTGAAAAAGTAGCGACCTCCCCATGCCGTTGGCAAAATTGCTTTGTCAGCGGGCGTGGAGGCGAACAGCATGATGGGACAGTTACCGGGAGGACAGCAGCGCCTGTTCTACTCGTTCAATCTGGAAGATCACGTCCCGGCCCAACATCTCCTGCGAAGCATCGACCAGTGCCTGGATCTCAGTGATCTGCGTGCCTACCTGGCGGATTTCTATAGCCCCATCGGGCGCCCCTCGATTGACCCGGAGTTGATGGTGCGCATGCTGGTCGTCGGCTACTGCTATGGCATTCGTTCCGAGCGGCGATTGTGCGAAGAGGTGCACCTGAACCTGGCCTATCGCTGGTTCTGCCGGCTGGGTCTGGAAGACGAAGTACCTAATCACTCGACCTTCTCGAAGAATCGCCATGGCCGTTTCCGTGACAGCGATCTGTTCCGCTGGTTGTTCAATGAAGTGCTGCGGCGCTGCATGGCAGCCGGCCTAGTCAAGGGCGAAGGTTTCGCCGTCGACGCCAGCATCATCAAGGCGGATGCCAGCCGGCAACGTGGGGTGGTGGGAGATGAAGTCGATTGGAGCGATCCAAAGCTCAGCAGCCGCGCCGTGCGCGAGTACCTCGAAGCACTTGATGAAGATGCGTTGGCTGAGGCTCTTCCCAAGAAGATTTCGCTCACCGATCCTCAGTCCCGTTGGACAGCAGCACCAGGCGGCCCGGCCTTCTTTGCCTACTCCACAAATTACCTGATCGACACTGAGCACGGTGTGATCATGGATGTGGAAGCGACCCCGGCGCACCGTACCACCGAAGTCGACTCGACCAGGACGATGGTCGAGCGTGTCGAAGCGCAGTTCGACCTCACACCGGAACGCCTCATCGGCGACACCGCCTATGGCACTGCCCCGATGCTGGCCTGGATGGTCGAAGAGAAGGACATCGAGCCGCATGTGCCGGTGTGGGACAAGACTGAGCGCAAGGACGACAGTCTCTCCAGTAACGACTTCCACTGGAATCAGGAAGCCAATGAATATCGCTGCCCAACCGGCAAACCGCTACGCAGTGAATGGCGCGCCTTCACCCAGAAAAGATCGCGGGTAACCAAGGCCAACACCATCATCTACCGCTCCAGCCAAACCGACTGCGTCACCTGTCCGTTGAAAGCGAAATGCTGCCCCAACACACCGAATCGGAAGATCGTTCGCAGCATCCATGAGGCTGCCCGCGATGTGGCTCGACGCATCGCCAAGACACCGGAATACCTCGTCTCACGTTGCGAACGGAAGAAGGTGGAGATGCTTTTCGCCCATCTTAAACGGATCATGAAACTCGACCGTTTACGACTGCGTGGCCTGACAGGCGCCACTGACGAATTCACCATGGCTGCGATGGTGCAGAACCTGCGCCGCATGGCCAAGCTTTTGCCTCAAGGGCCACCGCTCACGGGATAGGTACGCCTGTGGCGAGCAGAAACCCTCGAATTAACCCTCAAACCTGAGCAAGGACGCTCAGTGAAACGCCGAAAGGTAACTTGAAGTGGCTTGCAGCCACTTCGACAGCAGGTACATCCGACCGCCTTGCTGCCGCTAAACCTACTTTTTCAACAGAATCGGCCAAAAGCAGTCACACCTAAAGTGCATGATGTAGCGGTAGCCGAGAAGAAGAGGCATTTGCTGATTGTCACGAACAAGTAGGCTCCTCGCTCGTGACAACACAGCGTTTCAGATCTTAGTCGTGAGCGTGACCGTGGCTTTCGACTTCGGACTGGGTTTCCGGCTCGCCGCCGCCACAGGCCGACAGCAGACCAAGCAGACAAACCAACAGCAGGGAGCGACTCAGGGTAGTTGTGCTTTTCATCATGTAATCCTTTCTGTTTCGATCATGAAAGTAGAAGCCCCTGTGCCGGCTGACGCAGGGGCTATGTGCCTCAGATAACGCGTTTGACGCTCAGGTACTCGCCCTTGGTCTTCAGCGTGATGGTCACGTCCTGGTTGCTGCGGTTGCGCCAGAACCAACCGTGTGTGCCGTCGAAAATGGCGGTGAACTCGCCTTTGTCACCCTTGATCTGCTTGGCTTTGCTGTAGCTGTGGTAGTAGCCCTTGGGGCCGTTGTAAGGCTCGCCATGAGTGTCGTGGTTGACCGGTACGCCATTGGTTGCCCACTCGTAGCTGACCGTGGCCTTGTTCAGCATCTCCAGCTTGATTTCACTGGCCTCACCTGGCTTCAGGGTGACGGTTATCTCGTCAGACTTCAGGGCTGGCTGTGGCTCTGCGGCTGGTTCAGCCACAGGCACTGCCGCGACTTGCTCTTGAACTACCGGCCGAACAGGCACGGGGGCTTGCACAACGGGGGCCGCAGCGGGTTGAACCGCTGCATCCGCAGCCGCTTCTTCGGCCAGGGTTTTCTTCATTTCGCCCATCTGGGTCAGGCCGAGTAAGCGGCCAACGCCCGTTGGGTCGATGGCGTACTCCGAAGGCATCACTACAGTGACCAGTAAGGCTGCGGCAACGCCCACGGCGATCACAGTGGAGCGCAACAGTTGGCGGCTGGTAGGCAATTCGCTTTGGGTCGGAAGCTTGGTATTGAACATGCTGAGAATTCCTTACTGAGAGACGATCAGGCCGGTGAGCTGGTAACCCATCAAGAGGAAACCGGCGCTCATCATGGCGACGTTTGCGGTATATGCATGGCGCCAGAAGCTGGCGGTGCGTCGCCAGTAGCCCATGACAATCAGGATGGCGCTCAGGGCCAGGAGCTGGCCGATTTCGACGCCGACGTTGAAGGCGATCAGGTTGGTGATCAGGCCATCTGCCGAGATCTCGTATTCCTGAATCTTGGTCGCCAGACCAAAGCCATGCAGCAGGCCGAAAATCAGCGTGGCCGCTTTGGTGTTCGGCTGATGGCCGAACCAGCGCTGGAATGCGCCCAGGTTATCCAGCGCCTTGTACACCACCGAGAAACCGATGATGGCGTCGATCACATAGGAGCTGATGCTGATTTCTGCCAGCACACCGAACAACAGCGTAACTGTGTGGCCCACGGCGAACAGGGTGACGTAGAGCCCAACATCCTTCAGGCGGTAGAGGAAGAAGATCACTCCGAAGAGGAACAGCAGGTGGTCGTAGCCGGTGATCATGTGCTTAGCGCCCATGTAGATAAACGGCAGCACCATCACCCCGGAGCTTTCCTGAATAAAGCCCTTGTCGCCCTCGGCAACGGCGTGGGCCAGCGCCTCAGGCATGCCTAGAAACAGCAATGCCGTGAAAAGCAGCAACAGTAGTAACGAGCGATTCGGACGCACGACAGATGAGTCCATTGCGCCCATAGATAGCGAATGCATGGTTGAGTCCTAAATTAAAGGGGGCTTGGGCCGCACAGCGGCCTGTGTCAGAGCACGAATGTGGCGCGCGGTGGCCGCTCGATCAGGAAGATCGGGCTTGGAGGAATGGAGTAGCGAGGGGCGAGTATCGGCTGCGCACGTTCTGGCAGCGTGCTTATTCTCAGCAGCGCGGTCAGATGCGGTGTTTCATGCAAGTGGTCGGCTGTCAGCGGCGAGTGGCAGTGATCCCCGTACGCAGCACAGGCCTGCGTCTCATCACCATGCGCATGCGAATGAGCACTGTCATTTCCACTCAAGGAAGGCTGGCTCGATCCCATAAACAGCGCAGAGGTATGCCCGGCCCAAGCCAGCAATATGGCGAGAGCAAGGGCAAAAATCACCTTGGTGCTAATGGGATTGCTGAGCATGTTGTGGTTCTTTCGATGCCTAAGCGAGTGGCTTTTATGGAGAGGTAGCCGGTTTGACCATATCCCCCCCAGGGGGATAGCATGGGAGCGTAATTCATCGACGCACGAGACTCAAGGCATGAGCGATCACGAACACGGCCACCAGCACCAAAGTCATGGCGACATCATCAAAAGGTTGAAGCGTGCGGAGGGCCACCTGCGCAGCATCGTCACCATGATTGAAGACAGCCGGGCCTGCGTCGACATTGCTCAGCAGCTACATGCCGTGGAAAAAGCCGTCTGCCAGGCCAAGCGTGTGCTTATCCAAGACCATATCGACCACTGTCTGGAACATACAGTCGAAGCACTTGCGGTAGGCGAGCGCGCTTCACTCGAAGACTTCAAGCAAATCACCAAGTACCTCTAGGCCCCTCCCATGTCGAGTTTCGCCGAATTGCTGCAACAGGGGGGCTCGCAGGCCTGGCTGTACTTCCCCAGCGCCATTCTGCTGGGTGCTTTGCACGGCTTGGAGCCTGGGCACTCGAAGACCATGATGGCGGCGTTTATCGTGGCCATTCGTGGCACGGTGAAGCAGGCCATTCTGCTAGGCCTTGCCGCAACGCTTTCGCACACCGCCGTAGTCTGGCTGGTGGCCATGGGCGGCATGTACCTGGGGCAGAATTTGGATGCCGAAACTACCGAGCCTTATTTCCAGCTAGCGTCCGCCGTAATCATTATCACCATCGCCCTGTGGATGCTCTGGCGCACCTGGCGTGGCGAGCAGATGTGGCGCTTCGAGGAAGGTGATGAGCATCAACACGACCATCACCACCACGATGAAACGCAGCGTATCGACACAGGGCACGGGCGTATCGAGCTGTCGATCTTCGAAGAAGGCGCCCCTCCGCGCTGGCGGCTGAAGACCTTGAGTGGTCATGCCTGGCCGGCTGCTGAAGTAAGCTTGCTGACGACTCGCCCCGATGGCCTGGCCCAGCAGTTTCGCTTCGTCGACCGGTGTGACTACCTAGAGTCACTGGACGATATTCCCGAGCCCCATGAGTTCACTGCGCGCCTGAGCCTCGGCCATGCTGATCACTCCCACGACTATGACCTGGAGTTCCGCGAGCAAAGCCACCGTCATGAGCATGATCATTCCGAGCTGGAGGGGCTAGAGCTGTCGCTGGAGGGCTACCAGGATGCCCATGAGCGAGCGCATGCCAACGACATCCGTAAACGCTTCAGCAATCGCAATGTCACCACCGGCCAGATCATCCTGTTCGGTCTGACTGGCGGACTGATTCCCTGCCCGGCAGCGATCACCGTGCTGCTGCTCTGCCTGCAAGTGAAAGAAGTCACCCTGGGTGCCGTCCTGGTGCTGTGTTTCAGCATCGGTCTGGCTATAACTCTGGTTACCGTTGGTGCAGCCGCTGCTATCGGCGCACGCCAGGCATCCAATCGTTGGCCCTGGCTGGGTGCTGTGGCCCGTCGCGCTCCTTACCTGTCCAGCCTACTGATCATTGGTGTGGGGGTTTACGTCGGCTTCCACGGCTGGATCGGCCTGAACGCCTAGCCGATGTGGGAGTTATCCGGTTATTTCGGCCTGTTCCTCGCTGCCTTCGGTGCTGCCACGTTGCTACCCATGCAGTCGGAGGCGGTGCTGGTCGGGTTGCTGCTGACTGACCGCTATGCGGTCTGGGCGCTGCTGGCGGTCGCCACCACGGGTAATGTACTGGGCTCGGTACTGAACTGGCTGCTGGGTCGCTCTATCGAGCGCTACAGACACAAGCGCTGGTTTCCCGTCAGCGAGGGCAAACTGGAAAAGGCTCAGCAGGCTTATCACCGCTTCGGTCGCTGGTCACTGCTGCTCAGTTGGGTGCCGATCATTGGTGATCCACTCACAGTCGTCGCGGGTGTCATGCGAGAACCCTTCTGGAGCTTTCTGTTGATCGTGATGCTGGCTAAGACCACTCGCTATCTGGCACTAGCTGCCATGACGCTTGGGTGGTTTGGGTGAGCCTGCAGAAGCGCGACACCAACCTGGATCTGATCAAGTGGCTGGCGATGCTGACCATGCTGCTGGATCACCTGCGCTACATCTGGCCTGACAACGGATGGTTGTTCATCGTTGGGCGCTTAGCCTTTCCAATGTTCTGCCTGGGGATCGCCGCCAATGTCGCGCGCTCGCAAACAGGTGAGCTGTATTCCGATAACAACGTTCGCTACATGTGCTGGATGACTGCGTTTGCAGTGATCTCGGAGTTGCCCTATCGCCTGCTTTCTAACGACAGCAGCACGCTCAACGTTATGCCTTCGCTGCTGTTGGGCCTGCTTATCACCTGGGGAGCACATCACCGTGGTCGCGACGGTTTGATCCTGGCTCTGGCCGGCGTGACTGTCGCGGTGCTGATGCAAGAGCGCCTGATGTACGGCGTTTTCGGCGCACTGCTGCCGGCAGCGTTGCTGCTGGCCATTCAGCGCCCAGGGCTTGTGTGGCTATTGCCTGCCGCACTGTGCGTACTGGCCAATAGTCGCAACCGCTGGCTCGCCGAGTGGGAATTGCAGCCCTATACCTTGCTGATCGTGATCACTGCGTTTGTCGCACCCTTGCTTGGGTTGTGGCTGCTGCGCCGACTGCGCCAGTTCAGGGTCTGGCCGGTCAAGCGCTGGGGTTATTGGTTCTACCCCGGGCATCTGGCCGTACTACACATGATCCGCTCGCTCGGCTAGTGCCAGCGACTATCGCGTCATATCGGCGGAGATCCACTACCTCGATATGCTACGGGTGGGCCGGCCAGCGCCGTACCAGCCAGCAAAGCCATCGATCAAGAAGCGAGCATCCAGGCCCATGGCCTCCAATGTGGCGGCGATGCCCTGGCTGATTTCACGCCCCTTGGCGCAATAGACAATCACTGGCCTGTCCCGTGAAACCTGATCTTTCCAGGTGAAGACAGCCTCGGGATCACGCCAGTGTGCGTCGGGAATTTCTTCGGCATCGGCAAGCCGCACGCTCGTACGGCGCACATCCAGCAAAGTGAACGCCCGATCTGCTGCCTGCCATTCCGCCAGTTCGCATATCGAGATTCTGCTCATCTTCTACCTCTCAGTTTTGCAGCAGGTGTACCACCAGTCCGGCCAAAGCACAGGCCATCAGCACTTGGATGACACCGCGTTTAAAGTGAAACAAGGCTACCGCTGCCGCCAGGGCAATTAGCGCCGAAGGCCAGTCGAAAGCCCCCTCGAAGCCTTGCGGCCAGAGCACGTGATAACCAAAGAACAGCGCCAGATTGAGGATTACCCCGACCACGGCGGCGGTGATGGCCGTCAGCGGCGCGGTGAACTTCAGTTCGTTGTGGGTCGATTCCACCAGCGGGCCGCCCGCAAGAATGAACAGGAAGGACGGCAGGAAGGTGAACCAGGTGACCAGGCTGGCGGCCACGACACCGGCCAAGAAGGCCTGATCGACACCGAATACCTGCTGCACGTAGCCACCGACAAAACCGACGAAGGCCACCACCATGATCAGTGGCCCTGGCGTAGTTTCACCCAGAGCCAGACCGTCGATCATCTGTGTCGGGGTCAGCCAGCCGTAGTGGCCGACTGCACCCTGGTAGACATAGGGTAGTACCGCATAGGCACCGCCGAAGGTCAGCAGTGCGGCCTTGGTGAAGAACCAGCCCATCTGCGTCAGCGTGCCTTCCCAGCCGAATAGAGCGGTCAACAGCCCCATGGGCAACGCCCACAGCGTTGCACCTATCGCTGCCAGCAAGAGCAGTCGTGGCCAGCGGAAGCGCGCATGTTCCGGTGTCGGGGTTTCATCATCAATCAGCGCTGGGCCGTAAGACTGCTTGGCCGCGCCATGACCACCGCCGATGCTGAACTTCTCTGGGACGAAACGCCCACCGAAATAACCGATCACTGCGGCCACCAGCACGATCAGCGGGAACGGCAGGTTGAGGGCGAATATCGCCACAAACGAGGCGGCAGCTATCGCCCACAGCCAGTTGTTCTTCAGGGCACGGGAGCCGATGCGATGAGCGGCCTGCACCACGATGGCGGTCACGGCGGGCTTGATCCCATAGAACAGTCCGGCCACCACCGGCACATCACCGAAAGCGATATAGACCCACGACAGCGCGATCAGGATAAACAGCGAGGGCAGCACAAACAGCACCCCGGCAATCACACCACCCCAGGTGCGGTGCATCAGCCAGCCGATATAGGTGGCCAGTTGCTGGGCCTCCGGGCCGGGCAGCAGCATGCAGTAGTTCAGCGCATGCAGAAAACGCCGCTCAGAGATCCAGCGCCGACGCTCCACCAGCTCCTGGTGCATGATCGAGATCTGTCCGGCTGGGCCGCCGAAACTGATGAAACCGAGCTTGAGCCAGAACAGAAAAGCCTGGAACAAACTGACAGGCTCGGCACGTGGCAGATCCTGCTCTACAGGCGGCAGTGTGGTTTCATTCATCAGGGGTCTCTTCTTTCACAAATGCCGCCAGCAACCCATCGAAGATGGCGCAAGCAGCCGTTAGCAACTGGTCGTCATTGAGGATGGTTTCGCGCAGCCCGGCCAATACACGCTCGATGCCAACAGCCTCAGCGGGTTGAACGCCACCGACATCCAGGTAATGCACCAGAGCCGCGATGCGGCTTAGGCCTGGCTCGACCAGTGCAAAGCTGGCTTGCAGGGTTTCGAAGGTGACGCGACTGCCGACATGGCTAAAGGTCGCACCGTCGAAATCGAAGCCCAGCGCGTCAGCAGGGCAATCATTCGGTGTGTCCAACCAGAGAATGCGGGCTCTCGGATCGATGCAGCGCCGAATCAGCCAGGCACTGGCCAGGCGGTCGACCCAGGGCCGCTTGCGCGTAGCCCAGAGGCGGCCCTGGTAGTCGCGGCGATCCAGCTGTTCGATAGGCTGATCCTGACTGCTCGGCTCATCCCGCGAAAGTGCCCGACTGATGGCCGTTTCAAGTGTTTTGAGGGCCGTGTCGGTCTGTTTCCGCGCTGCCGCAGGGAAGAAGTCGATGGCCGCAAGCTGCGCAAATGCCTTGCGCAGCTTGCGTACCTGCTTGGTGCTAGTGAGGGCGTTATCCGAAGTCAGTTGAGCCTGGCACGCCTCGATCTCGACGCGCAGCTTGGCGTAGTCCTCGCTACGGTCGAACAACTCGATAAAGCGCTCGCCTTGCGGATCATTGATGGGCAACAGAAAGGCCGTGCCATTGCTACCCAGCACGTCGCGCTCAACAGCTTCCAACGCTTCCCGGCAGGCGGGAGTATCAGGCAGCAAATAGACACCATCGCGCAGTACCGCTGCGCCACTGCTCTTGAGGGCACGCCAGGCACGCATCCGCTCTGTGGCGTTAGCGGTCGGCAAGGCGATGATCAGAGATAGCCAACTATTCATGTAGAGTAGAATACCTATTAGGTAGTAATCTTTACTCTATTCTTGCTCTGGGTGATTGTGAAGCACTAAATAGTTGGCCGATGATTGCCCGTTACGACTGGTCGCTTTTGGCCGGTTAGCGACGGCCTGACTTCGACCGTCGCTATACATGGTCAAACCTCGGTCTGCTCTGCCATTTCCAAGG